>JAYRMT010000390.1:170-1507 GCA_041912575.1 Fluviicoccus sp. | reverse complement strand
TCGTGGTCATTGATCCAGTCGTTGTCGGCGTAATACAGCCAGTATTCGTAGACGTCATAACCGCCGGACTGCACGAAGTGGAAATACACGGCCGGACGCTGGTCGTTGGGGCCGCGGTTGGTCCAGCCGGTCGAACCGGTGCCGGTCACATTGGCGCCGATCTTGAAGCGGACCAGGTTTTCCTTGTTGTGCTCGACATTGCTGTCATAGGGAGTGAAAGCGTAGGGCTGCGGAAAATTCTGCTCGCCGGTGTCGAACCAGTCGGTGCCGTCAAACTGCATAGTCGCCAGCAAGTCGACAGGGTTGAAGAGCGCATGGGCGGCCGGAGCGGCCAGCAGACTGCCCGCCAGGGACAGGGCGGCAAGGATCGAACGCATGGGAAACCCCTCGGAAAACGGTCGTTATCGTTGTGATGGGCAATTTATAACCGTTTCCGGGGTGACGGGCTTGATCCGGGCCGACAGCTTGCTGTCGTGATTTCGCAGTCTCAGTCGTCCTGCCAGCTGTCCTGGAAGCGGTGGATCTGCCGGCGTTCCTTCTTGTTGGGGCGATGGTCCGGGTAGGCGAGATTGGCCGCTTTCCGCTGCGCGGCATGTTCTTCACGGCGGGCGAGGCTGTCCGCCGTTTCCTCGTAGAGCTGCTGCGCCACGGGGGCGGGACCGCGCACTTCGCTCAGCGCCTTCACCGTCACCGTTTTTTCGTCGAAACCCTGACGGATGGTGAACACCATGCCGACCTTCACCTCCTTGCTGACCTTGACCCGGTGGCCGTCGCAATGCACCTTGCCGCCTTCAATGGCGTCCTTGGCCAGCGAGCGGGTGCGGTAGAAACGGGCGGCCCACAGCCATTTGTCGATGCGGGTGCGGTCGTCGGTGTCGGACATGAACGGCGGCTTCCGGAGAGGGATGGCGGCGTTATACTGAACAAAAGGCCCGGAGGGGAAGCCCCGTGTTTGACCAGACCGAACAATTCATCGTCGCCGCCGTGATGTGGCTGAAACTGGGCATCGAACTGATCGGCGCGCTGATCATCGCCGGCGGCATCCTGATCGCCTTGCGGCATCTGGTGGTTCAGGGCCGTCAGGGCGGCAGCGCCGGGTTTTCGAAGGTGCGCCTGGAACTGGCGCGCTATCTGGCGCTGGCGCTGGAATTCCAGCTCGCGGCCGACATCCTGTCCACGGCCGTGGCGCCAAGCTGGCAGCAGATCGGCCAGCTCGGCGCGATCGCGGTGATCCGGACCGGCCTGAACTATTTCCTGCAACGGGAAATGCGCGAGGAACCGCACGGCGGCTGAGTGACTCAGAACAGGGGCAACTGGCCGTCGGCGCGCGGCGGACG
>JAYRMT010000390.1:0-160 GCA_041912575.1 Fluviicoccus sp. | reverse complement strand
TTCCAGCTCGCGGCCGACATCCTGTCCACGGCCGTGGCGCCGAGCTGGCAGCAGATCGGCCAGCTCGGCGCGATCGCGGTGATCCGGACCGGCCTGAACTATTTCCTGCAACGGGAAATGCGCGAGGAACCGCACGGCGGCTGAGTGACTCAGAACAGGG
>JAYRMT010000389.1:0-1520 GCA_041912575.1 Fluviicoccus sp. | reverse complement strand
GGCGTTTCAATGGCAGGTAACGACTGCGACGCCTTTTGCTCCGCGATGGAGCGGGGCCAGGATGGCCCTCGGGAAACCGTAGTTGACGCCAAGCGGGTAGGGCGGTCAAGCGGGCGGCTCGAAAGCGCGGCGATTGGCGGAGGATTGCGGGTGGCACTTGCGCGCCCGGGAGAGTGCGGTAAGGCGCATTTATTGTCGCGAAGCGGCGCGCAACGAGGCGGCGGGCGGGCTTGACGGGGGAAATCTCTGCCTCTGGTCCTGAGCGGGGTAACTCAGGGCGATGCTCGCGCGCGGATCGCTCCGGCGGCATCTGCCGCGCATGGGGTTGATGGCCGCCATTTGAATGAGAGCGTAGTGACACACACGCCGCCCCGCTGGGAGATGACGCTTTCAGGTGTCAGCGAAATGTCCGTGGATCGCCGTTTCGCTGACAGCGGCCCGGGCCCGATGCCGAAATCGGCCTCTTTGAGTAGGGATTCCGTGTGGCGGGATCAGATCGCGCTGTCGATGCTGATCGACCTCAACCCTACCTCGGAGTCTTGCTATGGAATTGATCGTCAGAGCGGTGGATGTCGGATCCGGCAACACCAAATTCGTCACTGCCGCAGCCGGTACCGACATTCGCTGCGCCAGCTTCCCCTCTGTCGCCTATCCGTCGAGCGACGACTCACCGTCGTGGCCGGCGAGCGAGCGCAAGAAAACCGTGTGCATCCCCATCGGCCCGCTGTTCTACGAGGTCGGGCCGGACGTGAGTCTCGCCGCCGATACGTTTCGCGCCAAGCAACTGCACGATGAATACACCGAGACGCCCGAGTACATGGCGCTGCTGCGGGGGGCGCTCGCCATGATGAAGGTGAGCCACATCGACCTCCTGGTGGTGGGGCTGCCCGTGGCGCTCTTCGCGGTCAAGAAAGCGGCGCTGGAGAAAGCAATGACCGGCCGGCACGACATCGGGGGCGGCAAGGTGGTGACGGTCGGCAAGGCCATGGCGGTGGCCCAGCCGCAAGGGGCGCTGGCGCACTTCGCCTCCGAGCACCAGAAGATGGCGATCATCGGCAACGAGCAGAGCTTGATCATCGACCCGGGCTCGCGCACCTTCGACTGGCTGGTGGCCCGAGGCATGCGTCTCGTGCAGAAGCAGAGCTATTCGTTCAACCGCGGCATGTCCGACGTGCTGCGCCTGCTGGCAGCCGAGATCACCAAGGATATCGGCTCGCCGTACCGGGACTACGACGCCATCGACTTGGCGTTGCGCACGGGCAAGCAGCCGATGATCTTCCAAAAGCCGTACGACATGAAGCGCCTGCTACCCCTGGCGGAGACCGTTGCCGAGCAGGCTGTCTCGACGATGAAGGAGTGGATCGAGGCACCGCACAGCCTGCAGAACATCATTCTGGTCGGGGGCGGGGCGTTCCTGTTCCGCAAGGCGGTGAAGGCGGCGTTCCCGAAGCACCGCATCCACGAGGTGAAGGAACCGATGTTCGCCAATGTGCGGGGTTTTCAGCTGGCCGGGCAGAACT
>JAYRMT010000388.1:0-1537 GCA_041912575.1 Fluviicoccus sp. | reverse complement strand
CTCGCGGAGGAAGTGATCGTGGCGGCGGGCGAGGTGCCAGACGAGATTGAGCTGATCGAGAACGGCGTGCGTTTCCTGGCGCCGGTGAGGGAAGGACAGAAGACCGGCTGGTTCTACGATCACCGCGAATCACGCGCCCGTTTGAAAGGGCTGGTGGAGGGCAAGCGGGTCCTGGACGTGTTCTCTTACGCGGGCAGTTGGGGCGTACAGGCGGCCGCTTATGGCGCGCGCGAAGTCGTTTGTGTCGATGCTTCAGAGTTTGCGTTGGACTTTGTCCGTCGCAATGCCGCGTTGAACGGTCTGGCCGACCGTGTGGCGACCCGTCAGGGGGATGCCTTCCAGGTGTTGACCGAGCTCAAGCAATCGGGCGAACACTTCGATGTGGTGATCCTCGACCCGCCCGCCTTCATCCAGAAGCGCAAGGATCATGGCGTGGGCGTGCAGGCCTATCGCCGGATCAACGAACTCGGCATGCGCTTGCTGGGCCGGGACGGGCTGCTGGTATCCGGGTCCTGCTCCATGCACCTGACGCGTGATGAACTGGTGGATGTCATCCGGGCCGGAAGCCGTCATATCGACCGGCTGGCGCAGGTGGTGTACCAGGGCGGGCAGGGAGCGGATCATCCGGTGCATCCGGCGATCGGAGAGACGGAATACCTGAAGTGCGTGATGGCGCGCATCATGACCGACTGACCGGATAGGGGAGTCGGAGCCAGCAGAAAGAAAAAACGCGGCAGAAGCCGCGCTTTTTCATGCAGGTGAACGATTACTGGTAGTTGACCGTGACCATCGCACCGGAACTGGCGCAGTTCGCCACCGGATTGAAGGCGTAGCTGTAGGTCGCCGACCCGCCCGGGAAACCGGTCGGGACATTGACGCCGCTGGCCAGCGCGCTTAGCTGGGCGTTCGAGGCGCCGCACACGGCATTCTGCGGGAAGTTGTTGTAGCAGACTTTGTACGAGCCGCTGGCGGAGCCGACCACCGGAATGCCGGTAATGGTGTAGTTGATGGTCGCCAGACAGGCTTGGCCCGAACCGCCCGTGCTGGTGACGTTGTATTTCAGCGACCCGGACTTGAAGGTCGTGGTGCCCGTCGCGTTGGCGCCGATGTCGTGCAGGACGACATTGTTCAGCGTAACGGTCTTGTTGACGGTATCCACGGTCACGCCGCTGCACGCCGTGCCGGTGCTGGTGCATGCCAGGAAGCCTGCGCCGTCCGCACTGACTTTGGACAGCGATTGCGGTTTGTTGGCGGCGTCCAGCATCAGGGTCAGCGAGTTGCCGTCAGCATCAGCCCAGGTGATAGATGTCATGTTGTTGACTGTCACGACCGCAACGGTGTTCACCGTGTGCACGAGGTTGTCACCGGTCGTGACGGAGCCGCAATCGGTACCACCGCAATTTGCCCCGGCGGTGCCGCTGAATGTGATCTGCTGCAGGAATCCCGAAGGAAGATTGTTCTTGAGCTGGAGAGCGGCTTGCTGCGTCGCCGTCTTGAAGCTCTCGCTGAAGATGCTGCCACTGATTTCCGTTGCTCC
>JAYRMT010000387.1:0-1539 GCA_041912575.1 Fluviicoccus sp. | reverse complement strand
CCGGTGATCCTCTGCGGCGATGCGGCCGATCTCCGCGAGAATCTGGAGGCGGAAGTCGCGCCGGGCCTGTGCTGGCAGGAGCGGGAGGATCTGGCGCTGGCGTCCATCCGCAAGCTGAAGGGGCTGGCGACGGAGGCCGGGGCGGAATTGTGGCCGAACCACGATATCGGGTTTTATCAGGCGAGACTGGCCGGGCGGGGCCGGATTTCGTAGGGGCGCACAGCGTGCGCCCTTCTTCGTCGAACAGGCGGCCAACTCCCTGAAAAACGAAGTGCTCGTTCACGAGGGCGCACGCAATGCGCCCCTACGGTTCCGGTCAGATCCGGAAATTCTGTTCCGCCCTCAGACTTTGCTGAACACCATCAACGCATTCCGCGTCGGATCCCCCGGCTGGTAAATCTCGCCGGCTTCCGGCCGGAAGCCGCGCGCGGCCAGGTACGTCCGCAAGCCGTCCAGCGACGTGAAATGGCGGATTTCCTCCCGGTTCACCGTCCAGGGCGCGTTCAGCCCGAGGTTGAAGACATCGTGCGCCAGCGCCACCCGGTGGTTCATGATCGGCGAATCCACCGCATGGTCGCGCACCACCATCCGCCCGCCCGGTCGCAGCACGCGATGCAGGGAGCGCACGAAACCGTCCAGTCGTTCGGCCGGGGCGTGGTGGAAGCCGATGAAGTTGGTGATCAGGTCCAGACCGCCGTCCGGAATGTCCGTCGGGCTCACGGCGGCGTAGTCGCGCAGGTCGACAAAACGCCCCGGCATGCCGAGCCGGCCGCGTTCCAGGATATCTTCAGCCGACCAGGCCGGTTTACGCGAATGCAGCAGGATGCGTTCGCCCTGCAAGTCCAGCGCCGAGCGCAGCACGCTCAGGTAGCGGCCGGTGGTGCCGATTTCCAGATAGCCGTTCACCGTGCGGTTCGAACCCAGCAACTGCAGGGTTTCCTCCAGCATCGCCTGCTTCTGGTGACGGAGCGCGGGCAGGCCGAACCGCAGGTCGCCGAGCACCGGACGGATCTTGCCCAGTTGTCCCTGCACCGCGCGGTAAATGGCGGCATCGCTCGGCAGGGCGAGGGTGCTCGTCCGGATCAGTTCATGGAATTCCTGCTCGGGGTACAGGTGATACACATTGCGCAGGAAGGGCAGGAAGGCGTCCCGTTGCGCCGTGTCGTCGTAGATGGCGTGGAAGTTGGACAGACCGTCGACGGCCCACAGATTCTGCCCGCTGTCGGAGAGGTCGGCGGCGAGCGCCAGGACCGGTTCCAGGGCGACGGCGGCGCTGCCGGTCAACGCGAGTTTCAGCCAGGCGCGGCGGTTGAGTCGGTTCATGTCAGGCTCCGGGCGGGTTCAGAAGTCATAGATGTGTTCGACCGGGATCCGCGTCGCGTCCAGCGTACGCACCACCTCGTCGAGCTTGGGAACGTCGATGTCCAGCGCCACCCGTTGCATGCCGGGCTGCGTCAGCACCGGCCGGGCGAACAGCGGATGCACGCCGTCGCCCGGATAGGTCCAGCCGTCCGGCACCACCAGCGTCATCAGGATGCG
>JAYRMT010000386.1:0-1540 GCA_041912575.1 Fluviicoccus sp. | reverse complement strand
CCTGGCGGCCGAGGGCATTGTCATGCCGGTCCTGCATATCGGCATCCCGGACGCCTTCATCGAACACGCCGCCCACGGCGAAATGCTGGCCGCCTGCGGCCTGGACGCCGCCGGGATCGAGCGCGCCATACGGCAGCGCCTGGCGCTCCTCGCGGAACCCCATTCCCTACCCCTGGCCGGAGATATCGGATGAGCAAGCAACTGATCGGCGACGAAATCGCCAAGGCGAAAGCCGCCCTGCACCAGCAACCGCTGGCGCCCCCCCAGCACGACGAACTCACGCGCACGCTGGCGGACGTGGAAGTGCACCTGCAGGCCCAGGAACCGGTGAACCCGCAAAAGCTGCTGGATGCGCTGAGGGACTGGGAGGCGCGCCTGGAGGCGGAACATCCGGTGGCGTCAACGGCCGTCGGCAGTGTTTTCCGCCTGCTCGCCAACATCGGGGTCTGACGCCCCGGGACATGCCGGGTCCGGCGGATACTCGCCGGACCGGAAGGTTCAGACTGGATCCTCGCTGCCGAAGAGGTGCCCCATCTTCGCCTGCTTGGTATCGAGATACTGGTCGTTGTGGGGATTGCGGCCGGTCATCAGCGGCACCCGCTCCGCCACCGTGATGCCGTGCTGTTCCAGCGCCGCCACCTTGAGCGGGTTGTTGGTCATCAGGCGCACGCTGCGCACGCCCAGGTGACGCAGCATGTCCTCGCACATGCCGTACTCGCGCAGGTCGGGGGCGAAACCCAGCTGTTCATTGGCTTCCACCGTGTCCGCACCCTGGTCCTGCAAGGCGTAGGCGCGCACCTTGTTCACCAGGCCGATACCCCGCCCTTCCTGACGAAGGTACAGAATGACGCCGCGTCCTTCGGCGGCCACCTTGGCCATGGCGGCTTCCAACTGGGGGCCGCAATCGCAGCGCAGGGAGCCGAAACCGTCCCCGGTCAGGCACTCCGAATGCACCCGCACCAGCACCGGCTCGCCATCCGCGACATCGCCCATGCTCAGGGCGACATGCTCTTCGCCCGTACCGGGCTCCTCGAAGGCATGGATGGTGAACAGGCCGTGCCGGGTGGGCAAGCGGGAAGCGGCGACAAAGACAACGGACACGCGCGGACTCTCGCTGGAGGGGAAAAGTGGCCGATTGTAGCAAAGTCCGGACGCGCCGGGGAAAAACGGATGGCTACCGGCCGGTCAGGATCAGCCGGTTCTGGTCGTGTTCCATGCGGATACGGCCCAGAAAGCTCATCCCCAGCAGGATCGGCAGGTTATCGTCGGTATCACGAACGGAGGCGTCCACGGCGTTCACCACGATCGGGCCGACCTTGACCTTGTCCAGCAGGATACGCCAGCTTTTGACCATCCCGTTGGCCGTATTGCTGCCGGAGGCCTCGCCGATCCGCCGGAAATCGATGCCCAGGCGTTTGGCGTCATTGCGCGTCATCGACACGGTATTGGCTCCGGTGTCCACCAGGAACTGCACCACCCGGCCGTTGATCATGCCGCTGGTAATGAACTGCCCCATGGCATTGCCGTTGATCTCGACCGA
>JAYRMT010000385.1:0-1540 GCA_041912575.1 Fluviicoccus sp. | reverse complement strand
GCTGGATGGCCATTATCGGGAACCGTGGTCCGGACCGCATCCCCTGGCGGATCTGGAACACATTCTGGATTAAGCGAGGTCCTCATGTCCTTTTACGCCGATCACATCTTCCCGCACGTGCTGGATTTGGCGACCCGTCCGTTCTGGCCGCAACGCAAGGAGGTGATTGCCGGCTGTCGCGGGCGGGTGCTGGAGGTGGGCATCGGCACCGGCGCCAACCTGCCGCACTATGGGCCTGACGTCACGGAAGTGGTGGGCATCGAGCCTGACGCGGCGATGCTGGATCGCGCCCGGCAGGCGTCGCGCAAGTTGTCGCTGTCGTTCCCGCAGACGCTGGCGGTCGGTGATGCGCAGGCGCTGGACTTCCCGGACGAGAGCTTCGATACGGTGCTGATGTGTCTGGTGCTCTGTACGATCCCGGATCCCTTGCGAGCCCTGCGTGAAGCGCGACGCGTGCTGAAGCCGGGCGGGCAGCTGCTTTTCCTGGAGCATGTGCGCTCGCCGGATCAGGGCGTGGCAAAGTGGCAGGATCGGTTGACGCCAGCCTGGAAACACCTGGCCTGCGGTTGTCATCTCAATCGCGATACCGCCGCGACCTTCCGCGAAGCGGGGTTCCGTTTCCAGTCCTTGCGGCGTTATGACCATCCGAAGATGATCCGCTTCGGCGCGGCGATGATCCAGGGCATCGCCACGCGCGACTAGTGACCGCAACGGAGACCGCCCATGCGTATCGACAACAAGGTCTGGGCGGCGGTTTTTCTGGTTTCCATCCTATTCACGGTGCTGCACGGCCGGATCAAGGGCAAGGACAGCGAACACTGGACGCCGGTGACCGGCGTCATTACCCATTCCTCCGTGAATTACGCCTGGCGTCAGGATTCACCCACCCACGGTCGCATGGAGTATGTCCTCGATATCCGCTATCGCTATCAAGCCGGGGGAAAAAGCTTCGAGGGTAACCGTTACCGGTACGGATACGGTGACAGTGAAACCTCTTCCAGCCGCTGGGGGCTGGAAAACACCCGCCTCAAATATCCGGTCGGCCAGGAAGTGACGGTCTATTTCAACCCGGACAATCCCGGAGAAGCGGTGCTGCTCCGGGGGACGCCGGGGTCAGTCGCGCGGTAACACCGTATAGGGCAGGGATTGCGCGGTGACGGGCACACCGTTCAGGTTGAGTCCCTCGAGCGCATCATGCTTGACCACCGCCAGCATTTCGATGCCTTCCTCCGATCGCGCAGCCATCACGACATGACCGGCGGACGAGCCGTCCGCGTGCTGGAGCGTCGCATTCGGGGCAGGGCATTCCGTGAGCGGCGCCGAAAAGCGGTGCGTCCACTGCTTCAATTTTCCGCGGAAATACAGGCGGGCGACGATTTCCTGCCCGGTGTAGCAACCCTTGTTGTAGCTGACGCCGTTCAGGGCGGGATAATTGATTTCCTGCGGCTGGAAGATTTCGGCGCTGTCCGCGACGATCTGCGCTTCTCCGGCGCGGATTTGCGCCAGCCGCCAGTCGTTGACGGCGCCGGCTGCCGCGGCC
>JAYRMT010000384.1:0-1540 GCA_041912575.1 Fluviicoccus sp. | reverse complement strand
GATGCGGCTGCGCCGCGTCGTCGAGGCGGCTGAGCGCCTCGTAGAGGCGGTCCTCGGGAAAGTCCCGGGCGCCCTGCAGCGACTCCAGCCAGCCGATGATCTCGTCAATCGCCTTGAAGGTGTTGTCGGCCGGAATGTCGCCGATGATGCGCCGCAACTCGCGGGGATCCGCCAGCGGGTGATCCGTCTTCGTCCCGCCGATCCGGCGCAGGCTGAGCAACCTTTCCAGCATTTCTCCCCCGGACACTGATTGATCGGAATTGGCTGACCGTTTTTTTGTGGATTCTATCGCGAAGCGGCGCACTGCCGTCCAGCGGATTACTTGCTGATCATCTGCAGCGCCCGCACGACCGGCAGCTTCGAAACCTGGATCCAGCCATCCAGCGGGCGCGTCAGCTCGACAATCAGGAAGATGGCGCCCGACATCGAAAGCGCGCAGGCAAGCAGGGCGATGGCGGCGGTCGAATTGCGCGGGGCGATGAGGCCGAGGCCGATGAACAGCAGGAATACCCAGGTAATCAGCACCAGCAACAGGATGAGCGGCAGCCCGGCCTGCATCTGCTCGAACAGCAGCCAGCGCTCCACCGAAATGTCGCCCGCCAGTTGCAGGGCGCGGCTTTTCAGGTGCTCCTGCATAGCATTCCCCGGCTCCAGGCGGCGGATGCCCTGCAGGACATCGTCCCAGGAGCGCTCGCCGTCCGCGTCCCGGAGCAGGCTCGCCGTGTCCGGCCGCCCGCTCGCCGGCCAGATCCGCGCCTCCATCGCCACCACCTTGTCGCGCACTGCGGCACGCACCGGCTGCGTCTCGGGACCGTAGTCGAGCAGGACACGGTTGAGTTCGATGACCTTCGCGCCCTCGACGGCGATGGCGGCGTTGGCGGTATCGAAGGTACCCTTCGCGGAACCGACGAGCATGCCGAGAATCAGCGCGACCAGCGTCGCCATGACGCCGACGGCGATCTTCAGGAGATCCCGGGTTTCCTCCTGTTGGTGATGCGGCGGCAGCCGGTGGCGCCACATCATGGTCAGCAGCATGCCGCCGCAACTGCCACACAGGGCGAGAATCGCTATCATCCAGGCATCCATGCTCCCCTCCCGAGCCATTCCAGCCGTAGCCGGCCACGCTGCCCGGGGCATTATAGTCCCGCACCGACACCGGCAAGCTGTAGAATTCCCTTCCCATTCTCTTCGCCGCCCCGGGAACCATGCAGCAATACCTCGACCTGATGCGCCACGTGCTGGAGCACGGCCACGACAAAGCCGACCGCACCGGTACCGGCACCCGCTCCGTTTTCGGCTGGCAGATGCGCTTCGATCTGGCGCAGGGTTTCCCGATGATGACGACCAAGAAGCTGCACCTCAAGTCGATCATCCACGAACTGCTGTGGTTCCTGCAGGGCGACACCAATATCGCCTACCTCAAGGAAAACGGCGTCCGCATCTGGGACGAATGGGCCGACGAGAACGGCGACCTCGGGCCGGTCTACGGCAAGCAGTGGCGGCGCTGGGAAACGCCGGACGGCCGCGTCGTCGACCAGAT
>JAYRMT010000383.1:0-1547 GCA_041912575.1 Fluviicoccus sp. | reverse complement strand
AGCGGATTCTCCGTCACCCGCCAGAAAGGTTTCGGCCGCAAACGGGAAATGATTGTCGCGGTCCATGACGACAGCGACATGCCCGCGCCGGACCTGCCTCGTCCGCGCCCTTATCGGGGGGAGCGTCATGCGGCGGTCATCGGCGCGGGGATTGCGGGCGTCAGCATCGCCCGGACACTCGCGGGGCGCGGCTGGCGCATAGACCTGATCGACCGCGCGGACGGCCCCGGCGCGGGCGCGTCCGGCAACCCGGCAGCCATCATCTACCCCAAGATCGCCATGCCGGACCAGGCGGCCTGGCACTTCCAGCAACAAGCCTACCTGCACCTGCTCGCGGAAGCGGCGCACCTCCCTGATGCCTGGCGGCAACCCGGCCTGCTCTGGCTCCTGACCGGCAACCAGGCTCGCGAGGGCGACAAGCTGGCCGGTCATCCCTGGCGGGATATTCTGGTCGAGCACGCCGATGCGGCCGCCGCATCCCGTCTGGCCGGCGTGCCGCTGGCTGCGGATTGCCTCTATTTTCCCCAGGCCGGATACCTGCACCCCGGCCCGCTCTACCGCCGCTGGCTGGCGACACCGGGCATCACCTGTCGCTGGAATACCGATATCGCCCGCATCACGCACGATACCGACAGCGGAAGGTGGAAGCTCTTTGACGCCGGAAACGCCGTCATCCTGGACACACCGGTGCTCATCCTCGCCAACGCGCTGGGCATTCAGGCACTGCAACCCGAGCTCGACCTGCCGCTCTATCCGGTGCGCGGCCAGATCAGCCGTTTCCCGACCACGCCGGGATTGCGATCGCTTCGCACGGTGCTCTCCTACGGGGGATATGTCACTCCGGCGTTTGACGGCGAGCATTGCCTGGGCGCATCCTTTCTACCGCGTGACGCAGAGGTGGACATCCGCGAAGCCGACCATGACCACAACCGGCAGTTGCTGTCCCATTTCGTCCCCGCGTTGGCATCCGCCTTGCCGGAGGGGCTCGACTGGGCGGGACGTGCTTCCTTGCGGACCCAGAGCCGCGACTATTTGCCGGTGATCGGTCCCCTGCCCTGTCCCGGCAGCGCCACCGACTGCCTGCCCGGACTCTACGCTTCCGTCGGTCACGGCTCCAAGGGGTTCTGCATGGCCCCGCTGGCGGCGGAAATCCTGGCGGCCGACCTGCATGGCGAACCCTGCCCGATACCGCGCCGCACGCGGGAAAGCCTCCATCCCGCGCGCTTTATCGCACGGGCGCGACGCAAGGGAAATTCCGGAAAATCCGGTCAACAAACACCCTGAAATCAGAAAAACCCTGTATAATACAAGGACTTCCTTCTCCCTTCCGCAATGGAACCCACATGATCGCCATACTGGAAGCCCGAAACGCCGGCTTACTGGGCCGTTCCCATTGGTTACCCAACCTGATTTCCGGACTGGTGGTTGGCGTCGTCGCCCTGCCGCTGGCGATGGCCTTCGCAATCGCTTCCGGCGCGAAACCGGAACAGGGCCTGTATACGGCGATCATCGCCGGATTGATGACTTCCCTGTTTGGCGGCAGCCGC
>JAYRMT010000382.1:0-1555 GCA_041912575.1 Fluviicoccus sp. | reverse complement strand
GACTCACCCCCCCGCCGGGGATCTGCGCGGCGGCGGTGAACAGGTCGAGCAGGGCATGGCCTTGCGCCGCGCCGGTCATGTAGCTGGGCGTGGCTCCGGTGGTGTAGCCCGGATTGTCGGTGACCAGTACTGCATACCCGGCGGAAAGCGCGGCGGCGAGGTTGGCGTTTTCATAATCGCTGCCTTGCGCCAGCTGGGCCGAGGGCGCACAGCCTTGCGCCAATCCGTGCGTGCCGACCGCATAGCCGATGACCGGGCGTTCGCCGGCACCGGTCCAGAGGGTCGTGGGCACGATCACGGTGCCGGTGACGACATTGGTCGCGCCCAGCGCATCGGTGGAACGGTAAAGGACATTCCAGGCCTGCAGGGCCGGCGCGCCCGCACCGAGACTCACCGTGGCCGGCCGGTACCAGACCAAATCGCCGCGATTGCCCGCAGTCGCGCCGGACGGCGGGGTGTAGAACGACGCGTCGCCCGGCCCCAAGGCCGGGGCGGCGGAGACGGACAGCGCGGGCACGGCCAGCAAGGCGGCCAGCAGCGCATGGAAACGGGGGGTGTGCGACATGGGGAAACTCCTGCTCCGGGCAATTGTTCTTGTTGTTGCGGAACGCCTTCCGGTCCGGAAAGGCGTGGGCCACGGGGCGGGAATTTAGGCAGGCGACAGAAAGCGCGCAGGATAAGGACGGACAATGCTCGGTTAATTCCGGCCAGAGCAGGCGGAAGGCGACGACCGGGACCCGGCGGTCCCGGCTGTATCAGGCAAGGGCGGGTTGCACCCGGTTGCGCCCGTCGGACTTGGCGCGATAGAGGGCGGTGTCGGCGAGGCGGATCATGCCCTCGACATCCAGGTTGAGGTCCTGGTCGTTGCAGACCACGCCGAAGCTGGCGGTCACCGGCAAACGCTCGCCGGTGTCGGTGAAGACTTCGAGCGCTTCCAGTTTTTCTCGGCAACGCGCCGCGAGGGTCAGCGCGCCCTCGCTGGTGGTATCGGGCAGCAGCAGCAGGAATTCCTCGCCGCCGAAACGCCCCGCCGCATCGCACTGGCGGATGCTGGCCTGCAGCAGGCTGGCGGCCAGGCGCAGCACGCGGTCGCCGGTCGGATGCCCCCAGCGGTCGTTGATCTGCTTGAAGTGGTCCAGGTCCAGCACCACCAGCCCCACGGGCGGGCCGTGGCGGCGGGTGCGCGCCAGTTCTTTTTCCAGCAGCGCCAGGATGCTGCGGCGATTGTGGATGGCGGTCAGCGGATCGGTCAGGGTCAGGCCGTGGATGTAGGCCTCGCGTTCGCGCCAGTGCCCGAGGATGCGGTCGGACAGCAGGAACACCAGCGACACGGTCAGCGCGATGAAGAGGTAATTGCTGGCCATCCAGAACGGCGTGCACAGCGTGTAGGGCGGGGTCGGCCCGACGTTGATCAGCGGCGCGTAGGGCGTCCAGCCGAGCGCCGAGGCGTAGGATGAGCCCACCACGCCCGCCACGCCGACCACGAAGGACGACAGCACCAGGCTGCGCCGGAACAGGATGAAGCCGAGCATCGGCATCCCGGTCAGCATCAGGC
>JAYRMT010000381.1:0-1558 GCA_041912575.1 Fluviicoccus sp. | reverse complement strand
CGCAAGCATCGCAAATGAGCGAAACGAAATTCAAATCGTGGACACCCATGAATCCTCTGGAACCCGCATCAATACTGGTGTTTCCGCCCTTCAGCATCAAATAAGCCGGACACTACTGATGCAGTGAAATCACCAACTTCTGGTCACTCTGGCGACAGCGCCATAAGGTACCGTGAGAGTTCAGCATAATGTTCTGGTCAAGACTAATGGGCCTTGCCGCCCTGGATCCCGCCCAACCCTGACGGAGGGGACTTCGCCTTCATGCACGAACCCGCACAATTGCAGCACCAGACCACACCCGCCGTCAGCGGCTGGCGTCGGCCTGCCTGGGTGTCATTGGGGTTGATGCTGTTTTTTCTGTGCTTGACGGCGCTGTACTGGCACACCGAACGATTGGCGCACCAGCACCGCAAGCAGCAGGCCTTTGCCATGGCGGTGGATCGGATGGCCTTCAGTTTCAAGAGCCGCATGGACACCTACAAGATGGTGTTGCGCGGCGTCAAGGGCTACCACGACGGCTCGGAACAGATTGATCTGCGCGAGTTTCAGGCCTATGTGGCGGCGCTGAATCTGCAAGACACCGTGCCGGGGCTGCAAGGCATTGCGTATGTCAAGCGGCTGAAGGCCGAGCAAGCCCTGGACCATGTGCAACAGGTGCGCGCCCAGGGCAACCTGCAGTACCGCATCTGGCCCGAGGGTGAGCGCGCAGAGTATCTCCTGATCACCCACATCGAGCCGGCGGATCGCCTCAACCAGTTGGTCTTGGGTGTTGACGTGGGCACGATGGCCGCAGAAGTCCAGGCGCTGGAGCGTGCGCGCGATACGGGTGAACTCGCGCTGACGGCCGCGGTACCCCTGCGCCAGTTTGAAGGCACATCCCAACCCCTGGGCATGGTGCTGTACCTGCCGCTGTACCAGGGCGGCACCTTGCCGGAGACGGTGCCGCAGCGGCGCGATCGCCTGGTGGGCTGGGTTGCCGCGCCTTTTCGGATGCAGGATCTGTTGCAGGGAATGCGCCAACAATTGGACAAGGACATTGACCTGGCCATCTATGACGGTCCTGCGGTCGATGCGGCCCTGCGGCTGACACCGCCCGTGGATGTGCCCAGTGGTGCGCTTGAAGAGGTTCGGTGGCTTGAACCGGGGGGGCGGCAATGGACTCTGGTCATGCGCGCCTTGCCCGGATTTGACCAGCGCTGGCGCGACACGGGCCCGGGCTTGGTTGCCTTGTTGGGTGGAGCGCTGAGCCTGCTGGTGGGCGGTATGGCCTGGGTGTTGTCCACGGCCCGCGAACGTGCGCTGGCGCTGGCCACGCGCATGACGGAGAACCTGCGCAGTACCCGTGACGAGTTGCAGAGCACACTCAACGCCATCCCCGACCTGTTGTTTGAACTGGACCCGGACGGGCGCATCCAGAGCTATCGTCCTGGCGGCGCCGACCTGCTGGCGGCCCCGGCAGAACTCTTCGAAGGCCGCCTGCTGCAGGACGTGGTCGGGCCGGAAGCGGCCGCCGGTTGCCGAGCCGCCTTGGAGGCGGCACAGCGTACCGGCCATTCCA
>JAYRMT010000380.1:0-1596 GCA_041912575.1 Fluviicoccus sp. | reverse complement strand
AAGTCCTCGCCCGGGGATATTCCGCCGATGTCCATGAAGACCTTGTCGGCGCCGAAATGCTGGGCAAGGTGATCGTAAAGCCGCCCGGCGTAGGCGATGCTGTCTTCGCGGCGATAGCTGATGAAGATCCTGGGCACGCCTATCCCTTGCCAGAGAGCGGTGTGCCGTCACTGGTCGATAGCGAGGTCATGGCGGTCGCCGGCAGGTTCACTCAGCCTGTCGCCCTAATTCGCTGGCGGCCGCCGCGTGCCGGGCGGGGTGTAATCTCCGCCACCGGGTTGGCGACCGTCGTACGAACCACCATCGGGTTGATCCTTGTGTTTATCCTTCAACATCTGTCCGATGCCGATGCCGGCCCCGATGGCGAGCGCTCCACCGAGCAGCGGGCCGATGCTGGAATACTCCGGCACCACGGCATCCAGTTCGCGGATGCGCTGGCGAATGTCCTCGATTTCCTCCGGACTCGCACCCTTCTCATCAACACGCGGCGGATCCGCGCCGACAATACGGGCACTTTGCCCTGGGCCGAGAATGATCTTGCTCCAGCGCTGCGATCTCGAAAGCAACCCGACCCGGTCTTCGGCGACGACCACCCGTACCTGATCCCCCGGATCGACGCGAACCAGATATTGCGTCCCCTCCGAGCCCGCGGTGGCATATTTTGTTTCAACCTGGAAGAAGCCTTTGAACTTGATCAGGACTTCACCGAGGTACACGAAGATCGACCCGATCCTGACGTGCGTTGATGGCTGCACGAAGACCCTGGCGCCATCGAGAAAGCTGAGGACGACACTGGTTTGCGGCCCCGTCCGGACTTCGTCGCCGGGCTCCAGGGCCATGTCGGGTTGCGCTTGCGGGCGGGCGCCTTGACGAATGACTTCGACCCCGGGGATCGGACCGTCGGCGACGAGCCGGCCATCCTGAACGGCATTCAGGGTTATCCCGGCACAGCCGCTGAGGCCGAGACAAAAAAGGAATGACCAGCCAGCCCTGCACCACCACGACAGCAGCCATTCCCGGGCGAGGCTCCGATGAGCGTGCAGATGCATGCGCTTACCTCCTTGCGTCTTACTCCGCCGGAATCAGCGGCACCGCCCGGCGACGATCAACCGTAGCTGATGCCTGCCCGGGCCGGCGCGACTCTGCCACCTTCCAACAACCGCAGCGAGCGTCCGACCGAACGCCTAGTTCAGTATATTCAAGGCGCTAGAGAAGGCAAACCGGAGATCGGCTCGACCGCCCCCATCTCCTTCAACACCTCATGCGCCGAGCGGAAGGCGTCGATGGCCAGCGGCATGCCGCAATAGACCGCCGCGTGGAGCAGGGTTTCCTGGATTTCCTTCGGCGTCGCCCCGTTGTTGATGGCGCCGCGCACGTGGCCCTTGATCTCGGTGGCGCGGCCGAGGGCGGTCAACATGGACAGCGTCAGCAGGCTGCGCGTCTTGAGGTCGAGGCCATCGCTGCACCAAGTGGTGCCCCAGGCGTTGCGGGTGACGAATTCCTGCAGCGGCGCCGTGAAGGCATCGACGTTGGCGAAGGCCTTGTCGACGAAGGCGTCGCCCATCACCTGCTTGCGCATGCGCAGGCCCTGCTCGA
>JAYRMT010000379.1:0-1607 GCA_041912575.1 Fluviicoccus sp. | reverse complement strand
GCGAACATGCTGGGCATGGGCCGCATGCTGGATCTGGAAAAGTACAAGGACAAGAACCAGAAGGAGCCGAACCCCTACAAGTTCTTCGAGTAACCAACCGCCCTGCATGAAAAAAGCCCGGTTATCCGGGCTTTTTTCATGGCGCGCCGCTGTCGCGGGATCAGAACAGCCGGTTCAGCCCGTTCAGCGCCGCCACCCGATAGGCTTCCGCCATGGTCGGATAGTTGAAGGTCGTGTTGGCGAAATACTTCAGCGTATTGCCGCCGTTCGGCTGCCGCATGATCGCCTGGCCGATGTGCACGATCTCCGCCGCGTTGTTGCCGAAACAGTGGATGCCGAGGATTTCCAGCGTCTCGCGGTGGAACAGGATTTTCAGCATGCCCACGGTTTCCCCGGTGATCTGCGCGCGCGCCAGATGGCGGAAAAACGCCTGTCCGACCTCATACGGCACGTTTTCCTCGGTGAGCTGTTTCTCGGTACGCCCGATCGAGGAAATTTCCGGAATGGTGTAGATCCCGGTGGGCACCTCCTCCACATGCGGCGCATCCGTCAGGCCGAGGATGTGCGCCGCCGCGCTGCGCCCCTGGTCGTAGGCCGCCGAGGCGAGCGAGGGGGGGCCAATGACATCACCCGCGGCGAAAATGTTGGGCACGGAGGTCCGGTACTGCTTGTCCACGCTGACCTGCCCGCGGCTGTTGGCGGCGAGCCCGATGGTGTCCAGACCCAGGCGATCGGTATTGCCGGTGCGCCCGTTGCACCACAGGATGGCGTCGGCCTTGATCTTCTTGCCGGACTTCAGGTGCAGCACCACGCAGTCGTCATGCGTATCCAGGTGATCGATCTGCTCCTGGTGGCGGATCAGCACGCCCAGTTCACGCAGATAGTAGGACAGCGCATCGGCAATCTCGTCGTCCAGGTAGGACAACAGCTGCTTCTGGGTATTGATCAGGTCCACCTTGTAACCCAATCCGACGAAGATCGAGGCATATTCGCAGCCGATCACGCCCGCGCCATAGATGATCAGCTTCTGCACCGGATAATCCAACGACAGGATCTTGTCGCTGTCGAACACGCGCGGATGGTTGAAGTCGATATCGTCCGGCTGGTAGGGGCGGCTGCCGGTGGCGATGACGGCGTGATCGAAGGTGATTGTCTCCTTGGCGCCTTCCAGGGTATTCACTTTGAGGGTGTGCGCATCCAGGAAACGCGCCTCGCCATTGAACAGGTCGACGCGGTTGCGGTCATAGAAGCGCGTATGCACGCCGACCTGCGCCTCGATGATCTTGTGGGCGCGCGCCAGCACCTGCGACAGCGGCACGTTGCGCAACTCGCCGACGCGCTGGAACAACGGGTCGCGCTGGTAGCGCATGATGTTGAAGACGGTTTGCCGCAATGCCTTGGAGGGGATGGTGCCGACATGAATGCAGTTGCCGCCGACCTGGGGCCGGGCGTCGATCACCGCGACCCGCTGGCCTTCCTTGGTAAGCTTCATGGCCGCGCCTTCCCCGGCGGGGCCGGCGCCGATGACGACGGAGTCGTAGTGGTTCTGCATCATGGGGTCTCCGAATGGACTGTTCAGGATTCTAGCAGCTTTCCCATGCAGGACT
>JAYRMT010000378.1:0-1612 GCA_041912575.1 Fluviicoccus sp. | reverse complement strand
CCAATGTGCCGGGGTCGCCGCTGCCGCTGTTCCTGGACGGGGCCATGCTGCGCGGCATCGGCGGCATGGTGGGCGTGTACGACAACATGGCGCTCAATTTCGTGGTGATGAGCTACCTGGACCAGCTCAGCATCTGCGTCACCACCACGCCGGACGCGGTGCGCATGCCCTTGCGGCTGACGCACGCGCTGGAAGAGGCGCTGGAGGAGCTGGCGCAGGCGGTGTTGCCGGTGTCCGAAGCCAAGGCGGTAACCCCGGCGCGTGCGGTGGCGACCGCGTAGCGCCCCGATAGGCTCCCGTGACCTGAGAGACGCATGGCATGCGTCTCCTTCCCCTCCGCACGCCGCCGGCCGTGCGTCTTCTACCCGAACACCGGAAACCGGCGCTTTGCCGCCAGCCGGTCCATTCCGGCCTGAATCCGCCGTTCCACTTCCTCGTACAGGCGCTGCACGTAGGCCTCGTCATCGGCCATGGCCGGGTCATCGGACAGCCGGATCGGTTCCAGCAATTCGGTACGGATCTTCGCGGGCAGCGGGATGTGCTGCAACGGCGTCACATGCACGGCCAGACCGAGCGGCCAGCTCAGCGTCACCGGCGCCACTTCCGAGCGCAGCCGCTTCTTCAGGTTCAGCCATTTCGCCAGCGTACGGCCTTCCGACAGTACGAACAGCGTGTCATGCCCGCCGACGGTCGCTACCGGTACGATCGGCCGCCCGGTGCGGATCGCCAGCCGGATGAAGCCGGTGCGACCGCCCAGTTCCGCCGTGTCGCGCTTGCGCCACGTGCGGAAAGCATCCTTTTCGCCGCCCGGCCACAGGATCACGTCATCGCCTTTGGCAAAGGCGGCCCGGATCGTCTCGCGGTCGGGGCTGATCACGCCCATGCGCCGGAAGTAACGGCCGAGGCCCGGCGTTTTCATCAGCACGTCGTGGGCGGTGGCGTGCAGGGTGCGGCGTTCGCCGAAGCGCCGCCACCAGGCGAAGGCGACCGTCCAGGCGTCCATGGTCAGCGGTCCGCCGGAATGGACGCCGATGAGCAGCGACGGCTCGGCGGGCAACCGGTCCCAGCCGTCGATTTCCAGCCGGAAATAGCGGTCGAGCAGGAAGTCGATGAAGCCGGACTGCTTCGCCATCAGCGCCGGATCGGGGCCGTCCAGGCATTCCCGCTGCACCGCGAGGGGCGCGGGAGGCGGCGTGAGGCGCAGCGCCGGGCGCGGCCGGCCGATGACGAGAGGGCGGGGAGCCGGAACGGGCGGGGACAGGACGGTATTCATGGCGTGAGCCTCCGGGCGTGACCATCAGGGCAGGGAAACGGCGGTCTCCCTATTTGTGCACAAATGTGCACTTATTGTTTGGATAATAGACTGATCCAGATCAATTCGTCCTGTAAAACAGAGGGTATTGGCGAAATTATTAGCGGTACGATTGTGCACATTCAGTCGGAGCGCCCGTCCGGCCGTTGACGACCATCAACCCGATGCAGCTGTATTTCACCTATGATCAGCGCGTCCGGACTGACGGACGCCACGCGTGACGCCCTGATGCCCGAAACCCTCCGCAAGGTGGTCGGCTGCCTGCTGACGCCGATCGTTGTCCTGCTCGGCCTGTTCTGG
>JAYRMT010000377.1:0-1618 GCA_041912575.1 Fluviicoccus sp. | reverse complement strand
CCCGGCCCGGTATCGAAGGCTATGTCAGCGCCCTGGCCGCCTCCGCCGCCCGCCATGACGAAATCGCCGACGTCCGCTTTGGCAACCGCAGCGGCTACGTCCGCCTGACCGGCAGCGACTCCGGCGCGAACGACTACCGTGACGGTCACGGCGACAAGGTCCATTCCGGCTATCACCGCTACAGTGGCGAGGCCGCGCTCGGCTGGACGCCCGACGACCGGACCCGGATCGAACTGTCCGGCGGGCGCAGCGACGGCAAGGCGGCTTATGCCGACCGGGCGATGGACGGCACGCAATTCCTGCGCGACAGCGTCAGCTTGCGCGGCGAGTGGCGGGATCCGGGACCCGTGCTGAAAAAGCTCGAAGCGATGGTCTATGACAGCCATGTCGACCACATCATGGACGACCAGACGCTGCGGAAGCCCGGCATGATGGGCTACGCCGACCTCAAGCGCGATACGCGCGGGGGAAAAGTGGCAGGGACTTTGCTCATGGGGCCGGATGCGCTGCTGACCCTCGGCCTGGACGCGCAATCGAACGAACACGGCTCGCGCAGCGCCAAACCGGACGGCGTCTACGGCGCGTGGTCCGATGATGCCGATTTCGACCAGCAAGGCCTGTTTGCCGAAATCGACCGGGCGCTGGGCGAACAGGACCGGCTGGTCGCCGGAGCCCGCGTCGACCGCTGGAAAGCCGTCGACCGCCGCCGGAGCCTGATGCTGATGGGCATGGGCGGCATGACCATGGCGATGAACCCGACCGGCGGCCGCAACCGCGAGGACACCCTGTCGAGCGGCTTCCTGCGTCTGGAACGACACCTGTCCGCAAGCCCCACGACCCTCTATGCCGGGTTGAGCCGATCGGAGCGGTTCCCCGACTACTGGGAACTGATCGCCAAGCGCGGGGAAACGGCGAACAGCGCCTTCGACACGGCGCGACCGGAACAGACAACACAACTGGACATCGGCGCGCTGCGCAAGGACGAGTACGCCGAATACTCCGTCTCGGCTTATTACAACACCATCAGCGACTTCCTGCTGATCGACTACAGCGGCGGCGGCATGGACAAGATGACAACCGGCGTCACCCGCAATGTCGATGCACGCACCTGGGGCGCGGAACTGACGGCCGCCCGGCGTTCCGGCCGCTGGAAAACCGATGCCGCCCTGGCCTACGCGCACGGCGACAACCGTACGGACGGGACACCCCTGGCGCAGATGTCGCCGCTGGAGATCCGCATCGGGCTGGATTACGCCACAGCGCGCTGGTCGGCCGGGGGGCTGCTGCGGCTGGTGGATGATCAGGATCGTGTGGACCCCGGCAAGGGCAATATTATCGGCAAGGATCTGGCGCGCACGCCGGGCTTTGCCGTGTTCTCCCTGAACGGCCGCTGGCAGGCGGCACCTCACCTCACGCTCAGCAGCGGCATCGACAACCTCTTCAACCGTGCATATGCCGAGGCCATCAGCCGCGCGGGCGGCGCCATTCCGGGCTATGTGCAAACGACGCGGGTCAACGAGCCCGGGCGCACGGTCTGGCTGAAAATCGCCTGGACGCTGTAACGCAAGGGGGGGGATGACGCGGGAACCGGACCAACGGTCTTCCCGCACCACACGGC
>JAYRMT010000376.1:0-1623 GCA_041912575.1 Fluviicoccus sp. | reverse complement strand
TGATCCTGCCCGGCGTGTTCAGCTTCCACGAGCTGTTCCATGTCATGGTGCTGGTCGGCGCGGGCTGTCATTACGCCATGATCTACAACGCCGTCGCGATCCTCGCGCCGGTCTGACCCGCAATGAGCGCCGCCGTTCCCGACCGCCTGCAAGGCCTGCTGGACGCCGAGCGGGCGCGTTTCCAGCGTGAGCGCGAACAACACTTCCTGCCGGATGAAACCCGTCACCCCCGCGTCGGCGCACCGATCTTTCTGCCTGGCAGTGCGGACGGCGTGTTGCTGGTGCACGGGCTGATGGCGGCGCCGGAAGAAGTGCGCGAATGGGCGGAAGACCTGAACGCGCGTGGTTATACCGTCTACGCCCCGCGCCTGGCGGGGCACGGCACCTCGGCGACGGATCTGGCCGGGCGGCGCATGGAGGAATGGCTGGAGTCGGTGGAGCGCGGGCATGCCATTCTGGCGGAAGGCTGCGACCGGGTAGTGATCGCCGGGTTCTCCACCGGCGCGGCGCTGGCGCTGGCGGAAGCGCTGCGGCATCCCGAACGGTACCGGGCGGTGGTCAGCGTCAGCGCGCCGCTGCGCTTCGCCTCGCGCAAGGCCTCCCTGGCCGAAGCGGTGCAGGGCGCCAACCGCCTGCTGACCGCGCTCGGGCTGGGGCGCTGGCGCAAGGACTTTGTCCGCAACCCGGCGGACAACCCCCACATCAATTACCTGCGCTGCCCGGTCAGCGGCATCGTGCAGATCCGCCGCCTGATGCGGCGGGTGAGCCGGCATCTGCCCGGCCTGATGCTGCCGGTGCTGGTGCTGCACGGCGACCGAGACCCGAAGGTGGATGTGCGCGGCGGGCGGGAACTGTTCCGGCGGCTGGGCTCGGCGAACAAGCGTTACCGGGAAATCGGTTCGGCGCGGCACGGCATCGTGCGCGGCGCGGCGGGGCGGGAGGTGTTTGCGGAAACGGCGGCGTTTTTCGCCGCATTGGGGCTGTTGCCGGGCCGGGAATCGTCCGACCCGACCGCGCACATCGCGTCATAGCCGGTGCAGCAGGATCGTCACCAGCAGCGAGGCGTCGGTCAGCGCGCAGACGGCATGCGGTTCGGCATCGTCCAGATAAACCAGGTCGCCCGGCTGCAACGTCTGGCGGCGACCGTGCGCGTCCAGCGCCACCTCGCCCTCCAGGCACTGGATCGTGATCAGCCCGGCGGCTTCATGCATCGGCGTGGACTTGCCGGCGGGCAGCACGAAGCGGAATACCTCGAAGTGCGGGGCGCGCACCAGGGTGACCGACTCGGACGCGCGCAAGGCGGCCCCGAGCGGGCGGACACTGACAATTTCACCGGAAGCCGCATGCGTCAGGGCCATGACCTTCTCCTGTCTGGGTGGGATTCGTGGTCCGGGCGGCGGTCTGGCCGTCGCCCGGACCGGGTTCAGTGACATCCCCCGCCACCGGCGCCGCCGCCGCCGCCGCACCCGCAGCCCTTGCCGCCGGGCGCCGGCGCGGGTTCGGCGTTCGCCGGACGGGCCGCCAGACCTTCAAACAGGATGTTGTTTTCCAGATGGATATGCTGGATCAGGTCGTCGCGGAAGGCGGCCAGCCCCAGGTAGAGCGCCCGCCAGGTGTTGCAGG
>JAYRMT010000375.1:0-1648 GCA_041912575.1 Fluviicoccus sp. | reverse complement strand
CCATGATCACGCTGTACCAGTTCCACCCCATGCTGGGGCTGCCGAACATGAGCCCCTTCTGCCTGAAGCTGGAGACCTGGCTGCGCATGGCGGGACTGGCCTACGAAAGCCACTACACCAACGACCCTCGTGAATCGCCGCTGGGCAAGCTGCCCTCGATCAAGGTCGACAACCGGATGATTCCGGACTCCACACTCTGCATCGAGTACCTCAAGAAAAAGCACGGCATTGATTTCGACAAGGCGTTGACCCCGGAGCAGAAAGCGCAGTCGCACCTGATCAAGACCCTGCTGGAAGACCGCCTGTATTTTGCGGCGCTTTACAGCCGCTGGGTGGACGCCCGCTATTGGCCGGTGCTGCGCGACACGCTGTTCGGCAAGCTGCCGTTCCCGGTGCGCAAGGTGTTGCCGGGCGTGATCCAGGCCAAGATCAAGCGGGACATCCAGGGGCAGGGGACCGGCAAGCACAGTCAGGAACAGATCTACGCCTTCGCGGCGGAAGACGTGGCGACCCTGTCGGTCCTGCTGGGCGACAAGACCTGGTTCCTGGGCGGGGACGAACCCACCGAGGTGGATGCGGCGGCCTTCGGGCTGCTGGCGCAACTGACCCTGATCAGTAAAGATTCGCCATGGCCGCCCATCGTCGCACCGTACCCCAACCTCCTCGCGTATTGCGAGCGGATGAAACAGCGGTATTTTCCCTGAGGAATCCGGCCTTGGTTTTTCCGCGGGCGGCGTGGCTGCCCATCCTGACCGCCCTGTCGCTGGAGGCGTCCGCCACGACGCCCTGGCGGCTCGTGCGTGAAGACCCCGCCCGCCACATCACGGTGGAAACGCGTTCACCCCAAGTCGGAAATTACGACGAATTCCGCGCCGTCATGACGGTGCCCCAGCCGCCGTCCACGGTGGTCGCCGTGCTGTCGGACATCAACGCCTGGCCCGAGTGGCTGGCGCGCATCCGCAAGGTGTCGGTGCTGCGCCGCGACAGGAACCTGAGCTGGACCTACGTGGTTTACAAACTGCCCTATCCCTTCAAGGAGCGCGACACCGTCCTGCAATCCGCGCTGTCCATCGAGCCCGACGGCCATATCCGCATCCGCAGCCTGGCGGTGAAGGGCGCCCCGATGCCGCCCGGCGAGCCGCCGCGCGTGCATCTGGAGGATCTGGAAAGCACCTGGCTGTTGTCGCCGTTGCCGGACGGCGGCACGCGGATTGATCTGAGCGGGCGGGGCGAGCCGGGCGGCCTGATGCCGTCCATCCTGTTCAATTACAACCTGCCGGATGAGCCGCTGCACACCTTGCGCTGGCTGCGGGTGATGCTGGAGCGGGGGAAATACCGGGTGTCGCCGGACCATCCGGACGGCGTGCGGGCCGGCAAGGCCCGTCCTTCCCGCTGAGGCTGAGCCAGACTCGCAAGGGCCTCTCAGTCCGTGTCGGATGCCGGACCGTAACGGCGTTCCACGAGGTCCAGGCGCCGTTCCATTTCCGCATTGCCGAATCCTAAGTCACGGATCAGGACCAAGCGTTCCCGGGCGGTATCCCGGGTGTAGAAGGAGGAATAGTGGACCAGTTGCTCGTAGGCCTCGAGGGTCGCCGCCAGCGCCCATTGGCCCGGGGCGGCGCCGGGCTGCAGGGTATCAAAGCGGGAC
>JAYRMT010000374.1:0-1652 GCA_041912575.1 Fluviicoccus sp. | reverse complement strand
TTCAGCGGCGCATCAGCCACTTCAGGAATTGCGGGATACGCTGCTCCAGATAATATTCCGGCTTCAGCGTGCTTCCGCCAATGAAACCGACATGTCCGCCGCGTGGTGAAAGTTCGAAATGGACGGCTGGTGACAGCCGGTTTTCCGTCGGAATGATTGACGGATGCATGAAAGGATCGTCCGCAGCGTGGATCACGAGGGTAGGGGCCTTGATCGCGGTCAGGAATTGAACCGGACTGCAGCGGGCATAATAGTCATGCACGTCGCGGAAACCATGCAGTGGCGCCATCAACCGGTTGTCGAAATCCCAGAAGGAGCCTTGCACCGCGTCGGTGAGGCAGGTGTCGATGCGTGCTGCGGCAGCGGTATCGCCGATTTGCCGCAGGTATTTCGCCTTCTCCTGCCAGAGGACTTCAAGCTCACCCAGCAAATGGCGGCGATAAATGCGTGAAAAGCCCGAGTCCAGGCGATTGGCGCAGGTGCCGAGATGCAGCGGGGTGGAAACGGCAACCGCACCCAGCAGATCGGGGTGATCGCCCAGCTCGGCGGCGGTCTTGAGGGTCATGCTGCCGCCCAGCGAGTAACCGACGATCGCGATCCGTCGGTGAAAATGCGCCGTGAGATGTTCGAAGACTTCCCTGACATCGTCGCTGGCCCCGGCGTGATAGGCGCGCAGCTTGCGGTTGGGGTTTGCCGCTCCCCGGCAATTCATGGCGGCGCTGGGCCACCCGAGTCGTGACAGTTCGGTTTGCAGGCCGAGCACGTAATGGGACTGGCTGGACCCGCTCAGACCATGGATAATCAAGGTCATGGGCGCATCCGGATCCGGTGCGTCGGGCAGCAGCAAATCGAGCCGGATTTCATCGCCGTCGGCCAGCATGACCGTTTCGGACTGCCGTTCCAGGGGAAGACCCTTGGCGCGATGCCACTGGGGGAACAGGGTCTGGGCGTGCGGATTCGACAGCAGCGGAGCGGGCACGAAAGGGCTGCGGAAGAATCCGGGCGTAAACCCGGGTGGTGCGGATGCGGTCGGCATGACGGACAGGTCTCGGGACATCGGACCCGTGCATCATGCCTGAGGATGCGCAAAACCGCGAGGCGCGCAAGGATGCAAACCGCCCCGGGAACCGGATATAGTGGCGCCCCGATGATATGAGAGGTAAGCAACGCATGACGGAAATCCAGAAGCCGCGAATCGCTGTCCTCGGGGGCGGCAGCTTCGGCACCGTGATCGCGGGCCTCGCCGCAGGCAACGGTTGCCCGACAACCCTGTGGCTGCGTGATGCCGATCTGGTCGCGGAAATGCGCGCCGGTCGGGAAAATACGCGCTATCTGCCCGGTTTTGCATTGCCCGACGCCTTGGCGTATTCCAGCGAGCTTGAGGAGGCCGTCCGCGATGCGGACGTGGTCTTCGTCGCCATTCCCAGCAAGGCATTCCGGCAGGTGGTGCAGAATGTCCGGGCATTTCTCCAGCCCCGTCAGATGCTGGTCAGCATGACCAAGGGGATCGAGGCGAATACTTTCGCCCTGATGAGTCAAATCCTGCGTGAGGAAGTGCCTGATGCGCGGGTTGGCGTGCTGAGCGGTCCGAATCTGGCCAAGGAGATTGCCGCGCGCATGCCGGCGGGCACCGTGATAGCCAGTATTGATCC
>JAYRMT010000373.1:0-1652 GCA_041912575.1 Fluviicoccus sp. | reverse complement strand
GCGGGCGTCCGGGCATGTCCGGAGCCTCCCAGCAGCACGGCGACCGGGCGCGACTCTCTCGTTACAGGGATTGCGAACATGGTGTTCTCCTTCAGGAATGGAAGGGAACACCCATCCCTGGCGGGGAACTTGGGGTTCCCCGTTCGGGATGCTCCGCCGTGGACGGCAGAGCGGCTCGGCGACGTGCCAGGCGGCACGTGCAGGATGAAGGCCCACGGTTCTTGCGAACCGGGCCTTCGCTCGATGCCGATCGACCCGAAGGCCGCGCGGCACGACACAGCATTCAGCCGGGTGGCTGAACAACACACACGGCCATGGACATGGCCGGACCCGATCGACGCCGGGTATCCTTGAGGCAGGTAACGACTGCGACGCCAGCAGGGCTGGACTTCAGGGCGACCGGGGTCGCCGATGAAGGCTGTGCAGACACGATGTCCACAGAAAGCCCTTGCAGTATTGCGCAGGGCTTATCCGGGCTCAAGCCAGCGACCTGAATTGCCACCCGCAATCGCCAGGGACATCAGGGGGTTTGCTTGATGAATGCACCGCGGACTTGAGACGTCCGCAGACCACACGCCGCCTCGAGGCAGACCCCGTTGTACCGAATCTGTTGTTCGAGAAGATGTCTGAGGGCGAGATGCCATGCGAGATGAAGCGTCCGTCGGACACTTTCGAGCGCGGGCTGCCGCTCCACATCGTTCCGAAGTCGAACGGGCCGAGCGCGGCCAGTATCGGGTGCGGCGGCGCGGCTACTGGTAATCGTCGCCGTCGATCCGCTCGACCGAGGCGTTTTGGATGAGGCTGACGATCCCCTCTGACATTTGCTCGATCTGCACCTCCGGCACGTTCAGCGCCTCGCATAGGCGGTTCATGGCCCCGAAGTGGCGCGCCAGCGCCCGCTCCATCTGATCGAGGTCGATGGACGCAACGCCCGGGATCACCTCGATGGTGTCGCACAGGCAGCTCTCCAGCAGCTTGATCGAGTCGTCGGCCTGGGACAGGAAGAAGAACCAGTAGGGCCACTGCGCGTCGAGGCCCTTGAGGAAGGCCCGGACCTCCGAGATCTCGAAGATTTCGCGCGGGTCGTCGTTGTATCCGTCGACCATCAGGCTGATCCGACCGCAGTAGTCGATGGCTGCCCGCGGGCCTGCCGTCAAGCCCCGCAAGAATTCAAGGGGCTCACCGATGTCGCCGCTTTCTATCTGCTGGCGGGAGAACATCAGAAACACGGGCTCGGCAATGCCCGGACGCAGCCGCTGGGTCATGTCGGCTCCACCAGCATCGGGGCATCGGTCCGGGACGAATTGACTGCCCGGCTCACCGGGTAGGCGATCATGTCATCGGCGTCGGCAGGGCGAAGGAGGGCGCGCAACATCTCCGCATTCACGTTGGCGGGGTCCAACCAGGCGTCGTAATCGCCGGGGGTCAAGATGACCGGCATCCTGTCGTGGATCGGCATCATCAACGCGTTGGCGTCGGTCGTGACGATGCAGCACGAGTGGATTTCCTCGCCGTCGGGCGATACCCATCGCTCACTGAGCCCCGCGAATCCGAACAGTTCAATTTCATCCCGGGGGCGGATGAAATAGGGCTGCTTTACCGTGCGGCCGTCTTCCTGAACGGCCTTCCATTCGAAAAAACCGCTGGCTGGC
>JAYRMT010000372.1:0-1667 GCA_041912575.1 Fluviicoccus sp. | reverse complement strand
TTACGAAACGGTCATCGCGCGGCACGATCAGCTGCACGGGGACATCGGTCCACCGTCCTTCGGGTCGCAGAAGTCTCTCGATGAAGTTGGCGCGATAGAGCCGAATGCCGTGCAAGCCGTCTTGTGCCTGGGTGGGAAACGCTTCCGCGCCTAGCCGGGGAAAATGCCGGGTCAGGCTTGCCGGCCAGCGGTCAAAGGCCAATCGCCAGGTCAGTCGCGGCATCAGGGGAAGATGAAAGGAAGCGATATACCATGAGTGCGCCAGCTGATTCAGCACCCTGCGCAGGCGCGCCGGGTTGTCGTGCCGCCGCACGGTTTCGCGAATCCAGAAGGCGGCGTGATCCAGACTCGGACCCGAGATGGAAGTGAAGGAGGCGATGCGTCCCTGCAAGGTCGGCGTGGCGACAGCCTCCCAGCATTGGATCGAGCCCCAGTCATGTCCGGCCAGATGGACGGCACGGTCCGGACTGACCGCATCCAACACCGTGCGAAGGTCCTCGACGAGGTGGGCCATCCGGTAATCTGCCGTCCGCCCGGGCGCATCCGACAGGCCTGCTCCGCGCACATCCGGGGCGACAATTCGGTAGCGGACAGCCAGACGCTCCGCCACCGATTCCCAGATCAGGCTGTTATCCGGAAATCCATGCACCAGAACCAGTGTGGGTCGGGCTTCGTTCGTCTCGCCCCACACGCGGTAGTGCAGCCGGACATTCCCGGAACGGACAGTCAATGTTTTCATGGCGCAGGCGCGGTATCCAGACGGCCCAGGCGCAAGGTCCGGATCGTGTGCTCCAGCCGATTGCCGTAACCCTGCCCCGAGATCAATCCCCCGGCCGTCGGAGCGAGCTCTGTACCCCGCGGTGAGCGGCCGGACAGGCGGAGCTTACTGCGGCTCAAGCGGAAGCTGTCGAAGGCGGGATCGGTATTTACTGCCCGGAAAATCGCCGGCCAGTCCGGAGCCGCCGGCTTCATCAGGCTGTGCGGCGCCCGGCAGGGGCCGCATTGCGCTTGCCCGGCGTGCCGGCCCTCCAGCAGAGCGTGCGCTGCCAGCAGGGAGGCGGGAATGATGTCAACGCGCGCCAGCAGCGCGTTGAAGAAGCTCTGGTCGCCTCGTTGCCGGGGTTGCAGCCCGTATTGCTCCGCGAGCGCCTTGAGCCAGAGGAAATCGGCTTCGCTGATGTCATCGGATTGCAGGTACTGATCGGCAATGGCGGTCAGACGGGCCCGATCGGAAAGAATCTGGCGATTGAGCGCTGCAGCGGCGTCCGGCGGTTGGACGCTCAGGGCATAGGCGCCGGGAGCGAGCGCCAGCAGCAGGGCGGGGACAAGCCGCGAGGGGCGTATCGTCGTCAGGAAAAGCATCTCAGGTCAGACGCTCCAGCAAGGCGGAAGTGGCGGCGGCCAGCAAGAGATCATTGGCATGCACGCCGCCACGATCGTGGGTGGTCCACGCGATCCGCAGATATCCCCAACCCAGCGCGAGGTCCGGATGATGCCCGAACCGTTCGGCCAGTTCGCCGATGGGCGGCAGCGACGCCATGGCGGTGTTGAAGTCCGGGGTTTTCCAGGTGCGGACCAGACAGGGCGGACGGCTGTCGGCGTCATAGCGCCACCCGGGCATTCGGGCGACGGCCTCCCGCACGCTATCCCCGGTGGGCAGCGGATGC
>JAYRMT010000371.1:0-1670 GCA_041912575.1 Fluviicoccus sp. | reverse complement strand
CGCGGTGATCGTAGAACCAGCCGGTCTTCTGTCCTTCCCTCACCGGCGCCAGGAAACGCACGCCGTTCTCGATCAGCTCAATCTCGTCTGGCACCTCGCCCGCCGCCACGATCACTTCCTCCGCGAGCCCCTCCAGCAGGCGGGCCTTGCCGTCATTGCGAAAGAGGATGCCTTTGGGAGAAAGCACCTTCTCCAGTGCGGCCACCACGTCGTCTTTCACGGCATCCATCCCGGCAGCATTGAGCTGGACCACCAGATAATCACCGAAACGGTCGACTACTAACCCCGGCAGGAAATCGCTGTCGCCATAGACCAGGCGGTAGTACGGTTCGGGAAAGAAGCGTTCGCGCAGACTGAGCGCCTGTTGCAGGCGGTGCACCAGCAGCGACTTGTTGAGCGGATGACGGACATCCCGGCTGACGATGCGCGCGCAGATCAGCGAATTGGGCTGGACCATGGCGATGCCGAGCGCCTTTCCGCTCGCATCCTCCACCTGGACCTGGGCCCCGGGCTGCAAGCCTTTCAACGGCGTCGCGGCGGTATCCACCTCGTTCGAATAGATCCAGAGATGGCCTTCGCGGAGGCGACGCTCTTCGTGTTTTTTCAGGCGCAGGGTATTCATGGGATTTCCTTCAAAAGACAAAGGGCGCATGACGCGCCCTTGGACAGTCCGGCGGACGGTTCAACCGGCCTTCGGACGATACACCAGATCCAGCTCGCGCGCGGCGCGGACATCGTCGAGACGACGGACCGGCAGCGTGTGCGGCGCACCCTTGACGGTATCCAGATCGGTCCGCGCCTCTTCCAGGATTTTCACCATGGCGGCGATGAAACCGTCGAGCTCATCCGGCGCTTCGGTTTCGGTCGGTTCGATCAGGAAACATTCCGGTACCAGCAGCGGAAAATAGGTGGTCGGGGCATGGTAGCCGTAATCCAGCAGGCGTTTGGCGATATCCATGGCCGACACGCCGAGGGTCTTGGCTTCCTTCGCGAAGGTGATGATGAACTCGTGCGACGCGCGGCGCTCGGGATACGCCAGCTGGAAACCGGCGGCTTCGAGACGCTTCATCATGTAGTTCGCATTCAGGGTCGAGTACTCCCCGACACGATGCAGGCCCTCGCGGCCCAGCACCAGCGCGTAGAAGTAGGCACGCAGCAGCACGCCCGCGTTGCCCGCGAAGGCGTGCAGGTGTCCGATGCTTTGCGGCAGGTCGCTGCGATCCATCCAGCGGTAGCCGCCCGTCCCGGTCTTGCCGACGATCGGAGTGGGCAGGAACGGCAGCAGGCGCTCGCCGACGCCGACGGGACCCGCGCCCGGACCGCCGCCGCCGTGCGGGGTGGCGAAGGTCTTGTGCAGGTTCATGTGCAGCACGTCGAAGCCCATGTCGCCCGGACGCACCTTGCCGAGGATGGCGTTCAGGTTGGCGCCGTCGTAGTACAGCAGGCCGCCCGCCTCGTGCACGAGCGCGGCGATCTGCTGGATCTGCTGCTCGAACACGCCGCAGGTGGAGGGGTTGGTCATCATCAGGCCGGCGGTTTGCGGGCCGACAGCGGCCTTCAGCGCCTCCAGGTCGACATCGCCGTTGGCGAGCACCGGGATTTCCCGTACGGTGTAACCGCACATCACCGCCGTCGCCGGGTTGGTGCCGTGGGCGGCGGACGGGATCAGC
>JAYRMT010000370.1:0-1676 GCA_041912575.1 Fluviicoccus sp. | reverse complement strand
ACCTGCTGGCGACTGACCCACGCGGGACGCACCACCGACGCCGCCTCGCTGCGCAAGGCGCCGAAGCAGCTGGTCGCCTGGGAAGGACTGGGCCTGCACGGCGAACACGGCATCAGCGAGGATTTCCTCACCCACATGGGCGTCATCCGCGACAGCCTGCAGGCGCTGGCGCGCAAGGGCTTGGCCGAAAGCTTCGGCCAGGCGCAACAGACGCGCGGCCATCCCGTGCTCAAGCTGGCGGAAGCGCCGCTGGTGCCGCACGACGAACAGGCCGAGGCCATCGCCGCCATTCGCGGACAACTCGGGCATTTCCAGCCCTTCCTGATCGACGGCATCACCGGCAGCGGCAAGACCGAGGTTTACCTGCAAGCCATCGAGGAATGCCTGAAACAGCACAAGCAGACGCTATTGCTGGTGCCGGAAATCGGCCTTACCCCGCAGATCGTCAGCCGGATCCGCGCGCGCTTCGCCGGGGACATCGTCGTGCTGCACTCCGGCCTCACCGAACGCGAACGCCTCAAGGCCTGGCGGCGCGCCTGGCTGGGCACGGCGGGCATCGTCATCGGCACCCGATCGGCCGTATTCACGCCGATGCCGCACCTCGGGCTCATCATTGTCGATGAGGAACACGACCTCTCGTTCAAGCAGCAGGACGGCTTCCGCTATCACGCCCGCGACATCGCCCTGCGACGCGGACAGCTGCAATCCTGTCCGGTAGTGCTCGGCTCCGCGACGCCCAGTCTGGAAAGCCTGGCCAACGCGCGCAACGGCCGTTTCACCCTGTTCCACCTGCGCCAACGCGCGGGCGCGGCCAGCACGCCCGAAATCAAGCTGATCGACATTCGCGGCCAGAAAATGCAGAACGGGCTCAGCCCGCTGGTGCACCACGCCATCCAGACCCGCCTGAGCCGCAAGGAGCAGGTGCTGGTGTTCATCAACCGGCGGGGCTATGCGCCGGTGCTGATGTGCCACAGTTGCGGCTGGCAGGCACTGTGCCCGCGTTGCGACGCACGCACCACGCTGCATCGCGAGCCGGTTCGGCTGCATTGTCATCACTGCGGCTACAGCGAGGCGCCGCCGCGTCGGTGCCCGTCCTGCCAGAGCGAGGAACTGCGTCCGGTTGGCGCAGGCACAGTGCGGGTGGAGGACGGACTGAAGGAAGTGTTTCCGAAAGCGGATATCCATCGCATTGACCGCGACAGCACGCGGCGGCGCGATAGCTGGCAGAGCCTGTACGACGAGATCGGTCAGGGCAATGCGGCGATTCTGGTCGGCACGCAGATGCTGGCGAAGGGGCATCACTTTCCGAACGTGACTCTGGTGGTGTTGCTGGATGCGGACGGCGGCCTGTTGGGCGCGGATTTCCGGGCCAGCGAACGGACCGCGCAGCTGATCACGCAGGTAGCCGGGCGCGCCGGACGGGCGCACAAGGCGGGGCTGGTGCTGTTGCAGACACGGCAGCCGGATCATCCGCTGCTGCGGCAATTGCTGCAAGGGAGCTACGCCGCCTTCGCGGAGGCGGCGCTGGCGGAGCGCAAGGCAATGGGTATGCCGCCCTACGGCTATCTGGCGCTGGTGCGGGCGGAGGCGAATGCGCCGGAACTGGCGCTGAATTTTCTCGGAGAGGCGGTGACAGCAGGTCAGGCGCTGGATCATGCGCCGGAGTTCTGGGGGCC
>JAYRMT010000369.1:0-1707 GCA_041912575.1 Fluviicoccus sp. | reverse complement strand
TCAAGGACGGCGGCGAGATCTACGAAGCCACCCTGACCCTGCTGGCGCTGGATGAGGCCGACGCCGTTGTGCAGTGCTTCGCGCCGGACATGCCGCAGATGCATGTCGTCAACCATCTGACCGGCGCGGAGATGCCGGAAACCCGCAACGTGCTGGTGGAAGCCGCCCGGCTGGCGCGCGGCAACGTGAAGCCGGTGACCGACGCGAAGGTCGCGGATTTCGACGCCCTGATCATTCCCGGCGGCTTCGGCGCGGCAAAGAACCTGTGCGATTTCGCGGTGAAGGGCAGCGATATGACGGTGCAACCGGATGTGCTGGCTTTTGCCAAAGGCATGCACGCCGCAGGCAAGCCGGTGGGGCTGGTGTGCATCGCGCCGGCGATGGCCGCGAAGATCGGCGGCGAGGGGACGCGGTACACGATCGGCAACGATCCGGGCACGGCGGCGGCGATTGACGCCATGGGCGGCCGGCATGTGGATTGTGCGGTGGCGGATTGCGTTGTGGACCGCGAGCGCAAGATCGTGACGACGCCCGCGTACATGTATCCGGCGCGCATCCGCGAGGCGCGGGCGGGGATCAGGAAGTTGGTGGAGGCAGTGCTCGCCATGGCCTGACTGCGGAAGAGAGGACCGGCATTCGCCAATCCCCGCCGCATTGACGGGGATTGGCCGGATTGACGCGCCCTCCAGTCTGGCCACCCCCTTGGCAAGCAAGCGCTTGTCAGGTACAAACGTGAGCCAGACTCCAGTTCCGAGCGCCGCCGCCATGACCGATCACGCCCACGAGCCCCACGAAAGCGAAGCCGAGGCCAAGGCCCGCGTCCTCAAGGAGCGGATGCAGATGGGGTTCAACCTGATCCCCTTCAATCAGGTCATCGGCTTGCAGATCACCGATATCAGCCTGGAAAAGGTGTCGGCGGAATTCGCCATGAAGCCGCAGTTGATCGGCAACACCACGCACCAGATCCTGCACGGCGGCGTGATCGCCACGGCGCTGGACACCATCGGCGGCGCGATGGCGATGTCGGCGGTCTACGCGGCCCTGAAAGGCATTTCCCGCGAGGAGCGCCTGATGCGCATCTTCAAGCTGGCGACGCTGGACATGCGGGTGGATTACCTGAAGCCCGGCCGGGGACAAAAGTTCACCACCTCGGCGACAGTGCTGCGCGTGGGCAAGAAAGTCTGCGTGACCCGCATGGAACTGGAAAACGAGGAAAAGGAGCTGATCGCGGTCGGCACCGCGACCTATATGTATTAGTCCTGCAACCGGTCGCCTCTTCGGCTTGGCGGATGAGCCGGCCGCCCCCGATAATGCCGCTCTTGTCCCCCTGCAGGAGCGCAGACATGTCCCGAACCCTTGCTGTCCTGGTCCCCGCCGTCGCCGCGCTGGCGCTGGGCGGTTGCGGCCCCGGCAACAGCACCCAGACCACAACCTATTACCGGCTCAAGGCGATTGATCTTTTCCTGGTCGGTTCGACGACGGATACCCAGACGGGGCGTTTGGCGTTCAGCTACCTGAGCAGCGGAAACCCGGACCGTGTTGTGCATTACAACGACCCGGGCGCGGATACGATCTGGGGTACGGCCGACGACAAGAGCGACTACTATTTCACCTGCGCGTATTCCACCAGTACGGGTTACGCCAAGTCGCTGGACTTCCAGGGGGAATTGCAGGAAGGGCTGGCGGCGGTCTATGCGGCTGCGCCCG
>JAYRMT010000368.1:0-1722 GCA_041912575.1 Fluviicoccus sp. | reverse complement strand
GAGATGGCTCTGTTTATTGCGCGCGCTGCAGCAGTCTGGAAGTGGTTGCAGGCCAGCTTGAGGCCAGCCGGTTCTATCCAATGCGCAGCCTCTGGCGCTCGTTGTTGGGCAAGCCGATTTCACTGCTTCAGGCGCATACCCACGCCTGCTTGAAATGCGGGCTGGTATGGAACGAAATGAACCCCGACGAACTGATCGAGAACGCACGCCGATATGGCCTGTCGCCGCATCGCACGGTTGTGATGCGCGCCGTATCGCCCGACGCGAACCGCTTGCCGCCCAGGCGAACGGGCAGGTAGTCTTGCCGCGTGCGAACGGCCTGCCTACCGCGAGAGCCATGACTTGCCTGTAGTGCGTTCGACCATGGCCAACACGTTACCGACCAGTGGATTCGCCTCGACCTGGTTTGCCAGCGCCTTGCGGGTAGGCCCGACCTGACGATTCGAACTCAAGCGGCTGGAGGCCATCAGACCTCCGCCTGATCCGCCGCCCAGCTGCGACCAGTGACGGCGAATATCGTCCAGATTCATGAGCCAGGTGAGGTTGGCCAGCAATTCCTTGTTGAAGGTTGTGGACTTGTCAAAGTTGAAGCTGCCGGCAGACCCGCGGATGCCCACCGTGGAGATCCGTCGCGCCGGTTCGGCCATCCAGGCGGTGGATGAAATACCCTGCTTTCGGGATGAGGGCTGGGCAAAGTGAGTCATCGGCGCGAAGGCCACAGGCTGATCGGAACTGTTCAGGAGGTCCACCTGGGCGGTGAGAGTCGCCGATCCCTGTGCTCGCGTAGCCAGTCCACCGGTGACCATGTTGTACCCGTAGCCCTTGCCTTCACTGCCTTGCTTGCCCAGCTGCGTGAGCCTGGCCATCAGCTGGGTCGAGGTCGTGGTGTCGATCCCGGCCTTGGCATTCGCGCCCAGCAGCTGGTCGGCCGTCAGCACGCGGTCAAGACCCGTTCCCTTCAACAGGTGCCCCAAAATGCGTTTCTGGAGGATCTGCGATTGGTGGTAGCCGGTAAACGCTGCGGCCCCGCCCGGCATCACCGCATCCAGTTCGCGCAACGTTTGCGGCGTGACATTCGTGGCAAAGGCGGATTCTGTGCCTGCACCCATGACTGTCCAAGTGAGCTTCTGAGCGATCTTCTCTTCGGACGGGTTTGCCGCCACCCATTTACCCAGTGCGCTGTACAGAGGCTCCATTTCTGGAGGTACACGTGCGGTCACTGGCACCAGGGTCAACGCATCGCCTTGACCCGGAGCTGGAAGGGCAGGGTCCATGCACATGCCCCGCTGGTCATAGGTGCACACCGAGTTCGGCGGCACCACCATATTCCAGCCGTCCCATTCCAGCAACTCGGGCGGCGCCGGGCGTGAAAGCACTGGTGATTGGTCCACCAGATCAGCTTGCTCGACGCTGTGCCGCAGGACATCCGCGAAGGGCTGCGCTATGGTCTGGACGAAGGCGGCAGTGTCGCCCCCGCGGCCACGGTCCACCAGCGCGAGGAAATCTCCGCGCTTGGAGATGTAGCCCGTCAGCAAGTCCATGCCGCCTGGCGGGGAGTTCACCAGCAAATTGGTGATGTGCTGTTTTTCCCAAAATGCGGCCGCCTGCTCCGGGCCTTGCCCGAGCTGCAGGTTGTCAGGTCCAGATGTCTGCCGCGCCTGGGCCGCCGTGAGTGACATTGCCCCCGCGCCAGTCAACGACTGCAACGCGAGTGCGCTGATG
>JAYRMT010000367.1:0-1743 GCA_041912575.1 Fluviicoccus sp. | reverse complement strand
CAACCTCCTCGCGTATTGCGAGCGGATGAAACAGCGGTATTTTCCCTGAGGAATCCGGCCTTGGTTTTTCCGCGGGCGGCGTGGCTGCCCATCCTGACCGCCCTATCGCTGGAGGCGTCCGCCACGACGCCCTGGCGGCTCGTGCGTGAAGACCCCGCCCGCCACATCACGGTGGAAACGCGTTCACCCCAAGTCGGAAATTACGACGAATTCCGCGCCGTCATGACGGTGCCCCAGCCGCCGTCCACGGTGGTCGCCGTGCTGTCGGACATCAACGCCTGGCCCGAGTGGCTGGCGCGCATCCGCAAGGTGTCGGTGCTGCGCCGCGACAGGAACCTGAGCTGGACCTACGTGGTTTACAAACTGCCCTATCCCTTCAAGGAGCGCGACACCGTCCTGCAATCCGCGCTGTCCATCGAGCCCGACGGCCATATCCGCATCCGCAGCCTGGCGGTGAAGGGCGCCCCGATGCCGCCCGGCGAGCCGCCGCGCGTGCATCTGGAGGATCTGGAAAGCACTTGGGTTCTGTCGCCCTTGCCGGACGGCGGCACCCGGATCGACCTGAGCGGGCGCGGCGAGCCGGGCGGCCTGATGCCGTCCATCCTGTTCAATTACAACCTGCCGGATGAGCCGCTGCACACCTTGCGCTGGCTGCGGGTGATGCTGGAGCGGGGGAAATACCGGGCGAAGGCGGCGGCTCCGGACAAACCGTCGCTTGCCCGGCCGTCGGCCGGGGCACGGCCGGAATGAGTGCCGCGGGATACCCGGCGGCGCCTGATGCGCATCCCAGCCGTGCCTGATGGGATGCGGCACTCGCGGATTCTCGGAGTGACTCACCATGAAGCGCATTTCAACCGGTCCTCTGCTTGCGCTCGCGATCGCCGGATGCGTCACGCTCAACACCGAGGTCGGCCAGGCGACGTTCCGGCCTGCGCCGCCTGTCCAGCCGTCCGAGAGGGAGGCGGTGATCAACTTTGTTCATGTCCCCGGCATCGAAGACATGCCCGTCCCCTTGAGCATCGGTTATCCCGCGTCACCGGTCCCGCTGTTATTTTCGTCGGAAAACCTTTTCCAGCTTTGGGATGGTGAAGGCTTGGCCGGATTCCTGCCGATGGGCACCTCGTGCGTGCAAGTGCGGGTCAAGCCGGGAAAGCAGGTGTTCCTGGGACGTTTCGTGCGCAGCAATGCGGGCGACTGGGCGGTGCTGGAGGGTGAGGCGGCGGCGGGCAAGACCTATTTCATCCGCGTTTCCCAACGCTGGAATACGTGGAAGCCCTCGGTGCAATTCCAGGCAATGACCCCCGAAGAGCTTGCGAAGCATCCGGTCGATGCCTGCCGGAAACCGGCCGCTTACGACCGCTCTCAGTCCGCCAGTGCGGCGTTCTGGGACAATCACCTGGCGAAGAACCGCGAAGCGGTGCAGTGCGCGTTTGCTGATCTGGCGCAGGGGAAGCGGGCTTTCTATTTCGATCCGGTGCTGCGGGCGGCGAACGGAGTCCCCCCCGTCCGCGCCCCGGATCCCTGACTGCGGCGGTCTAGCCGTACCGGCGTTGCAGCAGATCCAGCCGCCTGCCCATTTCCGCGCTGCCGAATCCCAGATCCCGGATCAGGATCAGGCGTTCCCGGGCGGTATCCCGGGTGTAGAAGGAGGAATAGTGGACCAGTTGCTCGTAGGCCTCGAGGGTCGCCGCCAGCGCCCATTGGCCCGGGGCGGCGCCGGGCTGCAGGGTATCAAAGCGGGAC
>JAYRMT010000366.1:0-1768 GCA_041912575.1 Fluviicoccus sp. | reverse complement strand
CGGTGGCCATCTCGAACAGGAAACGGGTCTGGCCGTCGGCGACGGCGTCCTGCAAGGCTTGCAGCGCTTCTTTCTGATACTTTCGCAGAAAGCGCAGCTTGTTCTTTGCGATGAAATCGGGGCGCTCATCCTCATTCAGCCAGCCCGCCATTTTCTCGTATCCGGACAGCTGGGTCTGCACAATGTAATCCGGCCCCACCAGTTCGGCGGCCAGCTTGCCGGGATCAGGGGCGAATTTGTGGTAGCCCTTCAATGAAGCAGGCGTAGGGAACTGCGTGATGATATGCGGGCTGCCCTGAAGCAGATCCCAGAAGTAATGCAAGTTGCCGTTGGACAGGATTACGAAACGGCAGTTGAGCGATTTGGCGTATTTTCGCGCCTGCTCCTTACCCACCAGCGGATTCTTGTCTTCGGCCTTGGCTTCCAGCACCAGCAGCGGAAAGCCCTTGTCATCCAGCAGCAGGAAATCAACAAAGCCGTTGCTGGTTTCCTCGAAGTTTTCACCCAATTCGTTGATGTCTTCAACTGTCAGCTTGACGTTGGGCTCCAGCGAGATATTCGCCTTGCCCTGCTTGGGGTCGTCCAGAAAGCGCCAGCCGGCCGCTTCCAGCAGCTTGTTGATCTTGATGCGGGCTTTGGCTTCTTTGGCGGCCATTCCGAAAGCTCTCCCTCGTTTTGTTTCTGATCATACGGGGATTGCTCTTGCCCTCCAAGCACCGCAACCGTCTGAGCCCCTGTAAAACACGGGGTCCGTTTTCCCCCTTCCCCGCCACATTTTTACCTTCCCCCGCCAACTTGACGCCCATCATTTGCACTACTTCACTAAGAGAGGTATGACTTCGCGAAACCATGGTACCTTCGTGCCAATATTAACCATGATGATAACGAGGTTAATCCATGCCGCCGGCCATCCTCCGCCCCAGCCAGCGCCTGACCGCCCTCGCCCTCGCCGAAGCGCTGTTCCCGGCCGGGGAGCGCCTGGCCGCCGGGGACCCGGAAAGCCTGACCCGCACCGTCGAAACCCAGGCCGAACACCACCCCTGGCTGCGGCAAGGCCTGCGCACCGGGCTGACTTGGCTGGACGGCCGCTACCGCCTCGGCCACTGGCAGGCCTTCCATCGCGCCGACGTCGGGGACCGCCGCGCCTTTCTCGACATACTCGCCGCCCGCCCGCTGGAAAGCCCGCTGCTGCGTGTGCTCAGCGCCGCCTTCCGCACCGCTTGGCTGCTGGACGAGGCGCAACAGACGCGCGTCGGCAGCCGTCCCGCCGTGGACGCGCCGCCGCAGATCGAGATCTTCCGCTGGCAATCGCAGATCATGGCCAGCGCTGACCTGGACGGCAACCAGGAGCTGGAGGCCGACGTGGTGGTGATCGGCACCGGCGCGGGCGGCGCGGCGGCGGCCTACGAACTGGCCTCGCGCGGGCTGGCGGTGGTGATGCTGGAGGAAGGCGAGTGGCTCGACCGCCGCCACTTCAACGGCAAGCTGCCGGACATCATGCCGCGCCTGTACCGGGGCTTCGGCGCGACGGTGGCGACCGGCAACGCGGTGATCCCGGTGCCGGTGGGCCGCTCGGTGGGCGGCACCACCACGGTGAATTCCGGCACCTGCCTGCGCACTCCGGCGCGGGTGCTGGCGCAATGGCAGGCGGAATTCGGACTGCCCGGGCTGGGCGAAAGCGAGATGGCCCCGTGGTTTGAACGCGTGGAGGACATGCTCGGCGTCGCGCCCGCCGATCCGCGCTACATCGGACCGATCGGCGACGTGA
>JAYRMT010000365.1:0-1780 GCA_041912575.1 Fluviicoccus sp. | reverse complement strand
CCGCCGCGTTGAACAGCAGGTACTCCGTCCACAGGCCGGATTCGTCATCGTCCGGGTCACGGGCCTTGAAGAAGCCGATCACCGTCCAGGCCTTGCCGTCGATGTTGCCGATCTCGCCCAGCCGCAGCGTGCTGGCGGTGCTGAGGATCTGATTGACTTTCAGCACCTGCGCCTTGTCGCCGCTGAGGCTGACCTCGGCGTGGCAGGCCGGGCAGACCAGCTCCTGCGCGACCTTGACCGGATAACTGATCGGGCTGCCGCAATTCGGACAGTCGAGCGCCTGGATCTTGCCCTGGTACTGGCCCGAGGTCCGGCCGATCTCGTCGGCGTCGCGCAGCAGCTGGCACTTGAGCTCTTCCAGCGTCACCGCCCGACCCGCGAACACCTCCGGCGGTTCACCGTCGGTGTAATCGAGGGTCAGGAAATCCTTGCCCACGCGGAAGTCGGCGGCGCGCGTGTCCCAGCCCTCTCCGACCCGGAACGGCAATTCGCCCTGTCCGGCCGCGCAACGCGCCGGGCGCACGTCGGACGCGCGGAAAGGCTTGCCGTCCCAGGTAAAGGGATAGCCGGGACGCAGTTTTTCGAAAGGCGGCGCCTGCTCCGCCTTGCCCTTGGGCAGGGTGAAGACATACTGGCCGGAGGATTCGGACAGCCAGCCGGCCGTGCCGTCGTCAAAGGCGGCGTACCATTCATTCCAGCGGCCGTCCTCGTAAGTCATCTGCACGCGGCCGAGCACGGTAAAGTGCTGCCCGTCGAAGCTGCCGGTGACGCCGACCTGCAAGGGCGACAGGTCCTCCAGCACCTGCGAGATCTTGCCGAAATCCTTGACCGCCTCGCCGTCCTTGAGCGCGCAGGTCTGGCAATAGGGACAAACCGCCATCACCGATGCCGGGGAGCGGAAGTCGATCGCGGCCCCGCAACCGGGGCAGGCAGCCTGGAACATGCGCGTGTCGGCCTTGTACCCTCTCCGCTTAACCCATCAGCTTCTTGAGCACTTCCGCCTTCGCCGTATCGTAATCCGCCGGGGAAATCAGCCCCTTGTCGAGCAGCCCCTTGAGCGTCTCCAGGCGCGCGGCGGGATCATCGGCGCCGGTTGCGGTTGCGGTCGCGGCAGCGGGAGCGGCAGGCGCGGGTGCGGCAGACGGCTGGGCCGCGCCCTGTCCGCCCAGCATCGACTGCGCCACGGCGGAGGGATTGAACGCGCCCGCCATGCCCGCCGCCATCATCTGGCCCATGCCGACGCCGGCTGCCAGACCGGCGCCGATGCCCGCCAGGCCGCCCTCGTTCTGCGCGGCCAGCGGAATGGCATTGGCGACCTGGTACTGGGTGTACTTGCCCATGTCGCCCATCATGCCCATGCCGATCCGGGTGTCGATGGCCTTCTGCAGTTCCTCCGGCAGCGAGACGTTTTCCACCACGAAGGCGTCAAGCGTGATGCCGTAGCGCGCGAACAGCGGGCGCAGGCCCTCGGCGATCTTCTCGCCCATCAGGCCCTGGTTGGCCGCCATGTCGAGGAAGGGCAGGCCGGAGGAGCCGATGGCGGCGCTCATGTTGGCGACGATCAGGTTGCGCAGTTGCGGCTCGATCTGCTCGGAGGTGTAGAGGTCGTTGGCTCCGGCCACCTGCGCGTAGAACTCCTTCGCATCGGTCAGCGCGTAGGAATACATGCCGAAGGCGCGCAGGCGCACCATGTCGAAATCCTTGTCGCGGATGGTGACCGGCTGCGGCGTGCCCCACTTGCGGCCCAGTTGCAGGCGGGTGCTGAAGAACAGCACGTCCG
>JAYRMT010000364.1:0-1790 GCA_041912575.1 Fluviicoccus sp. | reverse complement strand
CCCGCCGTGCACCTGAACGGCCAGAACTTCGGCTCCGGCCGCATGACGCTGGAGGAAATCCTCGCCAAGGCCGACACCGGCGCGGAAGCCCGCGCGGCGAAGCTGCTGAGCGAGAAAGCCCCGTATGACATGCTGATCGTCGGCGGCGGCCCGGCGGGTGCGGCGGCGGCCATCTACGCCGCGCGCAAGGGCATCCGCACCGGCGTGGTGGCCGAGCGCTTTGGCGGCCAGGTGATGGATACCATGGGCATCGAGAACTTCATCTCGGTGAAGGAAACCCAGGGGCCGAAACTGGCGGCGGCATTGGAAGAACACGTCAAGAGCTACGACGTCGACATCATGAACACCCAGCGCGCCGTCAAGCTGACCGGCGGCGACCTGGTGGAAGTGGAACTCGCCAACGGCGCCACCCTGCGCGGCAAGACCGTGCTGATCGCCACCGGCGCGCGCTGGCGCGAGATGAATGTGCCGGGCGAGAAAGAATACCGCGGCCGCGGCGTCGCCTACTGCCCGCACTGCGACGGCCCGCTGTTCAAGGGCAAGCGCGTGGCGGTGATCGGCGGCGGCAATTCCGGGGTGGAAGCGGCCATTGACCTGGCCGGGATCGTGGAACACGTGACACTGATCGAATTCGACAGCCAGCTGCGCGCCGACGCGGTGCTGCAAACCAAGCTGCGCAGCCTGCCGAACGTCACCGTCATCGTGTCCGCGCTGACCACGGAAGTGCATGGCGACGGCCAGAAGATGACCGGCCTCAGCTACACCGACCGCATCACCAACGAGAGCCACAAGCTGGAAGTGGCGGGCGTGTTCGTGCAGATCGGCCTGCTGCCCAACTCCGACTGGCTGAAAGGCACGCTGGCGCTGACCCCGCGCGGCGAGATCGAGGTGGATGCGCGCGGCCAGACCTCGCTGCCGGGCGTGTTCGCGGCGGGCGATGTGACCACCGCGCCGTTCAAGCAGATCATCATCGCCATGGGCGACGGTTCGAAAGCTGCGCTTGGGGCGTTTGATTATCTGATCCGGTCGGGGGTTTGAGCCGGAGCCAGGCTTCCCTATGAAATAGGGGAGCGAAAAGCCCGCGCCGCTTGCTTTCCCCCCGCCATCTGCTATCGTGCGCCGGTTTTTCAGCCAGCCGCAGCTTGCCGTGACCCACTCCTACGACATCATCATCCTTGGCGCCGGGGCGTCCGGCCTCATGGCCGCGCAGGTCGCCGGGCAACGCGGCCGCCGCGTGCTGGTGCTCGATCGCAGCAACAAGGTCGGGAAAAAGATCCTGATGTCCGGCGGCGGCCGCTGCAACTTCACCAACCTCTACGCCGGGCCGGAGAACTACCTGTCCGCCAATCCGCATTACTGCATCTCCGCGCTGGACCGCTACACGCAGTGGGACTTCATCAGCCTGGTGGAAAAGCACCGCGTGCCGTATCACGAACGCAAGCACGGCGAGCTGTTCTGCAACGATTCGGCCAAGGACATCCTGGACCTGCTGCTGGCCGAATGCGAACGCGGGCAGGTGACGATCCGGACCGGATGCGAGGTCAGCGCCGTCGAAGCCCTCGCCGACAGCCCGGACGGCGCGCGCTTCCGCCTCGACAGCAATCTCGGCGAATTCCGCTGCGCCTCGCTGATTGTCGCCACCGGCGGCCTGTCCATTCCCACCCTCGGCGGCAGCGGCTTCGGCTACACGCTGGCGAAACAGTTCGGCCACACGGTGCTGCCCACCCGCGCCGGGCTGGTCCCGTTCATGTTCAGCGACCAGATGAAAGCCGTGACCGAACGCCTGTCCG
>JAYRMT010000363.1:0-1794 GCA_041912575.1 Fluviicoccus sp. | reverse complement strand
GATTTTTCATATCGTCCTTGATGCGGGATGGCGAGCGAGCGGCGCGCATTTTAGGATTTTTTCCGGTGGAGTCAAGCGATGAGGGTGGTCATTGTTGGCGGCGGCGTACTGGGTTTGATGACGGCCCGGGAGCTGGCGATGTCTGGTGTCAGTGTGACGATCATGGATCGCGGCGCGCTGGGCATGGAGTCGTCCTGGGCGGGGGGCGGCATTGTGTCGCCGTTGTATCCCTGGCGCTATCCGCCGGCCGTGACCGCGCTCGCCTCGCTGGCGCAGGACATGTATCCGCAGCTTGCAGAGCAATTGTTGGCGGATACCGGTATTGATCCGGAGTACTACCCCTGCGGCATGCTGATGCTGGATGCTGAGGATCGCAGGGATGCATTGGCATGGGCGAGCCGGAATCGCACGGGAATGGAGGTGCTGGCGGAGGACGCGCTGGGATGCTTGGGTGAGGGGCTGGACAGGTTTTGTGAGGGATTATGGTTGCCGCATATCGCGAATGTCCGCAACCCGCGCTTGCTCACCGCGCTCGCGGCGGATGTGCGACGTCGCGGCGTCACGGTGCATGAGCAGTGCGAGCTCCGGGGGTGGGATAAGTCCGGCGGCAGGATTACTGCCGCAGTATCCGGAAGCGGTGAGCGTTTCGAGGCGGATATGTATGTGGTCGCCGCCGGCGCCTGGACCGGCGCACTCTGCGACGGGGTGACGGCGTATTCCCCGCCGGTCCGTCCGGTCAAGGGCCAGATGCTGCTGTACCGCGATCCGCAACGTCGGCTGTCGCAAATCCGTCTGCATCGCGGACATTACGTCATTCCGCGTCGTGACGGGCATGTGCTGTGCGGGTCCACCCTGGAATTCACGGGGTTCGACAAAAGCACCACGACATCGGCGCGGGAGGCGTTGCGCGAAGTGGCGGAGATGTTGGCGCCCTGGCTGCGCGGGAACGAGCCGGTGGCCCATTGGGCGGGCCTGCGTCCGGGGTCGCCGAACGGGATTCCCTATATCGGCCGCGTGCCCGAGCTGGAGAATCTGTGGGTCAATGCGGGGCAGTTCCGCAATGGCCTGGTGCTTGCCCCCGCATCAAGCCGGTTGCTGGCGGAGCTGATCGGCGCAAGGGCTCCGTGCGTGGATCCCGCGCCGTATGGCTTGGGCTAGTTGCTGGTGTCGGCGTCATCGTCAAGGTTGTCGTCGTCCAGCCCCAGCTTTTTGAGACGGTAACGCAGCGAGCGGAAGGTCATGCCGAGCTTCTTGGCGGCGGCGGTGCGGTTCCACCGCGTTTCGTCGAGCGCCTTGAGAATGAGGTTCTTCTCGATGGAAATCAGGTAGTCCTCGAGCGAGTCAGGCGTCGTGCCGCCGATGTCCGCGTGCAGTACCGGAAGCGCTCCGCCGGAAGGAGAGGGGGCGTTATCAGCGCAGTTTTCCGCGCTGGGCAATTGCAAATGCTGCGGCATGATGCAACGCCCCTCGCACAGGGTCAGCGCGCGCTCAAGGATATTTTGCAGTTCACGCACGTTGCCGGGGAAGCGGTAATCGCGTAGGGCCGCTTCGGCATCGCGATGAATGACGGGTTGCGTAATTCCCCAGTCCGCGCTCAGGCGTTTCAGGAAGGTGTTCGCGAGATAGACAATGTCATCCCCCCGTTCGCGCAGCGGCGGTATTCGGACCTGGATGACGTTGATGCGGTAATACAGGTCTTGCCGGAAACGCCCTGCGGCGACCTCGGCCGCCAGATCCTTGTGGGTGGCGCTCAGGATACGCACGTTGACCGGAATTTCCCGGGAATGACCGATG
>JAYRMT010000362.1:0-1796 GCA_041912575.1 Fluviicoccus sp. | reverse complement strand
TGCCTCGCAGTACCAGGATGTCTTCCCGCCGGAAATCGCCGCCGCGATGACCCGCCTGCAGAAAGAAGCGCCGCCGATGCCGTTCAATATCATCGAGCAGCAGCTGATCAAGGAGCTGGGGGCGACCGCCGAGGAAAAATTCGCCTCCTTCGACAAGGAGCCCTTCGCCGCCGCCTCGATCGGGCAGGTCCATCGCGCCCGCCTGCATTCCGGCGAGGAGGTGATCGTCAAGATCCAGTATCCCGGCGTCGACGAATGCTGCGAGTCCGACCTCAAGCACCTGCGCATGGCGCTCAAGCTGGCCGGGGTGATCAAGCTCAGCAAGGAACTGCAGGAAAAGCTGTTCGAGGAAATCCGCACTTCGCTGCACGCGGAACTGGACTATCTCCAGGAAGCCGCCAACCTGCGCGAGTTCGGGGAGTTCCATGCCCGTGATCCGCAAGTCATCATCCCGAAAGTCTTTGACGACTACACCAGCCAGCGCGTGCTGACGCTCAGCTACGAGCCCGGCGACGGCTTGCAGGCCGCGAAACACTACCCGCACGAGGTCCGTAACGCCCTCGGCCTGAAACTGTTCCATGTGCTGTGCGAACAGATGTACCACCTGCAGGCGTTGCATTGCGACTCCCACCCCGGCAATTTCGCCTTCCGCCCGGACGGCAGCCTGATCATCTACGATTTCGGCTGTATCAAGCGGCTCAACCCGATGTTGGTCGGGGAGTTCAAACGGTTGGTGCGCGCGGCGCTGCGCAACGACTACGCGGTGGTGGAAGCCGTGTTGCGCGACCTCGGCATCCGCACGCACGGCGGCCCCGACGTGCCCCCGGAATATTATCTGGAGTGGATCGACATCCTGATGGACCCGATCCGCGACAAGAGTTTCGACTTCGCGCGCAGCCGGGTGCACGAACAGGTGCTGGGCAAGGCCAAGTCGCTGATCCAGTACTGGGACAGCTTCCAGCCCTCCGCTGAAACCATGATGGTCAACCGCGCCATCGGCGGCCATTACTGGAACATGGTGCATCTGGGCGTGCACGGCAACTTCGGCAAGCCGCTGCTCACCTATCTCTGACCCCTCCTGACCGTGATGCGGCCTCCGGGCCGGTCGCGGTGGCAAACACTCCGGCACGGACTAGACTCAACACAAGAGCCTCACCGGAGTGTCGCCATGAGCTTCATCCGGAACACTGTCCCGGAATTTCCCCTGATCCGCCTGCTGGAGGAAGACGGGCATTTCCTTGCGCCTTGCCCGCCCGTGTTGGCCGCGCCGGAACACTGGCGCGACGTCTACGCCCACTTGTGGCGCACCCGCCTGTTCGACCGCCGCGCCATTGCCTTGCAACGCACCGGCCAACTCGGCACCTATGCGGGCTGCCTGGGTCAGGAAGCCGTCAGCGCCGCCATCGGCTTCATGCTGCAGCCGGATGACGTTTTCGTACCCTACTACCGCGACCAGGCGGCCCAACTCAAGCGAGGCGTCAGCATGGTGTCGCTGCTGCGCTTCTGGGGCGGCGACGAATGGGGCTCGCACGACGCCCCGGCGCACGACCTGCCCTACTGCATTCCCATCGCTACCCAGCTGACCCATGCCGCCGGTGTCGCCGCCGCCCTGCGTCTCCAGCACCGGCCCGGCGCGGTACTCGCCACCTGCGGCGACGGGGCCAGCTCCCGCGGGGACTTCTACGAGGCGCTGAATCTGGCCGGGGTCTGGCACTTGCCGCTGGTGGTGGTCATCAACAACAACCAGTGGGCGATCTCGGTGCCGCTGTCGCAGCAGACCGCCGCGCCAACGCTGG
>JAYRMT010000361.1:0-1802 GCA_041912575.1 Fluviicoccus sp. | reverse complement strand
CTTGTCGACCGAAGCGACCACGGTTTCAAGATCGCAGCCATGTTCCGGATAGCGTCCGACACCGATCGAGACATTGAAATCGATCTGGTTGGTCCGTGCCCATGCGTTGATTTCGCTGCGTATGCGCTGGGCGACGACCTCGCCGCCTTCGGGCGAGGCATTCGGCAGGATGAGCAGGAATTCGTCGCCGCCATAGCGCGCAACCAGGTCGAGATCACGGACGTTTTCCCGGATGCATTCGGCGACGGCGGCAAGGACGCGGTCGCCGACATGATGGCCATGCGTATCGTTGACGCGCTTGAAGCCGTCGAGATCTGCAAAGAGCACGACGACCTCCCCGTCATGCGCCCGTGCCGCCTCGAACAGATGCATGACACGCTCGTTGAGGGCGCGCCGGTTGAGAACCCCGGTTAACGCGTCGATGTTGCGCTCGTGGGCGAGCTTGGCCCGCGCCCGCTCGATCTTGGCGGTCAGCGAATAGGAATAGAGGACGATGATGGCGAAGAAGACCAGGAAAAAAATGGCACTGACCGAAAAAATGGCGAGGTAGTCCGGCAGGCGCAGCCAGACGATGAAGGCCGAGGCGCCGAGACAGCCGATGACCGCCTCGCCAAAGGGTTTCAGGCCGTAACGCATGCCGTTGCCGAGGATGATCATCAGGAAGACGAGGAAGGCAGGCGTGCTCAGCGTGGCATCGGCCAGCGCTGAAAAACTGGCGGCCGCAATATCGATCCACATGGTCAGGCGTTGCCGCCAAGGAGCATGCGGCTGGCGACGGGCATGCCACATGAAGCCAAGGATTTCGACGCCGTACAGCGACATCACGACATTGACCAGTAACAAGCTGGTCCACGTGCGAACCTGAGCCTCGCCGCCGAAATTGAAATAGGCCAAGGCCAGCAAACAAAACAGCAGCCGGGTCCAGTATTGCGAACGCTGGTCCTCCCAGGACAGCATGCGCTGTGAGCCCCGCAGCAGGGCAAGATCAACCTTGCGGCCGAAAGTACGCCGCCGGTCGCCTACCCGGCGATCAACCCCTCTTCTCTTGTCGCCTCGCTCGCTTCGCATCTCCACCCCGGATATCCCGCCTGCAGCTTGAACGGATTTTTTTCACCCAAGTATCATCAGTTCTGGCGATTGCGTCAAATCCGGTTGGTATTATTTTCCCGAGTGCCGTGGCCTGTTCTGGCGGATCGGGCGCTGTACCGGGCCGCTTGGCCGGATCGGTGTGCTCGTGCGGGCGATACCGGTTCCGGCCGGTTGCCAGGCGGGAATCAATTGCTTCTTGCCGTTGCCGATCAGGTCGGCGCGCCCCATTTCCTTCAGCGCCTCGCGCAGCAGCGGCCAGTTGGCGGGGTCGTGATAGCGCAGGAAAGCCTTGTGCAGCTTGCGCTGGCGGCCGTTGCGCACGGCGCCGACGACTTCCCCGCCCTGGCGGTGCAACTTCTTGAGCGGGTTCTTCTCCGTGTGATACATGGTCGTCGCCAGCGCCATCGGCGTCGGCAGGAAGGTCTGCACCTGGTCAAGGCGGAAGTTGTTCTTCTTCAGCCACAACGCCAGGTTGAGCATGTCCTCGTCCTGGGTGCCGGGGTGGGCGGCGATGAAGTACGGGATCAGGTACTGCTCCTTGCCGGCCTCGCGCGAGAAGCGGTCGAACAGCTGTTTGAAGCGGTCATAGGCGCCCATGCCCGGCTTCATCATCTTCGAGAGCACGCCCTCCTCGGTGTGTTCAGGGGCGATTTTCAGGTAGCCGCCGACGTGGTGCGTCACCAGTTCCTTGATGTACTCGGGCGAACGCACGG
>JAYRMT010000360.1:0-1808 GCA_041912575.1 Fluviicoccus sp. | reverse complement strand
TACAGCATGGCTTTGGCGGCGCGGAAATCACGGCTTGAGCCGCCCTCGACCATATAGGTCGCCAGCGTCCAAGGGCTGCCCGAGAATCCGATCAGCGGAACACGCCCCCCGAGCGCCTGACGAATGGCGCCGACGGCGCGCATGACATAGCCAAGATCGCGATCGGGATCGGGAATCGGCAAGGCCTCGACATCCGCTTCCGTGCGCACGACCTTGCGGAAACGCGGGCCCTCGCCGGCCTCGAAAAACAGGCCCAGGCCCATAGCGTCCGGGATGGTCAGAATATCCGAAAACAGGATCGCGGCATCCAGCGGATAGCGCTCGAGCGGCTGCAAGGTCACCTCGCAGGCCAGATCCGGATTCATGCACAAGGACATGAAATCCCCGGCTTTCTGGCGTGTCGCGCGGTATTCGGGCAGATAACGCCCTGCCTGACGCATCATCCAGACCGGCGTCACATCAACCGGTTCGCGTAACAAGGCTCTCAGGAAACGATCATTCTTTAGCGGAGACATGGCTATACCTCATGAGATGGCGCGATTGTACCCGCTTTTCGCCACCGATACCGCCCGGTCGGTACCTGATCGCCCGGAATGGAAAAATCGCTGCGCATCGTCAACACTGATGTGACAGGAATGATAGCCGGATGCGGCGGGAGGACGGCATGGATGTATTACAACGCGCGCCCACGGCGATGCCCCGGTTGTCCGCAGATGATGCCCGATTGCTGATGGGCCTGCCGTGCATGGCCTTCCTGACCGACGCCAACGGCGTTATCCGCGCCATTACGCCCCACGCCCTGCATCGCCTTGGTTTCGATTCCGACGAAATCCTGGGTCGCGCGACACCGTTGCTCTTCCTTGATCTGGATATGATTCGCCTGCGCGCACAACAGATGAGCCGCCGTCTCGACCGTCCTGTCGCGGCCGGCCTGGAGGCATTGACCTGCCGGACCGGCCCGGAAGCGTGTGACGCCCTCGAATGCGAACTCATGGCCAAGAGCGGTCAACGAATTCCGGTGGAACTGTCCATCGCACGCTTACCGGACATTCCTGGCGAACCCGGTGGGTTCATCTACGCCGCGACGCCTCGGCCGGATCAGACGGGAAGCCGTCAGCCGCCCATCACCGACTTCATGGACTTTCTGGAAAACGCCACGGACATGGCGCAAAGCCTGGCGCCCGACGGACATTTCCTCTACGTAAACCGCGCTTGGCTCACCACCCTGGGTTATCAGGTGGACGATTTGCCGCAACTGACCATTTTCGACATCCTGCACCCCGAACATCTCTCCCACGCGGCCGCCCTGTTCAAGCAAAGCCTGCGAGGACAGCGACAACACAAAATGGAATTTGTCCTTCTGACCCGCCAAGGGAAGCAGGTCATCGTTGAAAGCAGCAACACCTTCAGTTTCGAGGGGGAAAACCTGATCAGCGTGCAATCCATCCTGCACGACATTACGGACCGCAAGCACCAGGAGCAGCTGGTGGCCGAGCAGCAGCGGCAGCTTGCCAATGCCAATGTGCAACTGGCCCTGCTCGCGACCACGGATGCCCTGACCGGCCTGAAAAACCGCCGTGTTTTTGACGAACGGATGGATTATGAATGCGAGCGCGCCATCCGCCAGCAAGCGCCGGTTTCGCTGGTGCTGCTCGATGTGGATCACTTCAAGGAATATAACGACGCCTTCGGCCATCCCGCCGGTGACGCGGTGCTCCAGGAAATCAGCCTGGTCCTGCTGAAACACACCCGGTCCATCGACTGCGTCGAGCGCTACGGCGGCGAGGAGTTTGCCATGATCCTGCCGA
>JAYRMT010000359.1:0-1815 GCA_041912575.1 Fluviicoccus sp. | reverse complement strand
GCAATTGCTAAGGTGGAGTCCTGTACGAGGAGGACACCGACATGACCCGCACCACGTGGCTCACCCTGGGCCTGACCAGCTTTTTCTGGGCGCTGATGTTCTATCTGGGCAAGCACGCGCTGACGGTAATGACGCCGGAAGTGCTGAGCGGCTGGCGCTTCCTGCTGGGCGCGCTGGTGCTGCTGCCGTGGGTGGGCCTGCGCGAGGGCATCGACTGGCGCGGCCTGCGCCGTCACGCCGTTCCGCTGCTGGCCATGGCGGTGCTGGGCATCGGCGGTTTCAACCTGGCCCTGTTCCACGGCATGCGCCAGACCTCGGCCATGAACGGGGCGCTGATCATGGCGCTGTGCCCGCTGCTGATCACGGTGTTCGGCGCGCTGCTGACCCGCGAGGCGGTGACCCCCCGGCAACTGGGCGGGCTGGCGTTCGGGTTGTCCGGGGTGCTGCTGGTGATCAGCGGCAGCTCGTGGACGCGGCTGGCGTCGCTGTCCTTCGCGCCCGGCGATCTGCTGGTGCTGCTGGCGGCGGCGTGCTGGGCGCTGTATTCGGTGATTCCCCGGCGCTTCATTCGCGGCCTGCCGACCTTGCAGGTGACCACCGCCTCGGTGACGCTGGGCGGCGTGTTTCTGGGCCTGAACGCGGTGGTCAGTCAGGGCACGCTGCTGACGCCCGCGCCGTGGAGCGTGCTGGCGTCGGTGGCGGCGATGGGGCTGTTCGGTTCCGGGGTGGCCTACCTGTGGTGGAACGACGGTGTGCGCACGGCCGGGCCGGGCGCGGCGGCGGTGTTCATGAACCTGGTGCCGGTATTCACGGCGCTCATCGGGATCGCGCTGGGTCAGCCGTTGACGCCGGTCTATCTGGCGGGCACGGCGCTGGTGCTGGCGGGGGTGTGGTTGAGCACGTCCGCGCCGGGGCGGGCGGCGGCGCCGGCCGGGGCGATGGCGGCGGAGGGGGTGAAATGAGGGACCGTTGGTGATTTTTGCGGGAGGCGGGGAGGGGTGTCACCGCCGTCCCGCCGCCGCCACCGCCTGCTCAATCTCGCTGTCCCTGAATCCCAGCGCCTCCACCGCCTTGCGGAATACCCCCGGCGCGCGGGTGATCAGCCCGATGCGCTTCGGCGCCACGATCATGTCGCTGCGCTGCTCGATGCCTTCCACAATCGCCGTCACCACCGACGCCAGCGTCACCATCTTCCAGATGCCGCCCTTGTTGCCGTCCCAGATGCGGTTGCCCGCCGCGTCGGCAAAAACCCCGTCCATCATCGGCGTCGGGAAGAAAGTCGGGTGCACGCTGCCGACCCCGACGCCCAGATGCCGCAGCTCCAGCCGGATGCTGTCGCACATCGCCCACACGCCCGCCTTGCTGGCGGCGTAGGAGGATTGCAGCGGCGAATGGATGAAGGCCGCCATCGACGAGATCGCCAGCAGGTAGCCCTTGCGCTTTTGCACGTGCGGAACGGCCGCCTTGAAGGTGCGCCACACGCCGTTGAGGTTGATGTCGATGACGCGGGTGAAGGTGGCTTCGCTGCCGTTGACCAGCGCTTCCATCTCGGTGATGCCCGCGTTGGCGATCACCAGGTCCAGCCCGCCGAAATGCGCGGCGGCGGCATCGATTGCCTGTTGCAGGCTGTCCATCGAGCGCACGTTGACCGTCCAGCCTTTGGCGCGGGCCGGTCCGCCCAACGATGCCGCCTGCTGTTGCGCCGCCGCGCCGTCCAGATCCAGCAGCGCCAGTTTCGCGCCCTTGGCGTGCAGCGCCTTCGCCAGCGCGGAGCCGAGTCCGCCGGTGGAGCCGGTGATGGCGATGGTCAGTCGG
>JAYRMT010000358.1:0-1821 GCA_041912575.1 Fluviicoccus sp. | reverse complement strand
ATCAGGCTGCCGTTCTTGACGGTCAGCGGCGAGGTGCTGCCGGTGACGCCTTCCAGCAGCGTGTTGTTGAAGGTGATGGTCGTGGTGGTGGCGCCGGACACGGTGACGTTGGCGCAGTGCGTGGCGATGCCCGTACCGCAACTGAAGCCGTACTTGCCGCCTTTCTCCAGCGAAACGCCGGTGACCGTGCCGTTATCGACCACGACCATCGCGGTGTCGCCGGTGGCGGACGTGAAGGTGTAGGCGATCTTGCCGGGCAGCAGGGTGGCGGCGGAGGAGTCGCTGCGCGTGAAGCTGCAGAAGTCCGTCGGCGCGTTGGTGAAGCCGAGGGTGTTGTCCGCGCCGTTGGACGAGCAGGTGTTGCCGCCGTTGCCGGACGTGGGGTTCTCGGCGTCCGCCGCTTCCACCAGCACGCCGTTGAGCTTGCCGCCCAGCCCGCTCAGCGCAACATTGTTCAGCACCAGCGAGGGGACCTTGTTGACGCCGCTGAAGACCGCGCCGCTGCAGGCCGCCGCGCTGTCGCAGCTGAAGGCGGACGAGCCGTGGGTGACGGTGATGTTGCTGATGACGCGGTTGCCGGCCCCGTAAGTCACACTGAGCGTGCCGTAGGCGGGATCGGACCAGGTTTCCTTGCGGCCGCCGGGCACCAGCTCCGCCTTGACGGAGGCGGCGACCAGCGAGCCGTCGGTGCCGACTTCCGCCGCGCCGTAAGCGCCGTCGCCGAGCGAGGACGCGCCGCCTGTGGTGGAGTAGGTGTCGCAGACCAGTTGCGTGCCGCCGTAGCTGCCGCCGGCGTAGCCCAGGATGGAGGTCGAGACCGGGCCGTCGGCCGTATTGCTGTTGGTGTAGTGCGCCCAGCCGATACCGTAGTTCCCGGCGTGCGCGCGACCGCCCCAGGTGGTCATGTACGTGCCGGCGGGCTTGATGCGGTTGCCGTCCTGGGTCATGTCGCCGTCGGCATCGATGATGGTGGACGGGATGGTGACGTTATAGCGCTGACCGGCCGCGCCGACCGACAGCACGCCGCTGGTGTTGAGGGTGACGGTACAGGGCGTGCGCGCCGGAATGCCGGTCGGCGTGGTCGAAACGACCTTGCCGTAGTAGGTGCGGATCATCGCCGGGTGCAGGATCTTCGGCACATTGTAGCCGCCCGCGTTTTCAATGGTCTGCTGGGTCTGGGCGTACCAGGTCTCGAAGGCGGCGGTGTTGGTCCAGGTCGACAGCTTGCTGACGATGGCGGCGGCCACCTTGAGCCACTCCTGGATGAATGCGGTGTTGTAGGGCAGGCTCAGCGCGGCCCCGTTCGCCGCGCCGTTGAAGCTGCCGTCCGACAGGTCGGCGGCGAGGCTGCGGGCGATGTCGTAGGCCGGAGTGGTCGACGCGGCGTTCAGTTGCGCCGCCTGCTTCGCCAGCGCCGCCAGATAGGCCGCGTAGGCGCGTTGCGACTGGGCGATGGCGCTGTCCACCAGCTTGCTGTAGTCCAGCACCGGCGCGGTGGTGATGTCGTAGCCCAGTTGCAGCTCGGACTTCACCTTGGCGTTGGCGGCGGTGATCTTCGACATCGCCTGCGCCGCAGTCATGGCCGTACTCGGCAGCTGCTGCCAGGCGGCCTCGGTCAGCGCCGTCACGCCGACGGCGGTTGTGGAAGCGATCGGGTTGAAGGCGGCATGCAGGATCGGGATATCGCGCTTGGCGGGATCGACGACCAGCGTATGCGGCAGGTTGTCCGACTCATCGATGTAGGTGATGTTGCCCGAAGTCGCCGGAAGCACTTCCGCCACCACCGGCTGGCCGACCAGCCGGCTTTGCGGCACGGTGAAG
>JAYRMT010000357.1:0-1837 GCA_041912575.1 Fluviicoccus sp. | reverse complement strand
CCGGCGCAGTTCCTGCAACTGGTGATGAACGCCTTTTACCTGGCCAAGGACCCGACCCTGGGCATGGAGCTCGGCCTGCGCACGCCGGTCACCTCGCACGGTTTTCTCGGCTACGGCGTGATGAGTTGTTCCAACCTGCGCGAGGCGATCGAGCTGGCGGCGCGCTTCGTCCGCCTGCGCACGGTGCTGATGACCTTCCGGCTCTACGAGGACGGCGACGAGGCGGTGGTCGAGGCCAACGCCAATTATCCCCCCGGCCTGTTGCGCCAGTTTGTCTATGAAAGCCTGCTGCTGAGCCTCGCGCGCGCAGGCGGCTTCATTACCGGGACATCGCTTGATCAGGGCGAGATCCACGTCGATTACCCGGAACCGCATTACTATCAGGACATCCGCCACCGCCTGCCGCCGATGCGCTTCAACCGCCCGGCCAACCAGTTGCGCTTTCCCCGCGAATTCCTCGACAAGCCGCTGGTGATGGCCGACCCGGTCGCGGCGCGCCTGGCGCTGGACCAGCTGGAGCGGGAAATGGCGATGCTGGAGTCGCAGCAGGACATCCTTGCCAAGGTCCGGGCGATCCTGTCGCACCAGCCGGGCCATTACCCGGACCTGGAGACGGTGGCGGAAAAGCTTTTCATGTCTTCGCGCACGCTGAAGCGCCGCCTCCAGCAGCATCAGGCCAGCTTCCAGCAATTGCTGGATGAGATCCGGCGCCGCGACGCCGTGCGCCTGCTGGAAAATTCCCGCCTGACCGTGGAGCAGATCGCCCAGCACTTGGGCTACAGCGATCCGGCCAATTTCACCCGCGCCTTCCGCAAGTGGACCGGCGCGACGCCCAGCCAGTACCGGCTGGCCCGCCAGCCCTGAGGAATCCGCCATGCCGATCGTCAATCCCACCGAGGAACAGCTCGCCGAATTCGCTGCCGAGGCCGTGGACCGCAAAGCCATTGTCATGGTCAACCTGCTGCGTTTCCGCGACACGGCGGATTACGGCAGCGGGCCGGAAGCGCGCCTGACCGGCCGCAAGGCCTATGACCGTTATACCCGCGCGGTCATGCCGCTGCTGTGGGAGGTGGGGGGACAGGTGCTGTGGCGGGGGCATGTGCGCAGCAGTTTCATCGCGCCGGAAGGCGAAAGCTGGGATGAAGCGCTGCTGGTGCATTATCCGGACCGGGCGGCCTTCGTGCGCATGGTGAATTCGCCGGCCTACCGCGAGGCGATGACGCATCGCACCGCCGCGCTGGCGGATTCCCGGCTGCTGGAAACCCGGCCAGGGCGCTTGCCCAAAGTGATCCTGAACCTGGTGCGCGGGGCGGTGCGGCTGCGACGTCTGGTGTCGCCCCGGGTACGCTGACGCCGGGACGGGCCGCGCTCAGCCCTTGAGCTGCTCCCACATCGTGTCGATATCGTCCGCTTCCTGTTGCTCCTGCGATGGCGGCAAGGCGGCGCCGTCGGCGATCATCCCGAATTCGTACTGGCACACGCTGGACGTGGCGGTCATCAGCCGGGTCAGGCGCGCGCGGACTTCCTGACCGGCCAGACAGATCTTCACCTCGCTGCCGAGGGTAAAACCGGTCACGGGCACCACCAGCGTGGCCGGCTGTTCCAGCACTTTCATCTCCGGCACCAGGAAACCGCGCTGCGGTTCGCTGTCCTCGACAGGACTCTTCACCAGCTTGACGCCGCAGGGCTTGGCCAGCGCGGACAGGATCTCGAACCCCGCCTCGACCCGGCCTTCGCCGGTCAGCCGCACCCATTGCAGCACGCCCAGGCTCCAGCTCTTGCCGCGCTCTTCACAAATGGCGACGATTTCACCCGGACGAAGGGCCGCCGGCGGCTT
>JAYRMT010000356.1:0-1864 GCA_041912575.1 Fluviicoccus sp. | reverse complement strand
TCGGCAGCCTGGTTGATCACCGGTGCAGGAACGGCTTCCGGTTGCAGGCGGGCCGGTTGCTCGGCCAGGGAGACGGCCGGGATGCGATTGCCGCTGGCGCGTGCGACGCGTGTCGGCTTGCCGGTGCGCGAGATATGGGCGAGTTTCTCCCTGCTGCGCTCGCGGCGCGCCTGTTCACGGGCCACCTTGCGGTCGGCGGCGGATTCAGCGCGGGAGGCGTGCGCGGAGGATTTTTTCTTCTCGGCAGCGGCGACGGCACGCGAGGGGGAACCCTTGTCCTTGGCCTTGCTGATCTTGGCGGCGGACTTGACGGGGTGACGTGCATTCTTGTTCTTGTCGTCATGATGCTGACCCGCCTGAGCACCGAAACTCAGGGAGAAGGCGACCATCCCGGTAAAAAGCGCCTGTCGGAGCGAAATACGTGCTTTCATGTGTGGAGCACCTGTCGATTATTGAAAAAACACGTTCCCGTTATCCGGGAAACAGAATAGAAAAAGCCGGATCAAATTGTCCGCAATATTCTCCAATAATGGACCATTATCGCCATTATGCAAATAGCATGACATCGGCATCGAAGAATTTGTAACAAATTGAAGGGCTTTTCCTGTCCGGGAGACAGTACGTGTCGTCGGTTTCCTGTCGGACTGACCGTTCCGGCGGGTTACGGCAGCGACCGAATTGGTTAAGATGGACCAGGCTACGGGGAATTCTGTCGCTGAATCAGTCGCGGGCGGGAGGTTACTTGATCAAGGTGGTAGTGGTTGACGATCATGACCTGGTGCGCATGGGCATCAGTCGCATGCTGGCCGACGTCAAGGGATTGAAGGTGGTGGGCGAGGCCTGTTCCGGTGAGGACGCACTGCGACTCTGCCGCGAGCAACGCCCCGATGTGGTGCTGATGGACGTCCAGATGCCCGGCATGGGCGGCGTGGAGGCCACCCGTAAACTGACCCAGTCCGTGCCCGGTTTGCGGGTGCTGGCGGTGACCGTATGTGATGAGGAGCCCATTCCGTCGATGATCATGAAAGCCGGCGCAGCCGGTTACATCACCAAGGGCACGCCCTTGCCGGAAATGGTCGCCGCCATCCGCAAGATCCTCGACGGCGAATCCTATCTGAGCCCCGATGTGGCGAAAGAGATCGCCATGAAATCGCTGCAGAAAGTGGATTCGCCCTTTGAGTGCCTGTCGGAGCGCGAAGTGCAGGTGGCGATGATGATCGTCAATTGCCAGAACAACCAGGAAATTGCCGACGCGCTGTATGTGAGCCCCAAGACCATCAGCACCTATCGCGCCCGGATTTTCGAGAAGCTGCGGATCGACAGCGACGTCAAGCTCACGCACATGGCCATGCGCTACGGCCTGCTCCAGTCGGAAAAATAAGCGCGGGCATGAATACGGCCGAAACCGACGGGATTCGCGAGCGGATAGACGCCATTCTGGCCGTCATGCCGACCCTGCCCGGTGTCTACCGGATGTTGGGCCAGAACGGGGAGGTGTTGTACGTCGGCAAGGCGAAAGCCCTGAAGAACCGGGTCAGCTCCTACTTCCTGAAGAATATTCCCCATCCGAAAACCCGCGCCCTGGTGGCGCGCATCCGTGACATCGAATTCACCGTCACCACGTCCGAAGGCGAGGCGCTGCTGCTGGAGCAGACGCTGATCAAGAGCCTGAGACCGCCGTTCAATATCCTGCTGCGCGATGACAAGTCCTATCCTTACATTCTCCTGACCGAGGAGGGCCCATACCCGCGCCTGACCTGGCAACGCGGACGGCATTCGGGCGGCGGCAAGGTATTCGGTCCTTATCCGGGCGCACAGGCCGTGAGGGACAGCCTGCTCCTGCTGCAGAAGGTGTTCCAGGTGC
>JAYRMT010000355.1:0-1871 GCA_041912575.1 Fluviicoccus sp. | reverse complement strand
CAGCCAGAGTTCGTCAGGCGTGTCCGGACCGCGTTGCTCGGTGAAGTCGCGCATGGCCTGCCAGGTGTCGGCGAAACCGACCCGGCCGAGGTCGCGGACCCGGAATGTCATCAGTAGACCAGCTTGATTTCGGGGGCGGCGTTGAAGGCGGCGTAGATCGCGTCGATCTGCTCGCGGGTTTCGAGGTAGAGCTCGACGGTGACCGACAGGTACTTGTTGCCGCTGGAAGCGCGCATGGTCATCCGCGCTGCGTCAAAGCCGGGACAGTGCTGCGTTGCGATATCGGCGACCACTTGCGCCAGCGGATGCTGCATCTCGCCCAGCACCTTGAAGGTGTGGTGGCGGGGCAGTTCCCAGACGTCGACATTCTGGACGCGGGCGGGATCGATGGCGGTCATGGCGGGTCTCGGCAATCGCGGGGGCATTCACCACTGGATGAGGGTGAATGGTGCGGGATTCAAGGGGAAACCCATTATAAGGGAGCTGCACCTCCCCTGATAAGGGGAGGCCGGGAGGGGTTGAAGCCGAACTATCGCCAGAACGCGGTTTGAACCTGCGGCGGGTCTGGCCAAGGCCGTTAACCCCCTCGATCCCCCTTGTCAGGGGGAGGACTCGGTACTCAACCGCGACCCTTGACGAACTGCGCGGTCGTGGCGGCAATCCGCGCCCCGAACAGTCGGGCGGTTTCCAGGTCGCCGGGCAGCGGGCCTTCATCCGGGGTGGAGTCGGACGGCGATTGCGCCAGCGCGCCGCCGGAGCCGGCCAGCCAGTTGATGTCGTTGCGGGTGGCGGACTTGCTGTTGGAGGGCAGCAGGCCGGTGCCCACCCAGATCATTCCGTGTTGCATGGCCAGCGTCCACAGGTACTGGATGGAGGCGTACTTGTCGCCGTTGATCGACGCGGAATTGGTGAAGCCGGCGGCGATCTTGTCCTTCCACTTCTGCTGGAACCACGGCTTGGACGTGGCGTCGGCGAAGACCTTGAACTGGCCGGACACGCCGCCCATGTAGGTGGGCGCGCCGAAAATGATGGCGTCGGCGGCGTCGAGGGTGGCCCAGCCGTCGGCATCGATCTTGTCGACCGCGATCAGGGTAACGGTGGCGCCGCCGTTGCGGGCGCCGTCGGCGACGGCTTCGGCGTGCTTGAGGGTGTGGCCGTAGCCGCTGTGGTAGGCGATGGCGACGGAAATGCTCATGATGTTCTCCAGCTGTCTGTCAGGGACCGGACACGGTCCGGGATGAGTCAGATGCTAGAGGCGGGGCAGGGGCGGAGGTAGCGGGCAGGAACAGGACAGCGTGTTCGCGGAAAGGAAACGGCCGGAGGCAGGCCTCCGGCCGGGAGGATCAGAACAGCGCGGCGAAGAACTTGCGGATGTGGTGCCAGACACGGACGAAGAAGTTCGCTTCATCCACCGGTTGCAGCGCCACGATCGCCTGTTCGCCGACCGGTTGGCCGTCCAGCGTCACTTTCAGCTTGCCCACCGGCTGGCCGGCCTTGATCGGCGCGTCCAGCGAGGCGGGCAACTCCAGACTGACCTTCAGTTGGTCCTTCTGGCCGCGCGGCAGGGTGACATTCATGTCCTCCGCCAGACCCACGGAAACGGCGTCCGACTGACCGAACCAGACCCGGGGCTTGCCCAGTTCCTGGCCCTTCTGGCGCACGTTCGCGGTTTCGTAGTTGGCGAAGCCCCAGTTGAACAGCGCGCGTGTCTGGTCGGCGCGGGCCTGCATGGTCGGCGTGCCCATCACCACGGAAATCAGGCGCATCGGGCCGCGCTTGCTGGAGGCGACCAGGCAGTAACCGGCCTCATCGGTGTGGCCGGTCTTCAGGCCGTCGACGGTGGGGTCGGTATAGAGCAGGGCGTTGCGGTT
>JAYRMT010000354.1:0-1880 GCA_041912575.1 Fluviicoccus sp. | reverse complement strand
TGCCACGCGACCGCCTGCTGGCGCTGCTGGCGCAGGCCGAGGACGAACTCGGCGCGGTGGACGACATGGAGGTGCCGACGCGCATCGTCCACCTGCCGCTGTCCTGGGATGACGCCGCCACCCGCCTCGCCATCGAACGCTACATGACCGCCGTGCGCCCGGACGCGCCGTGGTGTCCCAGCAACATCGAATTCATCCGCCGCATCAACGGCCTGGACAGCATCGAGGCGGTGAAGAAGATCGTCTTCGACGCCAGCTATCTGGTGCTGGGGCTGGGCGATGTCTACCTCGGCGCGCCGGTGGCGACGCCGGTCGATCCGCGTCACCGGCTGGTCACCACCAAGTACAATCCGGCGCGCACCTGGACCCCTGAAAACGCCGTCGGCATCGGCGGCGCGTACATGTGCGTCTACGGCATGGAGGGGCCGGGCGGCTACCAGTTTGTCGGCCGCACCGTGCAGATGTGGAACCGCTACCGGGTCACCGCCGATTTCGAGGCGGGCAAGCCCTGGTTGTTGCGCTTCTTCGACCAGATCCGTTTCTACCCGGTCAGCGAGGACGAGCTGCTGCAACTACGCAAGGATTTTCCGGCCGGGCGCTTCACGCTCAAGGTCGAAGAGCAGACCTTCCGCCTCAAGGATTACCGCGCCTATCTGGCCGAGCATGCCGCCGAGATCGACGCCTTCAAGACCACCCAGCAGGCCTCCTTCGAGGCCGAACGTGAGCGCTGGAAGGCCGCCGGGCAGGCCGAATACCTGAGCGATGCGGTGATCGCCGAGGCCGGACCGGACAGCGAGCTGGACCTGCCGGAAGGCGCGCGGCTGGTGGCCTCGCCGGTGGCGGGGTCGGTGTGGAAGGTGATGGTGAAGGAAGGCGAGGTCGTGAAGGCGGGTGACACGCTGGTGGTGCTGGAGTCAATGAAGATGGAATTCCCGGTGGTCGCGCCCGTGGCGGGCACGGTGCACTGGGTCGGCTGCAAGGAAGGCGGGCAGGCGCAGGCGGGGCAGGATATTCTGGCCTTGGCGACGGAGGGCTGAGCCGTGCGCGACCTGCCCGTGCTGGACCTGCCGCACCTGCGCCGCGCGTATCGCGACGGTCTGAAACCCTCGCAGCTGGTCGAGGCCTTGCTGCCGCGGCTGGCGGATTCGCCGCCGGGCGTGTGGATTTGCCGTGTCCCCGACGCGATGCTGCGCGCGCTGGCGGAACGGCTGGATGCCCTGGATCCGGAATCGCTGCCGCTGTACGGCGTGCCCTTCGCGATCAAGGACAACATCGACCTGGCCGGGCTACCGACTACCGCCGCCTGTCCGGCCTTCGCCTACGATCCGCCCGCCGACGCGCCGGTGGTGGCGCGGCTGATCGCCGCCGGGGCCCTTCCGCTCGGCAAGACCAATCTCGACCAGTTTGCCACCGGCCTCAACGGCACGCGCTCGCCCTACGGCGTCTGCGCCAACGCCTTCCATCCGGACTACATCGCAGGCGGGTCCAGCTCCGGTTCGGCGGTCGCGGTGGCGCTGGGACTCGCCGCGTTCTCGCTGGGCACCGACACGGCGGGTTCGGGCCGCGTCCCGGCCGCCTTCAACAACCTGGTCGGCCTGAAGCCCACGCGCGGGCTGCTGTCCACACGCGGCGTCGTGCCCGCCTGCCGCTCGCTGGACTGCGTCTCCGTCTTCACCCGCAGCGCCCGCGACGCCGAGCGCATCCTCGCGGTCTTGCTGGCGGAGCCCGATCCCGAGGCACGCGCTCCCGAACCGCACGGCTTCGATTTCGGTCGCGCCGCGCGATGCCGGGTGGGTGTGCCGATCCGCATCGAAACCTTTGGCGATGCCGAAAGCGAGCGCCTGTACGCGGAGGCGGTGGAACGCGCCCGCGCGCTGGGC
>JAYRMT010000353.1:0-1880 GCA_041912575.1 Fluviicoccus sp. | reverse complement strand
GGGCTTTTTTGTTCCGCCTTGCTTAGGCCGGACGCCGGAATACCTGCCGCAAACCCGCTGATCTCCCGTCGGGCCAGACCGTCGCCGACGGTTGGTCGGGAAACGGGTGCGTAGAAATCCGGAACCGCGTAGAATCAATCGATACTATTAGCAAATTAGCGATACCTCCTGACAGCGGAATGTCTGGACGGTTGTCGGCGCATACTTCAGGACATCTCACCGCTGTATCATGAGCATTCAGGGCATACGCTACATTCAAATCATTTGCCAGGCGTGCCTGGCGATCGGACTCTTCAGCTTCCTGACGGTGTTGCTCATCAACCCGCACCGGCTTCCGGTATCCCCGCGCATCCTGCTGGATATTGCCATGGCGGGCGGGGTCGCGGGCGGCCTCCTCTTGCTGGTTCTGGGACAGCTCCGCTGCCCGGTCTGCCGTTTCCGCTTCACCGGACGGGAATCCAAGTCTTACTTCACACCGACCTGCCGCAATTGCGGACGACGCGCCGGGGACCACAGCTGAAGCGGCTCGTGATCATGCGCGCTGCGCGGATGCCGCTTCACCGCAACTGGAACACCTACGCACAAGAAACAAGCACTCTCGCCTAGAGCCCGTAAAATCGGCTTGACGCTCCCTGAAAAAACACTATCATAGCGCCCTACCGAACGTTCCCCGATAGCTCAGTCGGTAGAGCAAAGGACTGTTAATCCTTGGGTCGTTGGTTCGAGTCCAACTCGGGGAGCCATATCAAACAAAGGCTTGCAGAAATGCAGGCCTTTGTGCTTTTCGGGGTTCGGCATCATCTTGCCCACAAGAATCCCCCCCCGCACTGACGCGCGCCGGACTTCAACCCGGCAGCACCCGCAGATTCCACTCGATGCGACGCTTACGCCAGTGCTCCAGGATCGCTTGGGTGAAATCGTGACGGACCAACTTCGCGCGGTCCAGCAGCCAGTCCGGATCCTCGTGGCGGATCACGATGCCTTCCAGCACGCCATCGCGGTAGTTGCTGCCGGAACCGAGCACCAGCGCCTTCAGGCCGTCCACCGTGTACTCCCCCGCCGCCAGCCGCCGGATCGCCGGCAAACCCAATGCCGACAGCAAGGCGTCCCGACGCGTGGTCGACCAGAACGCCTCCCGCCGGCGGTCATACACGTCAAAGCCCACGAACCAGTCCGGCAGCCGCGAATAATCCAGCGAATGACGCGCCGCGCACCATTCCCCGAACAGGATCAAATCCTCGCCCAAGGCATCAAACAGGCGGTCTTCATGCTGGCGCAGCCAGATCTCCAGTTTTTCGAACTGGCCTGGGAAAGGATGCTCCAGATAATGTCCCCGGTTCTGCGCACGCACCAAGCCGTCCGACCCCACCGACAAACCCAGGTTGGCGCCGTCCAGCTTTTCCTCGATCACCACCGGCCCTGACAACAGCCTGGCGATTTCGTCCGGCGTCAGCACCTTGTCATCGCGCGGCGAGCCCTCGCCCAGCCAGGCGATATGCGGGGTATGCGGGAAGCGGAAAAAATCAGTCATGAGCGAAATCCGAGGGATGTTGATACCAGCGATCCGGCAACAGGCGAAGGAAACGCAGCCCGTACCGGGCCAGTAGCGCCTCTTCAAGCCGCCAGTCGGAGTCGGCGGCGTAGACGATGGGACAGGGACCGGCAAACGCCGCCTGCGCGGCCAGCGCGGCGGCCACCCACTTGCGGTCCTCGCGATCGGTGACAATGGTCTCCAGCGCCTCCGGCAACACCGCGATGCGCTCACCGTTGGCGTCCAGTACCGGGATGGACACAAAGTCGACCAGACCGCGTTCGATCTTGGTCTCCAGCACGTCCATGCCGAATTCCGCATGGTGCAGACGACGATCAAACGGCAGGTT
>JAYRMT010000352.1:0-1935 GCA_041912575.1 Fluviicoccus sp. | reverse complement strand
GTGCGGCTCGATGGTGGTCGATATCGGCGGCGGGACGACGGAAATCGCGGTGATCTCGCTGTCCGGCTGCGTGTATTCGGACTCGGTGCGGATCGGCGGCGATGTCTTTGACGACTGCATCGTTTCCCATGTGCGTCGCCATCACGGCTGCCTGATCGGCGAGGCCACGGCCGAGCGCATCAAGATCGAGATCGGTGCGGCCTATCCCGGCGGGGAACACAAGGAAATCGAGGTGCGTGGACGGAATCTGGCGGAAGGCGTGCCCCGCTCGTTCACCATCGCCTCCGAGGAAATCCTGGAGGCCATCCAGGACCCGCTCGCCGGCATCGTCTCCGCAGTGAAAGCGGCGCTGGAACTGACGCCGGCCGAGCTGTCCGCCGATATCGCCGAGCGCGGCATGGTGCTGACCGGCGGCGGCGCGCTGCTGCGCGGCATCGATACCCTTCTCAGCCAGGAAACCGGCCTGCCGGTGATCTGCGCCGAGGACCCGCTGACCTGCGTGGCGCGCGGCGGCGGTCGTGCGCTCGCCTTCCTGGATGATCCTGCCTATGAAATGCTGTTCATCGGCTGATCGCGGCATCCGGCAGGGGGGATGCGGTTATTGAAGAGACGCTGTTCACCCGCGAATCCGCCGGACTCTGGCGCTTGCTGCCCGCGCTGCTGCTGGCGGGCGGACTGATCGTTGCCGATCATGCCCGCCCGGACTGGTTCACCCCCCTGCGCGCGCGGATTTCCCTCGGGCTGGATCCTTTCTACCGGCTGGCGGCCTTTCCCGGGCAGGTGCGCGTCTGGCTGGAAGAGCAGGCGCATGGCGCGAATGCGTTGCGGCGTGAGAACGCCGCCCTGCGCGCCGAGATACTGCTCGCCAATGTCCGCCTGCAACGGTTTGCGGAGTTGCAAGCGGAAAATTTCCGGCTGCGCGGCCTCCTCGACAACACGCTTGCCGGCGACGGCAGGATGCTGGTCGCCAATGTCAGCGGCGTCGATCCCGACCCCTTGAAGCAGGTTGTCCTCCTCGACAAGGGGGCGGATGACGGGGTCATGCCCGGCTTGCCGGTTCTGGACGGCAAGGGCGTTCTGGGACAGGTCACGGATGTCACCGGCCAGTTGTCCAAGGTGATGCTGGTGACGGACAGTCGCCACGCCGTGCCGGTGCGTGACCAGCGTTCCGGGGTGCGCGCCATTCTCAACGGTGTTGGCAACGGCCGCCTGCGCTTGTCCTTTGTGCCGGAGTCCGCCGATATCGTGACTGGAGATTTGCTGGTGACCTCCGGCGTCGGCGACCGGTTCCCGGCGGGTTATCCGGTAGCGACAGTCAGCCGGGTCACCCGCACCGGCGGCGGGGAGTTCGCGCGCATTGAGGCGCAGCCCGTCGCTGACGGGAACGCCCGGCATGTCGTGCTGTTGCTGCGCAGCGGCGGGCGCTTGCCGACCGGCGCGGCTGCGCCTCCGGCTCCTGCGGAGGGGGTGCCTCGTGCGCAGCCCTGATCCCTGGCTCGCCATTCCCGTCAGCTTGCTGGCGGGTCTGTCCCTGACGGTGTTGCCCCTGCCGGATGTGCTGGCGCCCTGGCGGCCGGACTGGCTGCTGTTGCTGTTGTTGTTCTGGGCCTATCAGCAGCCGGAGTGGGTCGGGGAGTGGAGCGCCTTTGCCGTCGGCGTGGTGATGGACGTCATTTTCGGTACGCCGCTCGGCCTGTACGCCTTTTCCTCATGCCTCGCGGTCTGGGCGGCCCGCCGCCTGGCCCGGCGCTGGCGACGGACTCCGCTGTTCCTGCTGGCCCCCGGGGTCGCCATGCTGGCCGCCCTTGCGGCGCTGGTGCGTTACGGCTGGCTGACGACGCTGGGCCAGCCTCCGGATGCCGGTTTGTATTGGTTGCCCGCGCTCGGCAACCTGCTGGCGTGGCCGCTGGTTTTCCTGGCGCTGCTCCGCTGGCG
>JAYRMT010000351.1:0-1935 GCA_041912575.1 Fluviicoccus sp. | reverse complement strand
CCGAGGGTGGGAAGTGTTGTCATGGCGTCGTGTCCCGGTCGCGATATCGGCGATCCGGCTCCTCGTGGTATAACCGCCGGAATTCTGCCTGTTGGCGTGGGAGATGTCATGCTGAAACGTTTGCTGGGCCTGAAGCCCCTGGATCGCAAGCTGGTCGCGCCGCCGCCGCCCCTGGCGGTCGTGCGTGACGACGCGGTGGAGATGACCTATCTCGGTACCGCCGGTTTCGTGCTGAAGAACGGCGACCGCACGGTGGTGCTCGATCCCTATCTCAGTCGTCCCGGGCTGGTGGAGACGCTGACCCGGCCGCTGCACAGCCAGCCCGCGCTGCTGAAAAAGCATATTCCGCAAGCCGACGAGGTGCTGATCGGTCACGCCCACTATGACCACATCCTCGACGCGCCCGCCCTGTGCAGGATGACCGGCGCGCGGCTGATCGGATCGCGGGCGACCTGTAATGTCGGGCGGGCGGCGGGTTTGCCGGAGTCGCAACTGGTGGAGACCGCCGGGCGCGAGGAGATTCCGTGCGGGAAGTGGACGGTGCGCGGGTTGCCGTCGATCCACGGCAAGGCCATTTTCGGGCGTATTCCCATCCCCGGCGACATCCCCGCGCCGCCGCCCTGGCCGCCGCGCCTGCTGGACCTGAAGCACGGGCTGGTGCTGAACTGGGTGGTGGATACCGGCAAGCTGACGGTCGTGCATATCGATTCGGCGGATTTCATTCCCGGGGAGCTGGAAGGCGTGAAAGCGGATGTGGTCTGCCTGTGCGCGATCGGGCGCAAGTACCGGCCGGATTACGTGAAGGAGGTGGTGCGCTTGCTGAAGCCGCGCTGGATCGTGCCCTGCCACTGGGACACGATGATCACGCCCTATGAGGCGGAGCCGGAGCTGATTCCGGGGGTGGATCTGGCGGGGATGGTGAGGGAGATCGAGGCGGAGGGGGTGACGGCGGTGGTGATGCCGATGCGGGGGAAGCAGGTGTTTGCCCGTTGATGTTTTTACGCCCTCCTGTGGAACAGGGGGGCTCCCCGCAGGGGTGGGGGGTTATCCGCCGGACACGCTGTCTTTTGGCGGCTCCGCCATCAGCTTTTCATGTGGCCGCCATTCGCCGCCTGCCGCGGGCCTTCCTTTTGTCTTGTCAAAAGGAAGCAAAACCGCGTCCTTCGCCAAAACTCGCAGCCGGCCAACTCGTTGATCGCCCCGCCCGATACCGGGATTTTTCAAACCCGCATGTGGCTCAGACAGTTGGCTGCGGACCGCCGCTCGTCTTTCCCCTCAATCAAACTCCCGCTCCGCAAACGCGATCTCCGGCGCCTTGGCCTTCCGGCTGGCAATCCGGAAATTCTTCCCCAGCAGCAAACGCCGCTGCCATTTCTTCTCCAGCGCCAGCGTGTTGCTTTCGCTTTCGCTGACCATGGCGTTGAGCACGCGCTTGGCGGCGAGGACGGCGTCGGGGGAGCGGTCGGAAAGCTCGCGGGCGAGTTCGAGGGCGCGGGCGAAGGGATCGTCGGCGATGTGGCTGACCAGGCCGACGGCCTTGGCGTCGACGCCGCTGACGATGCGGGCGGTCATGGTCAGTTCCTTGGCGATGTCCAGGCCGACCAGGCCGCGCAGGGTGACGCTGGCGGCCATGTCGGGCACGAGGCCCCAGCGTGCTTCCATGATGGCGAGCTGGGCGTCAGGCGCGGCGATGCGGAAATCGGCGCCCAAGGCGAACTGCATGCCCGCGCCGAAACAGTGGCCGTGGATGGCGGCGATCACCGGTACCGGCAGGTCGCGCCAGACCAGGAAGACCTGCTGGAACAGGTTGGGGCCGGGGCGGCTCAGTTCCCACATCGCGACAATGCTGTTCTTCGGGTTCTGCAGGTCGCCCAGATCGATGCCGGCGCTGAAGGAAGTGCCTTCGCCGGTCAGTATGACGGCGCGCACGTCGCG
>JAYRMT010000350.1:0-1942 GCA_041912575.1 Fluviicoccus sp. | reverse complement strand
TCTACCCGGACCCAGAGCGGCTGGGGGAAGACGGCCTCGATCGTTCCCTGGATAGTGATCAGGAGTTCCGTGAGTGAAAGGGTGGCGCGCGGCCGCGCGGCGTCTTCCGTTTCCCGGGTCACCCGGTACGTTGCGCGATCTTCACTGACGGATGCCGGCAGTATCATTTCTTCGGCCTTCGCCGGTGCGGTAACGGTCTGCCCGTCAGGCAGCCAACGCGCAAAGGGACCGAGATCTTCCGAGGAGGTGAACCACTTGCGTTCCACGGGGTCCCAGCGCGCGCCCAGCGCCTTGGCCCGGTCTTTCTCGGGAAATGGCACGTTCAGGTAGGTTTTGCCGGTCATCAGGGGCGGCCGCTCGGACGGTGGGGTGTCGTCGACAATACCGCCGGGACCCGTTGCGATCAATCCCGGAAACCGACCTCGCCGGGTATCAGGCCCGCGCGCAGGAAGTCGCGTTCGTATAATGCCTGCGCCAGGGCATAGATCTGCCGGTTGATGGCCACGATGCCTTCCGGGCCGACGCGGAAACCGCAGGGACCAAGCTCGACCTGGCGGCGTTCGGCATAGCGGAGAAGGTTGTAGACATTGTGCCAGGGGTTCGCCGAACGGTAGGGGAGCCGGTGCCGCTCTACCGCCTCGTCAATCAGGCGCGGGTCGTGGATGCTCACGTAGCGCGGCAGCACCTGCATGATCTGGCGTTCGAGACGTTGCCAGATGACGTTCTTGTGGTCTTCCGAATAGCGGTTCCAGTCGATGACCTCGTGCACATAGCGCAGGCAACCCCGGCAAACCCCGTCGCCGAAGACGGTCGAACAGTGACCGATGCAGGGCGTCTTGATGGCGGCGGCGCTCATGGGCGGAAGGACTCGTCTCGGAAGAAAAATACAAGCGGGCAAATTTGCCCGCATCCGTATCATCGTTCAAGTTGCAGTTGCCATGAACCGGACAAAGCCGGACAAACGACCGTTTGACCGGGGACTGTTCTGGACAGGGCGGAATCAGACCGTGCGCGGTGCGTGGAAATGCAGGTACAGGTCGCTGAGGATGGCCGGTATCTGTTTGGCCAGTTGCTGCATCAGCCGGGGATTGCGTCGGATGCTGTCGATGTCCGGGTCCTCCACCAGGCCGCTGAGGGTGACCATCGGCAGGGTCATTTCCACGATGGCCTGTTCATCCGAGGCGTACCAGTCCTCCTCACGACTGAACATGGCTTCCATGAAGCCGATGCACCAGTCGACCAGCGCTTCGTCGGAGGGGGTCAGCGCGCAGGGCAGTTCGGGTACGACTTCGTGGTAGAGGCAGGCGTGCAGGCTTTTCCGCCATGCCTTCAGGTCGGGTACCAGCGCTTGCGGAACCACGCCTTCGAACAGGGTGTCCAGCCAACCGTCGCCGTCCTCGGCGGGGCCGACGGTGGTGGCGCACAGGAAGCCGTGGGTTCCCGCGTAATCCAGTCCGTGTTCGTTTTCCTCGCTGTCGAGGAAATCGCGCAGGCGGGCTTCGGCAGCGGCGGAGAGGGCGTATTGTTCGTGCATGGGGTGAAGCTCCGGCAAGAAAAAGCCCCCGGATTCGGGGGCTGGCTTGTTCGCGTCAGCTGGTCAGACCACGGGACGCTGCTTGATGCTGCGGTTGGCGGAGAAGGCGGCTTCCAGCCATTTCTTCACGCGCTGGGCGTCGCCGATACGGGTGTACTTGCCCCAGGAATCCATCAGCACGATGACCACCGGTTGCGACTTGATGCGGGCCTGCATCACCAGGCAACGGCCGGCTTCGTTGATGTAACCGGTCTTGGACACCGCGATATCCCAGTCGTCGCTCTTCACCAGCGAGTTGGTGTTGCGGAAGGTCTGCACCTGGCCGCGAATGGCTACGGCATGCTCGGCGGTGGTGGTGAAGCGGTGGATCAGGGCGTAATTGGTCGCGGCCTTGACCATGGTCACCAG
>JAYRMT010000349.1:0-1951 GCA_041912575.1 Fluviicoccus sp. | reverse complement strand
CCGGGAAGTCCAGCGCCTGCGCATCACCGACCGCCAGCGTCAGCGGGAAAGACAGCGGCAACTTGCGCGACGCCTGCCGGGCGCGATCCAGCATCGCCGCGTCAGGCTCGATGCCCACCACTTCCGTGACGTCAGGCCCATAGTGCGGCAGGTTGGCGCCGGTGCCGATGCCCACCTCCAGCACCCGCCCGCGACAGCCGGCAATCACCTCCTTGCGTTGCGGCCAGAACGGACGGGTCGCCAGATCCAGCACGTGCGGGAAGATGTGATCGGCGTAAAAGGACATGAGGACCTCGCTTAATCCAGAATGTGTTCCAGATCCGCCAGGGGATGCGGTCCGGACCACGGTTCCCGATAATGGCCATCCAGCCATGCCGGGGTCAAGCCGTCCACCGATGCGGGCTGCCAGACCGGCTGCTGGTCCTTGTCCACCAGCAACGCGCGCACGCCTTCGATGAAATCCGGATGACGGGCGCACTGCACGGACAGCACCAGTTCCTGGCGGAATGTTTCCGGCAGTGACTGGTTCGCCCCGTTGAGCCATTGCCGGTGAATCAGCGCCGCACTGGTGGGCGATCCGGCGGCCAGCGTATACGCAGCCTTGTCGATCCAGGGGTGGGAGGACGGCTCGGTCAGACGACGGTAAAGCTCAGGAAAATCCGGTGCACCGCAACGCGACTCGATTTCCGCCCGGGCGCCCGGCAGATGCCCGTCAGGCAGGTCGGATAACCGGTAGCTGTCCAGCACGCCGCTGACCCGGGCGTCCTGCGCCGCGCGATCCGTCGGCCACTCCAGATCCGCCAACGCGGCCAGCACATCCTGCCGATGCGTCGAAGCCACTGCAACAGTGCCAAAACCGGTTTCCAGCGCATCGGCCGCCCCGAAATTCGCGCCGGTCATGCCCAGGAACAACCCGATCGCCCCGCGCCGACCAAGGAACCAGGAACCGCCGACATCCGGATACAGACCGATCGTGATTTCCGGCATCGCCAGCCGGGAGGTTTCCGTCACCACCCGGTGCGAGGCGCCGCACAACAGCCCGATGCCGCCGCCCATCACGATACCCGTCCCCCAGACCACCAGCGGCTTGGGGTAGACATGGATCAGGTAATCCAGCCGGTATTCGTTCGAGAACAGCCGGAAGGCCAAGTCATCGTCAATCCCGTTTTGCCGGACCGCGAGACAGATGGATTTCACATCGCCGCCCGCGCAGAACGCACGTTCACCGGCGCCTTCCAGAAACACCGCGCGAACGCGCCCGTCGCGGGCCCAGGCCAGCAATTGCGGATAGAGCGTGGTGATGATCGGCACATTCAGCGAATGCAGCGAGCGCTCGCTGTTCAGTGTCGCCACGCCCAGCACGCTGCCGTCACGGCAAGGAATTTCCCGGAACAGGACGACCGGCCCGCTCATGCGGGCAGGCTCCAGTCGATCGGTGATTTGCCGTGTTCCTGCAAGTAGGCGTTAGCCTGCGAGAAGTGACAGCAGCCGAAGAAGCCGCCGCGATTGGCCGCCATCGGCGACGGATGCGCGGACTTGAGAACCAGATGGCGCGAAGCGTCGATGATCTGCCCCTTGCGCTGCGCATAACTGCCCCAGAGGATGAACACCACGTGCTCGGCCTGTTCGTTGAGCACGCGGATCACCGCATCGGTGAACTGTTCCCAGCCGCGCCCCTGGTGCGACGCGGCGTTCCCCGCCTCCACCGTCAGTACGCTGTTGAGCAGCAGGACGCCCTGCTCCGCCCAATGGGTCAGGTCGCCGTGGCGGGCCGGCGTAATCCCCAGATCCATGTGCAGTTCACGATAGATATTCAGCAGGGAAGGCGGAGGTTGCACGCCGCGACGGACCGAAAAGCAGAGACCGTGCGCCTGACCGCGCCCGTGGTAGGGATCCTGACCGAGAATGACCACCTTTACGCGCGACAACGGCGTGGTGTTCAGGGCGTTGA
>JAYRMT010000348.1:0-1976 GCA_041912575.1 Fluviicoccus sp. | reverse complement strand
GCGTTTCATTGCAGCCTCATGTCAAATCGTCAAGAATGCAACGCTCTCAACACAGGAACCGGGGATGCCCAAGCACCTGATCAAGCGCTACCTGCCCGATCCGGAAAAAATCGCCGGGATGCCGGGATTGGGTTTCATGCGTCACCGCCTGGAAGATCCCAGCCTTTGGCACCTCAACCGGCGCTCGGCTTCCGGCGCCATGTTCTGGGGCGTCTGGTTCGCTTTCCTGCCCATGCCTTTCCAGACCGTGCCGGCTGCCGCAGCGGCCTTGATCTTCCGGGTCAACCTGCCCCTGTGCATCCTGTTGTGCTGGCTCACCAACCCCCTGACCCTGCTGCCCTGCATCTGGCTGGGTTACAGCGTCGGCGCGCTGATCCTCGGCAAGCCCCTGCTGGACCTGGAGCAGATCCGGGAAGTGATCCGGCATCTTGGCCAACTGCTCTCGCCGGACGCGGTTGCCGGAAGGGCTCAGGGCTCGCTATCGCGTCACGTCGCGCCTTTCCTGCTCGGAATGCCGGTCACCGGCCTCATCCTCGGCTTTCTCAGCTATCTCGGCATGAACGCCTACTGGCGTCATCACGTCGCCCGCGCCTGGCGACAGCGCGCGGAGCGACGATCACGCCAGGCGACCGCTACGCATGGTAAGGATGCGATCCGCTGACTCCGCCAAACGGGGATCATGCGTCACGATGACCAGACTCATGCCGAATTCCTCCCGCAACTCCCGCAACAGGGCCTGAATCTCGTTCGAGGTCTCCGCATCCAGATTGCCGGTGGGCTCATCCGCCAACACCAGCGCCGGACGGGTCACCAGCGCGCGCGCCAGCGCCACACGCTGACGCTCGCCGCCGGACAGTTCGGGCGGCTTGTGATCCAGACGGTGCCCCAAACCCACCCGCTCCAGCAGCGTCGTCGCCGCGGACGCGGCCTCGCTTACCGAGACGCCATCCCGCAGCAGCAAGGGCATGCTGACATTTTCCAGCGCCGTGAACTCCGGCAGCAAGTGATGGAACTGGTAGACAAAGCCGAGATGCCGGTTGCGCAATTCGCCGCGCGCGGTTTCATCCATGCCGCTGAGGGCTTCACCCATTACCTCGACAGTTCCCGAGGACGGCAGATCCAGCCCGCCCAGCACATGCAGCAAGGTGCTTTTCCCGGAGCCCGAGCTACCGACAATGGCCACAAACTCGCCGCGACCGATGGTCAGGTCCACGCCGTTGAGCACCTCGACCTGACGCTTGCCGTCGACAAAGACCTTGCCGATGCCGCGCGCCGTCAGTATGGCCTGATCACTCATAACGCAATGCCTCCGCCGGTTGCACCCGCGCCGCGCGGCGGGCGGGATAAATGGTGGCCAGGAAACTCAGCAGGCCCGACACCACACTGACCCAAAGCACATCGCTCCACTCCAGTTGCGAGGGCAAATAATTCACAAAATAGGCATCAAACAGCGACTTGCCGGTGATCGCCTGGAACCAGTTCACGATATCCGTAATGCTCAGCGACAGCCCGATGCCCAGCAGCACCCCGATGGCCGTCCCCAGTAACCCGATCAACGCACCCTGAACCATGAAAATGCGCGTAATGGTTCGCGGACTGGCGCCCAGCGTCCGCAAAATGGCGATATCCGCCTTCTTGTCTGTGACGACCATGACGAGACTGGAAACAATATTGAAGGCCGCAACCGCGACAATCAGCAGCAGCAGCAGCGCCATCATCGCCTTTTCCATCTGGATCGCACTGAACAGGTTGCCGTGGGTCTGCGTCCAGTCCGTGACGTAGAACGAATCCGGCAGATCGTAGAGCATGCTTTGAGCTACCGTCGGCGCGGCGAAAATATCCTTCATCTTCAGCCGGATGCCCTGCACCTTGTCGTCAATACGCAGCATCTTGCCCGCATCGGCAATATTCACGTACGCCAGCATGCCGTCCACATCCGCGCCGACCTGGAAAATACCGACCACCCGCATGCGCTT
>JAYRMT010000347.1:0-1986 GCA_041912575.1 Fluviicoccus sp. | reverse complement strand
GCCGACAGCGGCCTTCAGCGCCTCCAGGTCGACATCGCCGTTGGCGAGCACCGGGATTTCCCGTACGGTGTAACCGCACATCACCGCCGTCGCCGGGTTGGTGCCGTGGGCGGCGGACGGGATCAGCATCTCGGTGCGGGCGTGATCGCCACGCGACAGGTGGTAAGCGCGAATCATCGCCACCCCGGCGAACTCGCCCTGGGCGCCGGCAGCGGGCGTCAGCGACACCCCCTTCATGCCGGTGACTTCCTTCAGCACTTCCTGCAGGTCGTACATGCAGGCCAGGAAGCCTTGCGAGTGCGTGACCGGCGCCAGCGGATGACGACCCAGGAAGCCCGGCAGCATGGCCGCGCGATGCGCGCCGCGCGGGTTGTACTTCATGGTGCAGGAACCCAGCGGGTAGAACTGGGTGTCGATGCTGAAGTTCTTGCGCGACAGGTTGGTGTAGTGACGCACCACCTGCATTTCGGAGGCTTCGGGCAGCAGCGGGCGCTGCTTGCGGCGCAGGCCTTCGGGCAGGGCCACGGCTTCCTGGCGGGCCACCGGAGCCTGGGAGGTCGCGCGGCGACCGGGTTCGGAACGTTCGAAAATCAGGGTCATGGCGTCTTACTCCGCGGCAGCGAGGGCGGATTGGAGGGCCTGCGCGTAGGTCTGCAGGTCCGCGGCGTTCTTGGTCTCGGTGGTGCAGACCAGCACGGCGTTACCCAGTTCCGGGTAATACGGTGCGAGGTCCAGACCGCCCAGCACGCCCTGCTCCGCCATGGCGGCGAGCACGCCGGCAGCGGGCTTCGGCAGGGTCAGCACGGTTTCATGGAAGGTCGCCCCGGCAAAGGGTCGACCAACGCCAGCCAGCGCGCAGACTTGCCGCACCAGCGCCTGCAGGTTGTTATGACTGGCCACGGCCACGCGTTCCAGACCTTCCGCGCCCATCAGGCTGAGATAAATGGTGGCGGCAGTCATCGCCAGCCCCTGGTTGGTGCAGATGTTGGAGGTCGCCTTGGCGCGGCGGATGTGCTGTTCGCGCGCCTGCAGCGTCAGCACGAAGCCGGGCTTGCCTTCCAGATCCACCGTGCGGCCGATAATGCGGCCGGGCATCTGGCGCACATGCTCCTGCTTGCAGGAGAGGAAGCCGACATAGGGGCCGCCGGAGGACATCGGGATGCCGAAAGGCTGCCCTTCGCCGACCACGATATCGACGCCCTTGTCGCCCCACTCGCCCGGCGGGGTCAGCACGGACAGCGCCAGCGGATTGACCACGGCAATGCTGAGCGCGTTGTTGGCGACAGCCCAGCGGGTCAGGGCATCCACATCTTCCAGCACGCCGAAGAAATTGGGGAACGGGATGACCAGCGCGGTGATGTCCTGGCCTTCATAAGCCGCCAGCGCCGACAGGTCAATGCGGCCCTGGTCGCGCGCGTAATCCACCTCGACCAGTTCGATGTCCTGCATCTCGACGATGGCCTTGACCGTTTCGCGATACAGCGGCGACACCGTGCGCGGCACCAGGATACGGCGGGACTTCGACTTGCGATGCGCGCGAACGGCCATCAGGATGCCTTCGGCGAGGCCGGACGCCCCGTCATAGACCGAGGCGTTGCACACGTCCATGCCGGTCAGGTGCGCCATCATGCTCTGGAATTCGTAGATCACCTGCAGGGTGCCCTGCGACGCTTCCGCCTGGTATGGCGTATAGGCAGTCATGAACTCGCCGCGCCCCGCCAGCTCCCAGACGGCCGCCGGGATATGGTGTTCGTAGGCGCCCGCGCCGAGGAAGCACAGCGCGCCCTCATCCTGACGGCTGCGCTCCTGCATGATCCGCATGGCCTCCATTTCGCTGCGACCTTCGGGAATGGCGTCCAGCGGGCGGCAGCGCAGGGGGGCGGGAATCTCGTCGAACAGGGCATCAATCCGGTCGACGCCAATGGTGTCCAGCATGCGGCGGACATCGGCTTCGGTATGGGGGATGAAGGGCATGGGCAGGCTCGG
>JAYRMT010000346.1:0-1987 GCA_041912575.1 Fluviicoccus sp. | reverse complement strand
GCGCGGCCGATCATCATGACCACCATCGCCATGGGCGCGGGCATGATGCCGATCGCGCTGGGCCTGGGCACCGACCCCAGCTTCCGCGCGCCGATGGCGATCGTGGTGATCGGCGGATTGATCACCTCGACCTTCCTCAGCCTGCTGGTGATTCCGGTGCTGTTCACCTACGTGGACGACGCGGTGCAGGCGCTGGGGCGCGTGTTCCGCAAGCGGACGCATGCCTGACAGGCGGGAGACCGGGACATGACCATCGCGGTTTTCGGCGCAGGCAGCATCGGTTGCTATCTCGGCGGCCGCCTCGCCGCCTCCGGTGCGGACGTGGTGCTGATCGGCCGCCCACGCATCGGCGAGGAACTGGCGGAACACGGCCTGCACGTCACCGACTATCGCGGGGCCGACCTGCGCGTGCCGCCCGGCCGGGTGCGTTTCAGCACCGATCCCGCCGCCGCGCGCGACGCCCGGCTGGTGCTGGTCACCGTCAAGTCGGCCGCCACGGATGAAGCGGCCCGTGCACTGGCACCGCATCTCCGGCCCGACACGCCGGTCATCAGCTTCCAGAACGGCCTCGACAACGCGGATGTCCTGGCCGGTCACCTACCCCGGCAGGTCGTGCTGCGCGGCATGGTGCCGTTCAACGTGCTGCATCGCGGCGCGGGCGCGTTCCATCAGGGCTCGGAAGGCGAACTGGAGGTCGAGGACCATCCCCTGCTCGCTCCGTGGATCACGCCCTTCCGCCGCGCCGGATTGCCCTTGCAGCCGCATGCCGACATGCCCGCCGTGCAGTGGGCGAAACTGCTGCTCAACCTCAACAATCCCGTCAACGCGCTGTCCGGCCTGCCGCTCAAGGCCGAACTGTCGCAGCGCGCCTACCGCCGCTGCCTGGCGCTGGCGCTACGGGAAGGCCTGGAGTTGCTGCGTCAGGCCGGCATCCGTCCCGCCCGCATCACCCCGCTGCCGCCCGAGCTGCTGCCCGCGCTGATGGACGTGCCGGACGCCGTGTTCCGCGTCGCGGCCAACCGCATGCTCGCCATCGACCCGCTGGCGCGCTCCTCGATGTGGGAAGACCTGGAAGCGGGACGCACCACGGAAATCGACTGGATCAACGGGGAAATCGTGCGGCTGGCGGAACGGCTGGGACGGCGCGCCCCGGTCAACGCCCGACTGATCGCGCTGGTGCGCGCGGCGGAACAGGGCGGCCGGCGCGACTGGTCCGGCGCGGCGCTGCTGGCCGAACTCGAGGCCGCGCGCGCGGGCTAGACCGTCGCCTCGGCCACCTCATCGGTGATGACCGTGAACGACTCCACCACATTCGGTCCGAAGGTGGTGGCGATCGCCACATCCGCCGCGTCCCGGCCGCGGGCGATCAGCACCCGTCCGATGCGCGGGATCAGATTGCGCGCATCAAAGGTGCGCCACTGCCCGTCCAGATACGCCTCGAACCAGCCCGCGAAATCCATCGGACCATACGGCGGCGGCACGCCGATATCGCCCAGATAGCCGGTGCAATAGCGCGCCGGAATGTTCAGGCAGCGGCAGAAGGTGATCGCGAGATGGGCGTAATCGCGGCACACCCCCTTCTTCTCGTGCCAGACCTGCCAGGCGATCTTGGTGACGCTGGCATGCTGGTAGCCGAATTCGATGTGGCGGTGCACGTACTCGCAGACGGCCTGCACGCGCCCCCAGCCGGTCGGCGCGTGGCCGAACAATTGCCAGGCCACCGGCATCAGCAGATCGGTCTCGCAATACCGGCTGCCCAGCAGGTAGACCAAGGTCTCCTGCGGCAAGGCTTCGACCGGATGCTGGCGAGCCTCGGGGCTCAGCGTATCCGGCAGGCCGCTGTCGCGGACCACCGTCTCCGTGAACAGGCGGAGACGCCCGGCGGGCGCGACGATGCGGCTGCACCAGTTGCCGAAGCCGTCCCGGTAGGCGGTCAGCGGGATGGCCGGTTCGGTGCGCAGGTGGTCCGGCGTCACCAGATCAGGGA
>JAYRMT010000345.1:0-1989 GCA_041912575.1 Fluviicoccus sp. | reverse complement strand
ATTACGCCTCCTCCGCCAGCACCGGCGAAAGCCTGCTGGCGGGACTCACCCGCTCCACCTTCTATTTCGCCATGATCTGGCTGGCCGTCGTCCACGGCTTCGCCGGTCTGGTCACCCGCAGCATCGGCCATGACTTCAATACCCGTGTCGCTGTCGAGACCCAGGTGTCCCTGATCGGCGGCACCTGCGATTACCAGATTACCGGCCCCGCCATCGTCTCCGGGGCCACCCGTTATCTCTGCATCAGCTATTACGACTACACACACTGGCCGCGCGAGCTGGAGGTCCGTCTCCAGGGCCGCCGCTCCGGTCTCGGCCTCACTGTCGACAACATCATCCGCGTGACGCCTGCGGCACCCGCGCCCTAAACCGCGCGGGCGCGAATCACCGCCAGGCTGTCATCCGCCAGGAGGCGACCGTTCCGGTACACCGGCCGCAGCAGGTTTTCGCGACCCCCCAGCGCATCCTCACGCACGGTCAGGAACGCCCCGTCCTCCTTCACCAGCGCCAGGCGTCCGCGCTTGCTGCGCTTGCCGCTGTCGGTCACCGGATCTTTCCAGACATCCCGCCACTCGCCATCCATCAGGATCGCCGACGCCTTCATCGCGAACTTCTGGGTATCGCGATCCAGCTTCTGCAACAGCTCGCCGCCCATGCCGAAAGCGATGTTCTCCGCCGACAGTCCGCGACGCTGCATTTCGGCCAGGATCGCCTCGATGCTCGTCAATGAGACGCCGTCGCCCTGGATCACCCGCACGCAGGCGGGCAGGACCTTGTACCCCTTGCCGTTGACGGTGAACCCGAACTTCGCCATCAGCTTTTCCAGCGCGGTGCTGACCACCTGCACCGGATCGCCGCTATCCGGGCGGATCACCAGGGTGCCGCCGCCGGCGATCACCGCCGCCTTCAGTTCGCCGCCCCACAGGTTGTCGATGGCGTTCCACAGGTCATAGGAATCGCTGACCACCGCCACCAGCCTGCCCGGACCGGCGAAACGGCTGAGCATGTTCGCGTAGGCGTCACGCTCGCCATCGCGGCCCCAGCTGGTGATGGTGCTGTGCTCGGCGGCCGGGATCGAAAACGCCGCCATCGGCTCGCGGTAGTAGCGGCGTGCCGCCATCACCGCGCTCAGGGTGTCCGACCCCTGGAAGTTCACCAGGTGCGCCATGCCGCCCAGCGCGGCCGTTTCCTCGGAACTGGCGCCGCGCGCGCCGAAGTCGTGCAGTTTGAAGGGCAGGCCCTCCAGACTGTCGGCCGTCTCGGCGAGATAACGCGCGATGACCTGCTTGCAGGCGCGGGACAGGGTCGCCACCGTGGTCGGATACCACACCGCGCGCAGCAGCGCCGTCTCGATGTAGCTGGTCAGCCAGGCGCAGGCCGGATCGGTGTTGCGCACCTGCACCATCACATTGCGGGTCGGCAGCACCACGCCTTCCGGCACCGCCTCGATTTCCAGCGGCAGGAAGCCGTTGTGGGCGCGCAGGATGTACTCCCAGCCCTCGCGGTTGAATGGCAGCCCGTGCACGGTCAGGATCTCGGCCGCCTCGTCAATGTCGGCCTGGGTAAACGGTTTCAGCAGGTATTGCTTGATGAAGGCTTGCAGGCCGAAGAACACGGTGCGGTCGAAACGGCCGCCGCGCGACTCGATGTAGCTTGAGACGGCGGTAGCGCCCGCCGGGTACTGGAGGTAGTGCGAAGCCTTGTAGGAATCAGTATTCAGGAGCAGGTTCATGACGGAATCCCCGTGCATTGTGTGGCGGAAGAAACCGGTCTATCCGGTTTCCGTATCGCGCAGCAGGTCGGCGGGCTCCCCGGCGACGTTGGCTGCATGACTATATAGTGGCTCAAAGCCACTAATTAAGCAAGCCCTGTCCGGAAATTATTTTCACGCCGGCTGTCCGTCGTCGCCGGCGCAGGGCAGGGGACCGATTCCCCTCGTGGAAACTGCTATGCTTGCCCGGAGCTTTTTCCTGACATAGCCCGCCGTGA
>JAYRMT010000344.1:0-1999 GCA_041912575.1 Fluviicoccus sp. | reverse complement strand
TACTGCATCGCCCGCGCGCTGGCCAAGGCGGACCTGAAGAACACGCTGGTGGTGGTGACGGCCGACCATGACCACACCATGACGATCAACGGCTATTCGCACCGCGGCAACAATATCCTCGGCAAGACCACCCGCTACCAGGACAAGCTGCTGGCCAAAGATGTCAACGGCAAGCCCTACACCACGCTGGTGTTCGGCAACGGCGGCGGCCCGCGCAAGGACGTGCGCGATGACCTGACCGCCGTGGACACCACCGCCGACGACTACCTGCAGGAAGTGGGCGTCCCGCTGGGCGCGCCGGGGTCGGAAACCCATGGCGGCGGCGACGTGATGCTGTTCAGCGGCGGCGCCGGCAACAGCGGTTTCAAGGGCACGCTGGACAACACCAAGGTGTTCAATCTGGTGAAGACGGCGATGGGACTCTGATCCGCGCCGGGGTTCCGGGGGCGGCGCGTGCCGCCCCTTTTTCATGCAGAACGCGACAGTATTTTTACCGGGAACTTTCATTCATGATGCGCAAAATCCTGTACATCGGGGCGGCGGCCTGTCTGCTCGCCTCCGGCCTCGTGGCGGCGGCCGATCTCAGTCTGCTCATTACCCATGACAGCCAGTCCCTGGATGCGGACGGCGTCACCCGCACGCAGCATTTCCAGGAACGGCTGGTGCGGCAGGACAACACGGTCTGGGTGGAGCGGGTGATGCCGCCGCTGGCGATTCAGGCGCATGCGGCGCAGGCCTGGCAGGAAGGCAAGGAGCACAAGCACCTCGACATGGACGCCGCGACGCGTTGGGTGACCCGCGGCAGCGACGGCAAGGTGCAGCTACGGCTGGTCAATGCGATCGAGAAGCAGGTGGTGGCGATCGGACCGGGCGATTACGACGCGGTCGGCTTTGACGGCAACTGGGACAACGCCTGGCATTTGCTGGACCCGCGCCAGCTCCGGCAGATGAAAAAGCTGGCGAAAGCCGCCCCGGCGGGCGCGAACTGGTACGAGGGACGGCAGGACGGCCGTTACCTGCGGGTGCTGTGGGACGAAGGCAAAGCCTGTCCCTTGCGCATCGAATCGGGGACGGACAACGGCCTGGTCCGGCGCGAGATGTCCGCCGTCGTGCAGCCGGCGCCGAAAACCCTGCCCTGGCAAGCCTTGCGGGGCTACGCCCAAAAGGAATATTCCGACTTTCTGGATTGATGGCGGGGAGGCCGCTCAGCGCAGGCAGGCGTAAACCGCGTCCGCCATGCGCCGCCAGCCGCTGCGGTAATCCGGCGCGCCGCTGAAGGTTTCATCGACGGCGGCGGTGCGCAGGCCGGGAATGGCCAGCTGGCGGATCAGGCCCGCATCGGCCAGCGGTTCGGTCAGCAGGCAACGCGCCTGCATGTCGTTCATGCGGCGACGCAGGTCAAGCAGGTGGCGCGCGCCGGGCTTCTGTTCCGGACTCAGGCTGACGCTGCCGATCGCTTGCAGGCCCAGCGGCGCTTCCAGGTATTGCCAGGCGTCGTGCCAGGCGACATAGCGACGTTGCGGCAGGGTGGCGAAACGGGTTTTCTGGGCCTGTTCCTCCTGCCGCAGCGCGTCCGCGAATGTTTGCGCATTGCGCCGGTAATCCGCCGCGCGTGCCGGATTTTTGCGCGCGCGCACTTCAGCAATGGCGTTGGCGAGCAGGATCGCGTTGGCCGGCTGCAGCCACAGATGGGTGTCGAGCGTCCCGGGCAGCGGGCGCAGGTCATCCTGCCCGCGCAAGGGCAACGGACGGATGCCCGGCAGCGTTTCCAGCGAAATCACCCCGTCGCCGTCGCGGAGGATGCCCGCCAGGAAGCGCTCGTGATGTTCGCCCACACGCACGACCAGCGTCGCCTCGCGCAGCGCCAGCCGCTGCGAGGCCTTCAGGCTGTAGTCATGGGCGGACACGCCGTCCGGCAGCAGTTGCCGGGGCGTTTCGACGCCCTGCGTGACGGCGTTGGCGATCAGCGTCAGCGGACGGAGCGTGGTGACGATGCCCT
>JAYRMT010000343.1:0-2012 GCA_041912575.1 Fluviicoccus sp. | reverse complement strand
GCCGCCCTGCTGACCAGGGCGGAAATCCTCATCGGCATCGATGGCGACGCCCGCCTCGACCCCCATTCGCTGCACTGGCTGGTCCGCCATTTCGACGACCATGCGGTCGGCGCCGTCACCGGCAATCCGCGCGTGCGCAACCGCTCGACCCTGCTCGGGCGCATCCAGGTCGGCGAGTTCTCGTCCATCGTCGGCCTGATCAAGCGCGCCCAGCGTTCGGTCGGGCTCATCTTCACCGTCTCCGGCGTCATCACCGCCTTCCGCCGCAGCGCCCTGCACGAAGTCGGCTACTGGAGCCCGGAAAAGCTGACCGAGGACGTCGATATTTCCTGGAAACTGCAGCTCACCGGCTGGGAAGTCCGCTTCGAGCCGCGCGCCCTGTGCTGGATCCTCATGCCGGAAACCCTCGGCGGTCTGTGGAAACAGCGCCTGCGCTGGTCGATGGGCGGCACCCAGGTGCTGCTCGACTATCTGCCGCAGCTGTTTTCGCTGAAAAACCTGCGCCTCTGGCCGCTCTGCATCGAGTATGCGATGAGTATCCTGTGGGCCTGCCTGTTCGCGCTGCTGGCAGTCTACCGGGGAATCGACCTGGTGTTTTTCAAGGTAGACCTGCAGAGCGTCCCGATCCTGATGCTCGGCTGGGCCGGCCTGCTGATCGGTACCACCTGCATGCTGCAGATCATGCTCAGCCTGGTGCTCGACCGCCCCTACGACCGCGGGCTGCTGAAAAACTACTTCTGGATGATCTGGTATCCGGCGATCTACTGGGTCATCACCGCCGCGACTTCGGTCGCGGCCCTGCCAAAGATCCTTCTCCGAGACACTGAAAAGCGCGCACGATGGACGAGTCCCGACCGCGGCATCAAGCCCGACGCCTCCCGCTGATCATCGAGCGGCCCGACCTCGCCCACCCGGTGCGGCGGGCGTTCGGGCTGTTCGCCACGATCCTCGCCTGGCTGCTCTGGCTGGCGATGTGGATTCCGTTTCTCGCGGCGCTCGGCCGCTACCTCGGCTACAACCTGCCGGAAATCTATTTTCCGAGCCAGGTCAGCCTCCATTCGTTTCTCTCGCTGATCCATATCCTGCCCACCGTGGTCGGTCTTGCCCTTGGCCTGCTCACCCTGCGCTTCGTCTGGGAGAAGATCAGGCCGCGCATCGGCAAGCCCGACGAGCGCTGGCGGCCGCTGGGCGTCGACCGGCTGGCGACCGGCCTCGCCCTCGACCCGGAACGTCTGGCCGCCTGGCAGTCGGCGCAGGTGCTCTACGTCACCCACGGCCCGCGCGGCCGCGTCACCGACGCCAGCACCACTCGTCCGGATCAGCCCAGCCGCCCCGACTGAATCCGCAGCACGCGCCGGCAGCGCGCGGCGATCGCCTCGTCGTGGGTGACGAGAACCAGCGTCGTGCCCTGCTTAGCGTTGAGGTCGAACATCATCTCGATGATCTGCTGGCCGGTCGCAGCGTCGAGGTTGCCGGTCGGCTCGTCGGCCAGCACCAGCCGCGGATTCGGCGCGAAGGCGCGGGCCAGCGCCACCCTCTGCTGCTCGCCGCCGGACAGGTGCTTCGGATAATGCTTGAGCCGGTGTTCCAGCCCAACGCGCACCAGCCATTCGCGGGCGGTTGCGGTCGACGCCCGAAAACCGGCCAATTCCAGCGGCAGCATGACGTTTTCCAGCGCCGTAAGCGACGGCAGCAACTGGAAGGACTGAAAGACGAAACCGAGGAGCTTGCCGCGCTGGCGCGCCCGTTCGTCCTCGTCGAGCGCCGCCAGTGCAACGCCGTCGAGACGGATTTCGCCGGCCGTGGGAACATCCAGCCCGGCCAGGAGACCAAGCAGGGTCGATTTCCCCGACCCCGAGGCGCCGACGATGGCCACCGTTTCGCCAGGCATGACCGTGAAGGAAATATCCTGCAGAATCGTCAGCGGCTCGCCGCCGTTGTCGACCGTCTTGCCCAGCCCCTGAACTTCAACCACCGGTTTTTCCATCATGCGGATCGCCCTGCTCCTGTTT
>JAYRMT010000342.1:0-2013 GCA_041912575.1 Fluviicoccus sp. | reverse complement strand
TTCCTGAAGGCCGAAAAACAAGCCGCGTATGATACCATAACCGGCCATCCAGACCACTTTGTTTCGGGATATTCCATGCTGAGCCACAACGCCCTCCACCAGTTGCAAGCCATCGTCGGGGAAAGCCGCGTCAAGACCGACGCCGACAGCCTGAAGACCTGGGGCTGCGACTGGACCAAGCATTACGCCCCCGCGCCGTCCGCCATCGTCTTCCCGGGCACGACCGAGGAAGTGCAGGCGATTGTGCGCCTTGCCAATGTCGAGAAGTTCGCGCTGGTGCCGTCCGGCGGCCGCACCGGCCTGTCCGCGGGCGCCGTGGCCGCGAAGGGCGAGGTGGTGATCAGCTTCGACCGCATGAACAAGGTGCTGGAATTCCACGCCGCCGACCGGCTGGTGCATGTGCAGGCGGGGGTGGTGACCGAGCAGCTCCAGCAGTTCGCGGAAGAGCAGGGGCTTTATTATCCCGTGGACTTCGCCTCGGCCGGTTCCAGCCAGATCGGCGGCAACATCGGCACCAACGCGGGCGGCATCAAGGTGATCCGCTACGGCATGACCCGCAACTGGGTGCTCGGCCTGACCGTGGTCACCGGCAAGGGCGACGTGCTGCGCCTCAACAAGGGCATGATGAAGAACGCGACCGGCTACGACCTGCGCCACCTGTTCATCGGCGCGGAAGGCACGCTGGGCTTTGTCACCGAAGCCGAGATCAAGCTGGAGCGTGCGCCGCGCAACCTGCGCGTGATGGTGCTGGGCACGCCGGATTTCGCCTCGGTGATGAACATCCTGGCGACCTACCAGGCGAAACTGGACCTGACCGCGTTCGAGTTCTTCTCCGACCTCGCGGTGCGCCACGTGACGGCCTCCGGCCAGATCGCGCGGCCCTTCCCCGAAGCCACGCCGTTCTACGCCCTGCTGGAATTCGAGGCGCTGTCCGCCGAGATGGAGGAGCAGGCGATGGGCCTGTTCGAGCATTGCGTGGAGCAAGGCTGGGTGGTCAACGGCGTGATGAGCCAGAACGAGACCCAGTTGCAGAACCTGTGGCGGCTGCGCGAGGACATTTCCGAGACCATCGCCAAATTCACGCCTTACAAGAATGACATTTCGGTGCTGATCGGCCGCGTGCCGGCCTTCATTGCCGACATCGACGCCATCGTGCAGCAGAATTATCCGGACTTCGACGTGGTGTGGTTCGGCCACATCGGCGACGGCAACCTGCACCTCAACATCCTCAAGCCGGAGAACCTGAGCAAGGACGACTTCTTCGCCAAGTGCCAGGTGGTGAACAAGGCCGTGTTCGAGACCGTGCAGAAGTATGACGGCTCCATCTCCGCCGAGCATGGCGTGGGCATGACCAAGAAGCCCTATCTGGGCTACAGCCGTTCGCCGGAAGAAATCGCCTATCTCAAGGCGATCAAGCAGGTGTTCGATCCCAACAACGTCGTCAATCCCGGCAAGATCTTCGATCTGGACGCTTGACCCGCCCGCGCCGGTCAGCAGCCCCGCCCGGGGTTTTGTGACCGGCATCTCATTCCGCGAATGCCCCTGGCGAGGCTCAGGGTTTCCCCATTGTGTCGTCCTGTTGGCGCCGGGTATGCTTTTTGTATACCCGGATTCAAACAACAACCGCATGGACGTCCCGATGAAGCCCTCTCCCCGCGTTGCCCTTTCCGCCGCTCTGGCCCTGGTTATCCCGTTTTCCGTCGCCACCGCGACGACCTTTGCCCCGCCGGAAGGCACGGTCGCGCCCGTCCCCGGCGAGCAACGCAAATCGGCCTATGCCTCCGGCAATGATTCGGATGCCGCCGCGAGCGCACCGGAGGAGCGCGGCAACGAGGGCGCGCGTGAGGCCCGTTCGGCGTATTCGCAGGCCGCCGGTGCCGCGCCTGCCGTCGCCGAGCCCGAGAGTCCCGTAGCGCGCTTTGAACGCCGGCTTTCCTACCAGACCGGCCGGATCACCCTGTCCAACAACCTGGTGACGCTGGATCTGGGCGACAAGTACCGCTTCCTGAGCCC
>JAYRMT010000341.1:0-2089 GCA_041912575.1 Fluviicoccus sp. | reverse complement strand
CCGAGGCGGCTTTCATCGATATCCTGAGACTCGCGCGCTTCGCGAATCCTCCGGTCCTGAAGTCGGCGGATACGCTGGGATTGTTGCTGGCTTAGGTGGCGCTTGCTCATGTATAGTGCAGGATATTCAGGAACTTAAAGTGGAGCCAGCGTATGGCGATCGACAAAGAGAGTAACTTAATCTGGATTGATTTGGAAATGACCGGCCTGAATCCCGATACCGACCGGATTATCGAGATAGCCACTGTCGTGACCGATGCCCACCTGAACATCCTCGCCGAAGGACCGGTCTTCGCCATCCACCAGCGCGATACGGTGCTGAACGCCATGGATGAATGGAACACCCGGCAGCATGGCCAGTCCGGTCTCACGGAACGCGTCCGCCGCAGCACGGTGAACGAGGCCGAGGCCGAGGCGGCGACGATCGAATTCCTCAGCCGCTTCGTGGATCCGCGCAAGTCGCCGATGTGCGGCAACTCCATCTGCCAGGACCGCCGCTTCCTGTTCCGCACCATGCCCAAGCTCGAAGCCTTCTTCCATTATCGCAACCTGGATGTCAGCACGATCAAGGAGTTGGCCCGCCGCTGGCGTCCGGAAATCATGCAGGGGATGAGCAAGCAAAGCACGCATCTGGCCTTGGACGACATCCGGGATTCCATAGCCGAGTTGCGTTACTACCGCGATTATTTTTTCCGTCTGGGGTGATGTGCCGCCCGGCGGTTTGTTTGCCGGAAGGTAAACAAACCGCCCGTTCCATGCCGATTGTGTAACTCGCCGCATTGATTTCGGTTAATGGCACAGTTTTCTTAAGGTTGAATTAAGGTTCGGAGTCCTTTCCGCAGTTAGTTTGCCGCCGATGTCGGTCGCACCCCGCAGACCGCGCGCATTTTCGGTGGCGCCATGAACCCCGCACTCCGTCGTTCTCCGTTGACGCTCCTCTTGCATTGGCTGACCCTGCTGCTGATGGCGGTTCTGCTCGCGGTGATCCTGATCCGCGACGATCTCGAAGGCAAGGCGCTGAAGACCTTGCTGCTCAACGCGCACCGCTCGCTGGGCCTGCTGGTTTTCGCGGCGGTTCTTCCCCGGATGATCCTCTGGAGCGTGCATGAGTGGCGACACGGCAAGGCCGCGCAGCCCAACGCCGTGCTGCGCTGGTCGGCGATCGGCGCCCATCTCGCCATTTACGGTTTTCTGATCGTCCTGCCGATCCTGGGCTGGATGACGTCCAACGCCCGCGGTCAGACCGTTTCGCTGTTCGGGATGATCAACCTGCCTGAACTGACGGCCATGGATACCGATTACGCGGATGACCTGGTGCATTACCACGAAACCGGCGCCTGGATCCTGATGGGGCTGCTGGGGCTGCATATTGCCGCCGCGCTCTGGCATCACTTCATCCGTCGCGACGCCACCCTTCGCAACATGCTGCCGGACCGGTTTTCGTCCCCGGTAAAACAATAACTTCAACCAACCACCCCCTCCCAAGGAGAAACCCCATGATTCGGAATCTGCCGGGCAAGCGCCTGGCTCTCCGGCTGGCCGGCGTATTGCTGCCCCTGCTGGCCATGACGGAAGCGCATGCCTTGCCCTCATACGCGCGGCAAACCGGTGAAGAATGCGGCGCCTGCCACATCGGCGCGTACGGTCCGCAACTGACGCCGCACGGCATCGCGTTCAAGCTCACCGGCTATACCGACAGCAGCGGCAAGTCCGCTCTGCCGTTGTCCGGCATGGTGGTGGCCTCTTTCGCGCATACGTCCAAGGATGCCTCTTCAGCCCCGACCAAATTTACCTCCGCCAACGACAACGCCCTGTTCCAGGAAGTCTCGGCATTTTTTGCCGGCAAGGTGAGCGACCATATCGGCGGATTTGCCCAAGTCACCTATTCCGGTGCGGAACACCGCTCGTCCATGGACAACCTGGATCTGCGTTACGCCGCCACGACCAAGGACAACACCATTGTCGGCGTCAGCGTGAACAACAACCCCGGCTTGCAGGACCCGTTCAATACGCTGCCGGCCTGGCGTTTCCCCTACACCTCGACCGAACTCGTGCCGGGCGCCGTGACGTCGACGCTGCTGGACGGCGGG
>JAYRMT010000340.1:0-2123 GCA_041912575.1 Fluviicoccus sp. | reverse complement strand
GGCGACGATCTCGGTTTCGCCATCCAGGTCGAGCCCGGTGGTGATGGTGACGCCGCACATGGCTTCACAAAGATTACAGGTTCGGTGCTGGGTCCGGCTCATGTGTGCGCTCCCTCTTGCGGGTTTTGACGTTATTGTGATGGGTATCGAAGGTACTGCATTTTGCGCTTTGTGGGCAGGGGGCTGTCGTCCCTTTGGACAGCCGGTTACTATTCCCGTTCTCCCCGCCGCGAGCCCCGCCATGACCGCCGACGACCTGGAAAAACTGATCCGGCTGACGCCCGACTTCCCCAAGCCGGGCATCCTGTTCCGCGACATCACCCCGCTGCTGCGCGACGCCCTGCAACCCACCATCGACTGCATCGCCGACCTGTACAGCGCGGCGGAATGGGCGGGCATCGACGCGGTGGTCGGCATCGAATCGCGGGGATTCATCCTGGCAGCGGCGCTGGCCTACGCCAAGGGCAAGCGCCTGCTGGTGGTGCGCAAGCCCGGCAAGCTGCCGCCGCCGGTCAACACCGTCGCCTACAGCCTGGAATACGGTCAGGACACCCTGCAGATGGCGGCCGACATTCCGCCGCAACGCGTACTGATCGCGGATGACGTGATCGCCACCGGCGGCACCCTCGGCGCGACCTGCGAACTGTGTGAACGCGGCGGCCATGCCATTGCCGGGATCGTCACGCTGATCAACCTCGCCGCCCTGAACGACTTCCGGCGCGGGGACATCCGGCCGCGCAGCCTGTTCCGCTATGGTGACTGAATGAGCCGCCCGGTCCTGCTGGCGATCGCGCTGGAAATGGAGAACGACCGCCACCACCTGGACCGGCTGGCGGACGAGGTGATCTACACCGGCGTCGGCAAGGTCAACGCCGCCATCGCGCTGACGCGCGCCCTGGCCGGGCGGGAAACGATGCCGCTGGTGGTCAACGTCGGTTCGGCGGGCTCGCACAGCTTCAACGCGGGCGACGTGGTCTGCATCACCGAGTTCATCCAGCGCGACATGGACGCCACGGCCATCGGCGTACCGCTCGGCGTCACCCCGTTCGAGGAAGGCCGCAGCCTGAAGAACGGTCTCGCCGCCGACGGCATGCCGCTGGCCGCCTGCTTCACCGGCGACAGTTTCGTCACCGAAGCCCATCCCGAATTCCACCTCGAAGTGATCGACATGGAAGCCTACGCGCTCGCCAAGACCTGTCAGGTCTTCGGTGCCCCCTTCCTCTGCTTGAAGTTCATTACCGACGGCGCCAACGGCGAAGCCGCCGACGACTGGCGCGACGCGGTCATCCTGTCGGCGCACCGGCTGGAAGAGGCCCTGGCGCGGGTGCTGCCCGCGCTCAGGACCTCGGCCTGACCGGGTTTACCAACCTGCCGGGCGGGTGAAACCGCCCATCACGTCCGCCAGCAGCGCGGCGAAGCGCAGCGTGGTGCGGTCCTCGTAGGGCGCGCCGACGATCTGGATGTTGACCGGCAGGCCGTCCGGCGTCACCCCGACCGGCGCGCTGGTCGCGGGCAGACCCAGCAGGGTCGCCAGCGAGATCCACATGAACATGTCGGGATAATTGCGCTCCTGCCCGTCGATGCGGATCTTGCGCAGCGGCATTTCCGGGCTGTGCTGGTGCGGCAGCGCGGTGGTCAGCCCGGGCGGCATGAGGATTACGTCATACTGCTCGAACACCGGCAGGATCTTGCGGCGCAGGCGATGCCGACGCTCCGACTTCACTTGCCAGTCCGCGTGGCTCTGGCCCATGCCCGCCAGGAATTCCTCGAAGAAGCGCGGCGCGGCGATGTAGCCGCCCACCTTGCGCAACACCGGCGCGGCCAGCCCGAGCAGATTGCGCTGCAAGCGCGGCTGCGCGTTCCCCATCGCCCCGCCCAGCAGGCCGAGATACAACGGGTAGAAATCCGCCATGCCCATGCCGAGGGGCGAGCCCTTGTCCACCGCGACGCCGGCATCCCGCAAGGCCTGCTCCAGCGCGCGGTATTGCGCGGCCAGTCGGGAGTCGATCGGCGCGACCGGGTCGTCGGTCCACAGCAGCACCCGGAATTTCTTCAGGGATTTCTGGCGCGACGGCGGCAGCTTGAGCTGCCAGCCCGGCTGCATCGCGGGCGACGGTCCGGCC
>JAYRMT010000339.1:0-2158 GCA_041912575.1 Fluviicoccus sp. | reverse complement strand
TATAAAGATTCCCGCCGTAACAGACAAACCCCGAGGCTCCCATGAAACGTAGCGTCTTCTTTATCTCCGACGGCACCGGCATCACCGCCGAAACGCTGGGACACAGCCTGCTGGCGCAGTTCGGCAATGTGCAGCTGGAACGGATCACCCTGCCCTATGTCGGCACGCCCGAGCGGGCGCGCGAGGCGGTGGCGGAAATCAACCGGGTGGCGCAGGAAGACGGATGCAAGCCGATCATCATCGACACCATCGTCAACCAGGAAATCCGTTCGATTATAGCCGGGGCGCACGGCTACATGTTTGACGTTTTCGAAACCTTTGTAGGGAAACTGGAGGAAGTGCTGGGTGAAAAACCCATGAACACGGTGGGCAAGTCGCATACCGTGGACAGCCAGTCCTACAAGACCCGGATCGACGCGGTGCATTTCGCGCTGGACAACGACGACGGAGCGCGCACGCGCCACTACGACATGGCGGACGTCATCCTCATCGGCGTGTCGCGTTCGGGCAAGACGCCGACCAGCCTCTATCTCGCGTTGCAATTCGGCATCCGCGCCGCGAACTATCCCCTGACCGAGGATGACCTGGACGGCGAAACGCTGCCGAAGGTGTTGCGCGAGCACAAGGCCAAGCTGTTCGGGCTGATGATCAACGCCGACCGCCTGAGCGCCATCCGCAACGAACGCAAGGCCAACAGCAAGTACGCCAGTCCGGCGCAGGTCATGCGCGAGCTGCGCGCGATCGAGTCGATCTACAACCGCGAGAACATCCCGAGCCTGGACGTGTCGGAGATGTCGGTCGAGGAAATCGCCACGCGGATCATCGCGATGAAGCACCTGAAGCGGCGGATCGGCTGACCGCCGCTTAAACGTCCGGAATGATGCGTTTGGCCTTCAGCGCCGACAGGACCAGCTGCTGGCGCAGCGGCAAGTCGCCTTCACCGTGGATGTCCATGTTCAATGCAAAGAACCAGACATCCTCCCCCGCTTCCACATAACCCACATACCAGCCGATCTGCGGCGTCATGCGCGCCGCCCAGCCGGTCTTGGCCCACAGGGCGTAGGCCGGGGTCCGTTCCGCCATCATGATGTCGCGCAACGTATCGTAGGCGCGGTCGGAGAACGGTAGCTCCCGCTGGTAGATTTTCTTCAGGATGTCGACCTGGGTGTTGGCGCTGACGGTCAGGCTGCCGTCCAGCCAGAACGTGGTGACATCGAAACTCTCCGGCAACCGCCCGTAGCCGATGCGCGCCAGGGTTTTCCGGTACGGCGCCGGCCCCACCTTGCGCGCCAGTTCCTGATAGCACCACACGCAGGAAACGCGGAATGCGCTTGCCAGCGTCTGGTCCTGGTTCCAGGACGGGAAATCCCGGACCACGCCGTCCCAGGGAAAGACCGCATCCTTGCCGGAGACCGCCCCTTCCTGAACAGAAATCAGCGTATTCATGATCTTGAAGGTGGATGCCGGCGACACCGGCCGGGCGGCGCGCGCCTCATCATGCACAAAAACACGGCCGGACTTCAGGGAGGTCATGACCAGGGTGCCTTCCGCATGACGGGCGGCAAACAACGCGGCCAGCTCCGGATCTTCCCCGGCCCGCGTCAGACCGGTCAGAGCGAGGCACAGGAGGGCGAAGGCCAGCAGCCGGCGGATCATGTCATTTGAACTCGATATCGCCCGCCGGAGTCGGGCTGTGGAACAGGAAACCCTGCAGCTTGGGAATGCCCAGCCCCACCAGTGCGTCCCGGACGGCTTCGCTTTCCACCCCTTCCGCCACGATCTCCAGGTTCAGCGTGCGGCTGATGAACACCGCCGCTTCCAGAAGCGCGCGGTCCACGGGATCACTGAGCACGTCGCGGGTGACGTTGCTGTCGATTTTCAGACCGTCCACGGGAATCCGCTTGAGGATGGCGAAGGAGTTGTAGCCGGTGCCGAAGTCGTCCAGCCAGATACGGAAGCCCCGCAGGCGCAAGGTCTCGATCAGCTTCAGTTCGTTCTCCCCGGCCTGCAGCCGCTCGGTTTCCGTGATTTCAAAACACAGGCGGCCGGGCGGCACCCCGTATTCCTCCAGCAAGTCCAGCAACCACGCCTGGAACAGCGGGTCGCCGACGCTGGTGGCGCTCAGGTTCAGGGACACGTAACAGCCCGGCGACGGCTC
>JAYRMT010000338.1:0-2159 GCA_041912575.1 Fluviicoccus sp. | reverse complement strand
GCAAGCCGCTGAAGAAGGTGGGCATGCGCGGTCAGGATACCTGCGAGCTGTTCTTCGACAACGTGCGCGTGCCGAAGGAAAACCTGCTGGGCATGGAAGGCATGGGCTTCATCATGCTGATGAAGGAGCTGGCCTGGGAACGCATGATGATCGCCATCATGTGCGCCGCCGGGGCGGAAGGCGCGCTGGCCACGACGGTGGAATACGTCAAGCAGCGCAAGGCGTTCGGCAAGCCGGTGTCTTCCTTCCAGAATACCCGCTTCAAGCTGGCGGAAATGCGTTCGGAAATCCAGATCGCCCGCGTCTTCACCGACCGCTGCATTGAGCAGGTGTTGAAGGGCGAGCTGAGTGTGGAAGCGGCCTGCGCCGCCAAGTACTGGGTGTCCGACCTGCTGAGCAAGGTGGTGGACGAGTGCGTGCAGCTGCACGGCGGCTACGGCTACATGCTGGAGTATCCGATCGCCCGCGCCTACATCGACACCCGCGCCAACCGGATCTACGGCGGCACCAACGAGATCATGAAGGAACTGATCTCACGGTCCATCTGATGCGGTGAACCTCAGGGCGACTTCGGTCGCCCTGATGCTATGTGGTGTTTTTAGAGAGCAGTTACTCCCTCCCAGATTTTCCCCTTACAGGAGTTTCCCCCATGTCCCAGGAACTTCGATTCGACGGCCGCGTCGCCATTGTCACCGGCGCGGGTAACGGCCTTGGCCGCCAGCATGCCCTGCTGCTGGCGTCGCGCGGCGCGAAAGTGGTGGTCAACGATCTCGGCGGCGGTCGGCACGGCGACGGCAAGTCGTCGGCGGCGGCCGATGCGGTCGTGGCGGAAATCCGCGCCGCCGGCGGCGAGGCGGTGGCCAATTACGATTCCGTGGAAAACGGTGAAGCCATCGTCAAGACGGCGCTGGATGCCTTCGGCACGGTCGATATCGTCATCAACAATGCGGGCATCCTGCGCGATGTCAGCTTCCAGAAGATGACGCAGGACGACTGGGACCTGGTGTACCGGGTGCACCTGAAGGGCTCGATGTCGGTGTCGCACGCCGCGTGGCCGATCATGCGCGAGAAGGGCTACGGCCGCATCATCATGACCACCTCGGCGGCGGGCATCTACGGCAACTTCGGGCAGGCCAACTACTGCGCGGCCAAGCTGGGCATCCTCGGGCTGGCGCATTGTCTGGCGGAGGAGGGGCGCAGCAAGAACATCCTCGTCAACACGATCGCGCCGCTGGCGGCCTCGCGCCTCACCGAAACCATCATGCCGCCGGACCTGCTGGCGCTGCTGAAGCCGGAGTACGTGTCGCCGCTGGTGGCCTGGCTGTGCCATGAAAACTGCGAGGACACCAAGGGCCTGTTCGAGGTCGGCGCCGGCTACATCAGCAAGCTGCGCTGGGAACGGACGATGGGCCACAGCTACAACACGGCCCGGCCGCTGACCGTGGACGATGTGGCGGCAAAGTGGGGCAAGATCACCGATTTCAGTGAGTCGGAGCATCCGGCCACCGCCAACGAATCCTTCACCACCATCCTGGCCAACCTGAACAAGAAGAGCCTGGGTGGCAACGAATTCATCGATCTGGACGCGGCCAGCAAGGACCAACTGGTCACCACCAACGCCTATGATGAACGCGACCTGGCGCTGTACGCGCTGGGCGTGGGGGCGGCGGCCAATCCGCTGGAACCGTCCGAACTGCACTTCACCTATGAACTGGGCGACGGCTTCCAGGCGCTGCCCACCTACGGCGTCATGCCCGCGCTGAACGCCTACCTGAACCTGGCGAAGGACGGCAAGAGCCTGCAAGGCCTGAACTACGGCCTTGACCGCGTGCTGCACGGCGAGCAGTACACCGAAATCCTGCGGCCGCTGCCGCCGCACGCCAAACTGACCCACACCTTCCGCTTCAAGGAAGCCTATGACAAGGCGCCGCACGCGGTGGTGGTGATGGCGGTGGATACCGTCGACGAAACCGGCGAGAAGCTGGCCTACAACGAAATCAGCACCTTCGTGCGCGGCGCGGGCGGCTGGGGCGGGGATCGTGGGCCGTCCGGCGATGTCAACGTCCCGCCCGCGCGCGAACCGGATGCGGTGATCGAGGAAAAGACCGCCGACAACCAGACGCTGCTGTACCGCCTGTCCGGTGACTGGAACCCGCTGC
>JAYRMT010000337.1:0-2173 GCA_041912575.1 Fluviicoccus sp. | reverse complement strand
CGGCGCTGGTGCGTTACGGCTGGCTGACGACGCTGGGCCAGCCTCCGGATGCCGGTTTGTATTGGTTGCCCGCGCTCGGCAACCTGCTGGCGTGGCCGCTGGTTTTCCTGGCGCTGCTCCGCTGGCGCCGCCCGATCCTTCCTGAAGGGGACTGACATGCTTTTCCTGGCTTCCACCTCGCCGCGCCGTCGCGAACTGATGCAACAGGTCGGTTGGCCGTTCGAGGTGGTGAAGATTTCCGTGGACGAAACGCCGCTGGAGGACGAATCGCCATCCGATTATGTCGCGCGGCTGGCTGTGGCCAAGGCGCAGGCCGGTCTCGCGCTGGTGGAGTCGGGGGATACCGTTCTGGGAGCGGACACGACCGTCGTGCTGGACGGCGAGGTGCTCGGCAAGCCCGCCGATCGCGATGAGGCCTTCGCCATGTGGTCGCGCATGGCGGGGCGGATGCACCAGGTGCTGACGGGCGTGGCGCTCGCACGGGATGGCGCCGTGATTCATCGCGTCGTGGTCACCGAGGTCCATTTCCGTCAGATGACCCGCCTCGACATGGAGGCCTACTGGGCGTCCCGCGAACCCGCGGACAAGGCGGGCGGTTACGGCATCCAGGGGCGTGGCGCCTTGCTGGTTGACCGTATTTCCGGCAGTTACAGCAATGTCGTCGGCTTGCCGCTGGCGGAGACCGCGCAACTGCTGACGCAGTTTGGGTATAGTGTCTGGATGTCGCCCGAATAACCCGAACAAGACCCACGAATTCTCCGCCATGTCCGAAGAGTTGCTGATCAATGTCACCCCGATGGAATGCCGTGTCGCCCTGGTCGAGAACGGTATTGTCCAGGAACTGTTCGTCGAGCGCACCGCGCGACGGGGCCTGGTCGGCAACATCTACAAGGGCAAGGTGGTGCGCGTTCTGCCCGGCATGCAGGCGGCCTTTGTCGAGATCGGGCTGAGCCGCACGGCCTTCCTGCACGTCAGCGATATCGTCTGGCCGCGCCCCGGCAACGGCGGCGGACGCTCGGACTCCATTCTCGACTACCTGCATGAAGGTCAGACCGTGACCGTCCAGGTCATGAAGGACATGCTGGGCACCAAGGGGGCCCGACTCACCACCGATTTGTCCATTCCCGCCCGCTACCTGGTGTACATGCCGTATGGGGAACATGTCGGCGTTTCCCAGCGGATTGAAGACGAGGCGGAGCGGGAGCGGCTGAAAGGCATGATCCGCCGCATCCGCGACGACATGGCCAGCACGCTCAAGGGCGGGGTGATCGTGCGCACCGCCGCCGAGGGCGTCAGCGAAGAGGAAATGCGCAATGACATGGAGTTCCTGCTGAAGCTCTGGCAGCACATCGAGGAGCGGCGTCGCGAGGAGCAGGTGCCGCGCCTGATCTTCGAGGAGTTGCCGCTCTTCCAGCGCGTGGTGCGCGATCTGGTGACCCCCGATATCAGCAAGGTGCTGATCGACTCCCGCGAAACCTTTGTCCGGGTGCAGGAGTTCGCCCGCGACTTCGTGCCTGGCGTGGAAGAACGCATCGAGCATTATCCCGGCGAGCGTCCGCTATTCGACCTTTACAATGTGGAAGAGGACCTGCAGAAAGCCCTGTCCCGGAAAGTCACGCTCAAATCCGGCGGCTACCTGATCATTGACCAGACCGAGGCGATGACCACGGTGGACGTCAATACCGGCTCCTTTGTCGGCACCCGCACGCTGGAGGACACCGTCTTCAAGACCAACCTGGAAGCGACGCACGCGATCAGCCGGCAACTGCGGCTGCGTAATCTGGGCGGCATCATCATCATCGACTTCATCGACATGCAGGAAGACGAGCATCGCTTGCAGGTGCTGAAGTCGCTGGAAAAAATGCTCGTCCGCGATCATGCGAAAACCAAGATCACCCAGGTGTCGGAGCTGGGTCTGGTGGAGATGACGCGCAAGCGCACCCGCGAATCGCTGGAGCACCTGCTGTGTGAAACCTGCCCGACTTGCCAGGGGCGGGGATCGGTCAAAACCGCGGAAACCGTCTGTTTCGAGATCTTCCGTGAAATCCTGCGCGAGGCTCGCGCCTACGATGCCGCCAACGGTTACATGGTGATCGGCAACCAGAAGGTGATCGACCGCCTCTTGTCCGAGGAGTCGCAGGCGGTCGCCGATCTGGAGCAGTTCATCGGCAAG
>JAYRMT010000336.1:0-2193 GCA_041912575.1 Fluviicoccus sp. | reverse complement strand
GGGCTTCCGGTGCGCGCCCCTATCGCCGGAGACAGGGTGTTTCCGGATCGGCAACCCCGCGTACGCGGGAAAGGGCGCACGCAGTGCGCCCCTGCGGGTGTATGCTTCCGCCTTTCGTGACATGATTTGATTTTCCATGCGCCACACCCTGCCTGACGAAACCCCCGCCGCCGGTCCCCGCAACGACTGGGAAACCCTGAGAACGCTGTTCCCCTACCTGTGGCGCTACAAGGCGCGCGTGGTCATCGCGCTGTCCTGCCTGGTGCTCGCCAAGCTGGCCACGGTCGGCATTCCCCTGCTGCTCAAGCATGTGGTGGATCAGCTCTCCGCCGGACCGAAGGCGCTGGTCGCGGTGCCGGTCGGCCTGATTGTCGCTTACGGTGCATTACGGCTGGCGTCCACCGCGTTCGGGGAGTTGCGCGACGCGATCTTCGCGCTGGTCGCGCAGCGCGCCATCCGCAATGTCGCGCTGGAAACCTTCAACCACCTGCACCGGCTCAGCCTGCGCTACCACCTCAACCGCCAGACCGGCGGCGTGACCCGCGACATCGCGCGCGGCACCAAGGGCATCGGCTCGCTGCTCAGCTTCATGCTGTTCAACATCCTGCCGACGATCCTCGAAATCACGCTGATCACCGTGATCCTGGTGACGATGTACGACTGGCGCTTCGCCGTGGTGACGCTGGTGACCATCGTGGTTTACACGGCCTTCACGGTGATGATCACCGAATGGCGCAACCAGACCCGCCGCGAGATGAACGAGCTCGACAGCAAGGCCAACACCCGCGCCGTCGATTCGCTGCTCAACTACGAAACGGTGAAATATTTCGGCAACGAGCAGTGGGAAGCCAAGCGCTACGACCAGGCGCTGGAAAAATGGGAAACAGCGTCAATCCGCAACGAGTATTCCATCGGCATCCTCAACAGCGGGCAGTCGGGCATCATCGCCATCGGTATCACGATGCTGGTGTGGCTGGCGGCGGACGGCGTGGCGAAGGGCACGATGACGCTGGGCGACCTGGTCGCGGTGAACGCCTTCCTGATCCAGCTGTATGCGCCGCTGAACATCCTCGGCATGGCCTATCGCGAGATCAAGCAGGCGCTGACCGACATGGAGCGCATGTTCAGCCTGCTGCGCGAGGATGCGGACATCGAGGACCGGCCGGACGCGCAGCCGCTGGCGACGCGGGCGGCGACGGTGGAATTCGCGGGGGTGGATTTCGGCTATGACGCCAAGCGGCAGATCCTGCATGGCGTGGACTTCACGATCCCGGCCGGGCAGACGGTGGCGGTGGTCGGCAGTTCGGGCGCGGGCAAATCGACGCTGTCAAAACTGCTGTACCGTTTCTACGACGTCAACGCCGGGGCGATCCGCATCAACGGCGCGGACCTGCGCGAACTGACCCAGGCCAGCCTGCGCGCGCACATCGGCATCGTGCCGCAGGACACCGTGCTGTTCAACGACACGATCTACTACAACATTGCCTACGGGAAACCGGATGCGACGCGGGACGAGGTGGTCGAGGCGGCGCGCTCGGCGCATATCCTGCAGTTCATCGAGTCGCTGCCGGACGGCTGGAACACCACAGTCGGCGAGCGCGGGCTGAAGTTGTCCGGCGGGGAGAAGCAGCGGGTGGCGATCGCCCGCACCATCCTCAAGAACCCGCCGATCCTGATTTTTGACGAAGCGACCTCGGCGCTGGATTCGCAGACGGAAAAGGCGATCCAGGAGGAACTGACGCAGATTTCGGCGTCGCGGACGACGCTGATCATCGCGCACCGGCTGTCGACGATTGTCGATGCCGACCAGATCCTGGTAATGGAGCAGGGGCGGGTGGTGGAGCGCGGGACGCACCGGGAGTTGCTGGAAAAGGACGGGGTGTATGCGGGAATGTGGGCGTTGCAGTTGCGGGAGGAGGAGACGGAGGGCTGAGCCGATAGCGGCTTGACCCTCCCGAAAGCCCGGTGATAGGTTCACCCAGAATCCCCCGCCGGAACCCGTCATGCGACCCTCCCTGAAAACCCTCGGCCTCGCGCTCGCGCTGTCCGCCCTGACCACCGTCGCGACTGCCGGGCCGACCGCCAAACAGCCGTTCCGTCAGGCTTTCATCGTCATTCTGGAAAACACCACGGCCGCCGCCGCCGAACAGCAGCCCTACCTCTCCGTCCTGCGGCAACGCGGCGCGTACCTCG
>JAYRMT010000335.1:0-2194 GCA_041912575.1 Fluviicoccus sp. | reverse complement strand
GGCATCGGTTTGGGGAACGGGAATAGAGGGCTTCGGACTATTCATAATGATCCTGCGACAAGGTATCAACGGGGAGGTGACTTCCATCGCGGGTCGCGACGAAAGCTTTGACGGCGGCGCGCTGCGCTTCGCAACTCGCCAGGGTGTGGAATTCGCGCACGAACTCCCGGGCGTGGCCCAGATGCTGTCCGTACCACCCCATGTGCTTGCGGGCGAAACGGACCCCGGATTCTTCCCCGTAAAATTCATGCAGCGCGGACAGGTGATCCAGGATCACGCGGGCGCGTTCTGAAAAGGTAGGGGGAGACAACCGGGAGCGGGTGCTCAGGAAGTGGCGAATCTCACGGAAAATCCACGGGCGGCCATGCGCGGCGCGGCCGAGCATAATACCATCACAGCCCGTGTGTTGCAGCACCGACAGGGCCTTTTCAGGACTGTCGATGTCGCCGTTGGCCAGTACGGGGATGCGTACGGCCTGTTTGACGGCGGCAATCGTGTCGTATTCGGCGTCGCCTTCGTATTTGTCGGCGCGGGTGCGGCCATGGATGACCAGCAGGCGGATGCCCGCGTCCTCGGCGATGCGTGCGATGCGCGGGCCGTTGCGGTTCTCGCGGTTCCAGCCGGTGCGGGTCTTCAGGGTGACCGGGGTATCCGGGACGGCCCTGACCACGGTTTCCAGGATGCGGCCGACCAGGACCTCGTCCTGCATCAGCGCCGATCCGGCCAGCCGGTTGCAGACTTTCTTGGCCGGACAGCCCATGTTGATGTCGATGATCTGCGCGCCGAGCTCGACATTCAGGCGGGCGGCATCCGCCAGCATGTCCGGGTCATAGCCGAGGATCTGCACCGTGCGCGGCCCGGGCTCGCCGCTATGGTCCAGCCGGAAGCGCGATTTGGCGGTTTTCCACAGCCGGGTGTCCGAGGTGACCATCTCCGAGACGGTGTGTCCCGCGCCAAGGCTCCGGCACACTTGCCGGAAAGGGCGGTCCGTGACACCGGCCATGGGGGCCAATGCCAGGGGATCGATCCGGTAAGGACCCAGGGGGATGGGGGCGAGCATCGGGGAGGGACAGCCGGGCGGTGAAAAAAACGGCGGCATGATACCGCAAGCCGGCCCGGAAGGGGAGATTATTTTTCGAACAATCCGGGGATTTTTTCATCCCCGGGGCGAATCAGGGGAACAGCGGCTCCATGCGGTAGCCGGCGGACTCCACGCCGGGGGGCGCGATGTCCAGCGAGATGTAGATCGGGGTGTCCGGCGGGATGCGGCGCAGCTTGGAGGCGTCGCCCTGGAGATACTCCTTCGGCGTGAAGACCCTTCCGGCAACGATCTCGCCCTTGCGGCTGAGCAGCACCAGCTTCAGCAGGGGCAGCGGCTGGGTGAAGTCGGCCTTGTTATAGATCACGGCGTCCACCTTGAGCGCGCCCTTGACGTCCGGATGACGGCGCACCACCACCTTGTTGACGGCGATCAGGCGGATGTCGGGCGGTTCCGGCACGGTGCATTTCAGCATGTCGCACAGTGCGATGATCTGCGGCCGGGTATCGGGCTGCACGGCCAGGCGGGCGAAGTTGAAATAAACGTACTGCCCGATCAGCAAGCTGAGCGCGATCAGGCAGAGGAATCCCCAAGTCAGGTAATAACCCCAGTTGATGGAGAAGGTCCGATGGTCACGGACTTCCACCGGCAACGTTGCGGTGCTGGTGCTGAGGGTGGGCGCGCTGTTGCTGTTGAGGAAGTTCAGCAGGTCGTCATCACCGGTGGCGGATGATGACGGCGCGGGAACCGCCGCCGCAGCGGCCGGTTTTTTCGATTCGACAGGCGCCGGGGCGGGCGCGGGGCGCGGGGACGAACGCGGCGGTTCCGCTTCGGGGCGCGGCGCCGGCTTGCGCTTGCTGTCCGCCAGCTCCATGCTGTAATTCTTCGACTGCTCCTTCTTTTCCTCCTCGGCGATTTCGGAGAGCAGGGCCTGAGCCCAACTCTCATCCGCGCTGGCCTTCAGCTTGTCCACTTCCCCGATGCCGGTCAGTTGCGCGGTGTCGCGCGGCTTTTCCTGCCAGGCTTCGTGCAGCATGTCGCTCAGCTCATCGTCGAACAGCGGCTTCTTGCTTTTCGGAGCGGCGGCGGACGCCGCAGGGGCCGCCGCCTGAACAGGCGCGGGGACGGCAGGCGGCGCGGGCTCGGGTTGCGGGG
>JAYRMT010000334.1:0-2213 GCA_041912575.1 Fluviicoccus sp. | reverse complement strand
GGCATCGGTTTGGGGAACGGGAATAGAGGGCTTCGGACTATTCATAATGATCCTGCGACAAGGTATCAACGGGGAGGTGACTTCCATCGCGGGTCGCGACGAAAGCTTTGACGGCGGCGCGCTGCGCGTCGCAGCTCGCCAGGGTGTGGAATTCGCGCACGAATTCCCGGGCATGGTCCAGATGCTGTCCGTACCACCCCATGTGCTTGCGGGCGAAACGGACCCCGGATTCCTCCCCGTAAAATTCATGCAGCGCGGACAGGTGATCGAGGATCACGCGGGCGCGTTCTGAAAAGGTGGGGGGAGACAACCGGGTGCGGGTGCTCAGGAAGTGGCGAATCTCACGGAAAATCCACGGGCGGCCATGCGCGGCGCGGCCGAGCATGATACCATCACAGCCCGTGTGTTGCAGCACCGACAGCGCCTTTTCAGGACTGTCGATGTCGCCGTTGGCCAGCACGGGGATGCGTACGGCCTGTTTGACGGCGGCAATCGTGTCGTACTCGGCGTCGCCTTCGTACTTGTCCGCGCGCGTGCGGCCATGAATGACCAGCAGGCGGATGCCCGCGTCCTCGGCAATGCGCGCGATACGCGGGCCGTTGCGGTTTTCGCGGTTCCAGCCGGTGCGGGTCTTCAGGGTGACCGGGGTATCCGGGACGGCCCTGACCACGGTTTCCAGGATGCGGCCGACCAGGACCTCGTCCTGCATCAGCGCCGATCCGGCCAGCCGGTTGCAGACTTTCTTGGCCGGACAGCCCATGTTGATGTCGATGATCTGCGCGCCGAGTTCGACATTCAGGCGGGCGGCGTCCGCCAGCATGTCCGGATCATAACCGAGGATCTGCACCGTGCGCGGGCCGGGTTCGCCGGTATGGTCCAGCCGGAAGCGCGACTTGGCGGTCTTCCACAGCCGGGTGTCCGAGGTCACCATCTCCGACACGGTGTGTCCCGCACCCAGGCTTCGGCACACTTGCCGGAAAGGGCGGTCCGTGACACCGGCCATCGGGGCCAATGCCAAAGGATCGATCCGGTAAGGACCCAGGGGGATGGGGGACAGCATCGGGGAATGGGCAGCCGGGCGGTGAAAAAAACGGCGGCATGATACCGCAAGGCGGCCCGGAAAGGGAGATTATTTTTCGAACAATCCGGGGATTTTTGCATCCCCGGACGGGATCAGGGGAACAACGGCTCCATGCGGTAGCCGGCGGACTCCACGCCCGGCGGCGCGATATCCAGCGAGATGTAGATGAGGGTGTTGGGCGGAATGCGCCGCAGTTTGGAGGCATCGCCCTGGAGATATTCCTTCGGGGTAAAGACCCGTCCGGCGACGATCTCGCCCTTGCGGCTGAGCAACACCAGCTTCAGCAGGGGCAGCGGTTGGGTGAAGTCGGCCTTGTTGTAGATCACGGCGTCCACCTTGAGCGCCCCCTTGATGTCCGGATGACGGCGTACCACCACCTTGTTGACGGCGATCTGGCGGATGTCGGGCGGTTCCGGTACGGTGCATTTCAGCGTGTCGCAGAGCGCGAGGATCTGCGGCCGTGTGTCGGGCTGCACGGCCAGACGGGCGAAGTTGAAATAAACATACTGCCCGATCAACAAGCTGAGGGCGATCAGGCAGAGGAATCCCCAGGTCAGGTAATAGCCCCAATTGATGGAAAAGGTCCGATGGTCGCGGACTTCCACCGGCAGCGAGGCGGTGCTGGTGCTGAGGGTCGGCGCGCTGTTGCTGTTGAGGAAGTTGAGCAGGTCGTCATCGCCGGTGGCGGATGACGGGGGCGTCGCGGCGACCGCTGCCGCCGCCGGTTTACGCGATTCGACGGACGCCTGAGCAGAAGCGGGGGCGGTCGCCGGAGCGGAGCGCGGGGCCTGACGCGGGGGTTCCGCTTCGGGGCGCGGCGCCGGCTTGCGCTTGCCGTCAGCCAGTTCCATGCTGTAGTTCTTGGCCTGCTCTTTCTTTTCTTCTTCGGCGATCTCCGACAGCAAGGCTTGGGCCCAGCTCTCGTCAGCGCTGGCCTTGAGTTTGTCCACTTCGCCGATACCGGTCAGTTCGGCCGTATCGCGAGGTTTTTCCTGCCAGGCCTCATGCAGCATGTCGCTCAGCTCATCGTCGAACAGCGGCTTCTTGCTTTTCGGAGCGGCGGCGGACGCCGCAGGGGCCGCCGCCTGAACAGGCGCGGGGACGGCAGGCGGCGCGGGCTCGGGTTGCGGGG
>JAYRMT010000333.1:0-2223 GCA_041912575.1 Fluviicoccus sp. | reverse complement strand
TCCGCCTGCATTGCGAGTTCTGCCATACCGAATATGTGTTCACCCCGGGGGATGTGCGCGAGTTGTTCCGCACGCCCCTGCACTGAGCGGCGGACAGTCAGGCGGCGCGCGTCAACGGCAGGGAAATCGTCACTTCCAGGCCGCCCTCAGGGTGGTTGCGGATGTCGATCGCGCCCTGGTGCATGGTGACGATGCGCGCCACGATCGCCAGCCCCAACCCGGACCCCTGCGTGGTGCGGGCGCTTTCCCCGCGCACGAACGGCTGCAACAGGTCGGAGGCGCGACTTTCGTCGATGCCTTCGCCGTGGTCGCGCACACTGAGGCGGACCTCGTTGCGTCCTTCCAGGGCCGACAGGGTGATCGGGGGGCGGCCGTAACGGATCGCGTTGTTGACCAGATTACCGACCATGCGCTTGATGGAGAGCCGCTTCAACGGCAGGTCCGGCAAGGGTTCCGGCTGGAATTCGATCACCGCCTGCTTGGAAAACTGCGCTTCGACTTCCGCCAGGATCGCGTTGAGGTCGGTGGGTTCGAAGTTCTCGTCCGAGCCGTCGCGCATGAAGCTGATGAATTGCTCCAGGATGTCGTCCATGTCCTGGATATCGAGAATCATGCCTTCGGCCAGCTCACGGTCGCCCATCATTTCCGCCGTGAGCCGCAACCGGGTCAAGGGCGTGCGCAGGTCATGGGAAATCCCGGCCAGCATCACCGTGCGGTCGCGGGCGGCCTGCTGGATCTCGCGGCTCATCTGGTTGAACGCGGCGTTGGCGGCGCGGATTTCGGACGGGCCGCGCCGGGTTTCGAGCTGGGTGGCGTAATGCCCCTTGCCGATCTGGAGCGCCGCGTATTGCAGGCGCTTCAGCGGACGATTGAGCTGCTTGACCAGGATCACGATGGCGATCATGGCCAGCAAGGGCACGCCGATGATCCAGGCGATGATGATGTAAGGGTTGTACTGGGTGAAAAAGAGCAACGGCTCGCGCACCCACACGTCCTTCATCGACGGCAGGTAAATCCAGAGCCGGGGCTTGGGCTTGAATTCGAAATAGACGTCGACCTGTTCGCCGAGCTCGGTGCTGAGCTGCTGCTCCAGCTCGTTGGTGAAGATTTCCGCCAGGAACTTGTCGCGGATGACCGGGAAGTCGTCCGGGTTGCGCACCACCTCGATGCCGGTGGCGCGCTGCACCCACTCGTGCATTTCCAGCGCCTGCGGGTTTTGCAGGGCTTGCGACTCGGCGTCCCGGAGCAGGGAGAGGTTCACCGCCGCGTAATGCGCGTGCTGGCGCATTTCCGGCAGGTACAGGTTGACCCAGAAAAAGGCCAGCGAGAGAAACTGGCTGACCACCAGCACGACGCTGATGACCGCCGCAGTCCGCCAGAGCGCGCTTTTCGGCTTGAAGCGGTTCCAGAATCCCGTCAGACCGCCGCCGCTGAGCATGGCTTATTCCTTTCCGTCGGGCACGAACACGTAACCCACGCCCCAGACGGTCTGGATGTAGCGCGCCTTGGCCGGGTTCTCCTCGATCAGGCGGCGCAGGCGCGAGACCTGCACGTCGATCGAGCGCTCCATCGCGCCCCATTCGCGGCCGCGCGCCAGGTTCATCAGCTTGTCGCGGGTCAACGGTTCGCGCGGGTGCTGCACCAGCGCCTTCAATACGGCGAATTCGCCGGTGGTCAGCGGCACCGGGGTCCCGGCCTTGCGGAATTCCCGGGTGGACAGGTCCAGTTCCCAGGGGCCGAAGCGCACGATCTCCACCACCTGCGAGGGCGCGCCGGGCAGCTCGCGCACCTGGCGGCGCAGCACGGCGCGGATGCGCGCCAGCAGTTCCTGCGGGTTGAAGGGCTTGGGCAGGTAATCGTCCGCCCCCGCCTCCAGGCCGTTGATGCGGTCGGAATCCGCGCCGCGCGCGGTCAGCATGATGATGGGCACCGGGTTGTTGGCGGCGCGCAGGCGGCGGCAGATCGCCAGGCCGTCCTCGCCGGGCAGCATGAAGTCCAGCACGATCAGCGAGAACAGCTCGCGGGCGAGGAGGCGGTCCATCTGGCCGGCATCGGGCACGGCCTTGACCGCGTAGCCCTGTTCTTCCAGGAAGCGTTGCAGCAGCGTGCGCAAGCGGACATCGTCGTCGACGACCAAGATCTTGTGGCCGTCTTTGGGATGGGAATCGTGATTATCGTGCGGGGTATCCATGGGGAATCCGGCCGTCGGGATGAATTTGTCTA
>JAYRMT010000332.1:0-2224 GCA_041912575.1 Fluviicoccus sp. | reverse complement strand
GGGATGTCATGGCGGCCTCCGGGTTGCGGGGAAAATCGGTCGGCCATCTTAGCCCGGCCGCGCGCGTTTGGGCAGGCGCGGATGCGACCGGGCGGTTTCGCGGGTTTCAGCCCAGACTTTCCAGCTGCTCCAGCGCGATCAGGTAATCCGCTTCCACCGTCTCCAGCTGGTGCACGATGTCCGACTGCTCGGCCAGCGTCTGTTGCAGGCGGGCGGCGGCTTTCGGTTCGTAGATGTCGGTGCCGTTGAGCAGTTCGGTCAGTTCCTTCTGGCGGACGTGCAGCGCGTTCAGCCGTTTCTCCAGCTTGTCCACGTTCAGTCGCACCGCCTGCGGATTCAGCTTCTTGCCGCCCGGCCCGACCGGCGCGGGCTTCTCGACTACAGGCGCGGCAGCCGGGGCCGGAGTCGCCGGGACTTCCTCCACGACCGGCGCGACGCCGCCTGCCGGTTGCGAGGCCCGCCATTTCTTCAGCCACACCGCGTAATCCGGCAGCGTGCCGTTGAAGGGTTCGGCCTTGCCGTCGGCGACCAGCAGAAAGTCGTCGCAGCAGGCGCCGAGCAGCAAACGGTCGTGCGAGACTACCACCAGCGCGCCTTGGAATTCCTGCAGAGCCATGCTCAGCGCGTGGCGCATTTCCAGGTCGAGGTGGTTGGTCGGCTCGTCCAGCACCAGCAGGTTGGGGCGCTGCCAGACGATCAGCGCCAGCGCCAGCCGCGCCTTCTCGCCGCCGGAGAAATTGCCCGCCGTGGTGGTGACGCGGTCGCCCTGGAAGCCGAAGCTGCCGAGGAACGTCCGGAGCTCCAGCTCCTGCGTGCGCGGCGCGATGCGCGTGAGCGCCAGCAGCGGGCTGGCGTCCATGTCGAGGTGGTCGAGCTGGTGCTGGGCGAAGTAGCCGATGCGGGTGTGTTCGCCCATCGTGCGCTCGCCGCCCTGCGGGGGGATTTCCCCGACCAGGGTCTTGATCAGCGTCGATTTGCCCGCCCCGTTCGGACCCAGCAGGCCGATGCGCGACTCCGGACTCAGGTGCAACCGGACTTTATTCAGGATGCGCTTGTCGCCGTAGCCGCAACCGACGTCATCCAGCCGGACCAGCGGCGAGCACAACCGGTATGGCTCACGGAAGCGGAAGGTGAAGGCGGAGTCGACGTGCGCGGGCGCGATTTCAACCATGCGCTCCAGCTGCTTGATGCGGCTTTGCGCCTGGCGGGCCTTGGTGGCCTGCGCGCGGAAGCGGTCGATGTATTTCTGCAAGTGCGCCTTTTCCAGCTGCTGCTTTTCGAAGGCCTGCTGCTGCTGCGCCAGACGCTCGGCGCGGGTGCGCTCGAAAGTGGAGTAGTTGCCGGTGTACAGCGTCATCTTCTGCTGTTCGATGTGCAGGATGTGGTCGACGGTGGCGTCGAGGAAGTCGCGGTCGTGCGAGATCAGCAGCAGCGTGCCCGGATAGGCGTTCAACCAGTCTTCCAGCCAGAGGATGGCGTCCAGATCGAGGTGGTTGGTCGGTTCGTCCAGCAGCAGCAGGTCGGAGCGGCACATCAGCGCCTGCGCCAGGTTGAGGCGCATCCGCCAGCCGCCGGAAAAGCTGCTGACGCTGCGCTGCTGTTCCGCCTCGCTGAAGCCCAGGCCCGCCAGCAGGCGCGCCGCGCGCGCGGGTGCGGTGTAGCCGTCGATGGCGTCGAAGTGGCCGTAGAGCTCGGCCAGCTTGTGGTCATCCTGCTCGGTGTCCAGCGCGGTGCTGATCAGCCGCCATTCGCGGTCGCCGTCCAGCACGAAGTCCACCGCCTTCTGGTCCAGCGCCGCCACTTCCTGCTGCATGTGCGCCACCGTCCACACCGCCGGGCGCTCCAGCTTGCCGCCGTCCACGCCCATCGCGCCCTGCAGCGCGGCGAAAAAGGTGGACTTGCCCGCGCCGTTCTCGCCGGTCAGCCCGATCTTCCAGCCGGGGTGGATGGAGCCGGTGGCGTTGGCGAACAGCACGCGGCCGTTGCGGCGCAGGGTGAGGTCCTGGAAGTTGATCATGGCGGATGAACCGGGCTGGCGACGAAGGGGCGCTATTGTAGCGGAGAATCGGCGGCGCGCATCGCCGGACGGTCTGGCATGACTCCTGCTTGTATACAAGCGCGGCGACGCCGCATCACCGAAAACGGGGGGCTAGGGTTCCGGCGGCGGGGGTTTTCCCGGCGCGTCTGGTCCGAGAGCCGCCCGACCGGCCAAATAATGCACTGG
>JAYRMT010000331.1:0-2227 GCA_041912575.1 Fluviicoccus sp. | reverse complement strand
CCGCAGCCCGCCGCCAGACGTGTTGCCTGACCATAACAAACATAACAAGGTGGGCACCATGCACTTGAAGAAGACACTGGCGGCGGTCGCCGCTTCCCTGCTGTTGTCGCTGGGGCTCTCGCTCCCGGCGCAACAGGCGCACGCCGAGGCGCAGAAGACCAAGTACCCGATCATCCTCGCGCACGGCATGGCCGGGTGGGACGAAATCGCCGGCCTGGACTATTTCGGCAACGAGCTGGGCGTGTTCGCCCTGGACGGCTGCCAGTTGCTGGAGCTCAACGGCTGTAATGACGACGTCAACGGCAGCCAGATGGCCGAGGCTTTCCAGGTGACCTCGCTGGCCGATTCCGAAACGCGCGGCACCCAGCTGGCGGACAAGATCCAGAGCTACATGACCACCAAGGGCGTCAGCTACATCAATCTGGTCGGCCACTCGCAGGGCGGTTTCGACATCCGCAAGGCGGCCCACTTGCTGAAGTCCCGCAAGGGTTACACGGTGGTCAACAACCTGATCAGCATTTCCTCGCCGCATCGCGGTTCGCCCTACGCCAAGAAGCTGCTCGACAAGTACGCCCTGAACGGCACGTCGTTCTGCTGGAACCTGGCCTGGGACGGCACGCCCGCCAATGATCCCTGCGGCGTGCTGATCACCAAGATCGCCGATGCCCTGTTTGACGCGGTGAACCAGCAGAGCGTGACGACCCGCAACAACATCATCGCGGCCGGCAAGCAGCTGATCTACAACGATTACGATCCCAAGGACGGCGTGACGACCGGCGCAAAGGCCTTCAACGCCAAGTACAACCTGAAGAACAGCGCCGGGCAGTACGTGGCGGTGCGCTTCCGCTCGCTGATCACCGGTCAGGATGACGGCAACCGCAATCCGGCATTGTCCGCCTTGCATACCCTGCTGGGCTACAACGCCGACGGCGACGGCTACTGCCTGGACGATTGTGACAACGACGGCGCGGCGGGCAAGGGCGACGGCACCGTCTACGACATGGATGATGACGGCCTCGTGGGCGTGAACTCGCAGCAGATGGGCGGCCGCCTGCAATACAACTCCATCCTCGGCGTGCTCGACACCATTACCGAGACCACGGTCACGGCGGTGGATAACCTGAACAACCCGCCGTCGATCGCGATGACCTCGATGACCGGCGTGATCTCGCAGGACCACCTGGATGTGGTGGGGGTCGGTCCGGACACCTTCGACGAGCTGGAGTTTTACGCCGCGATCAACGACTACATCGCCAAGGCGGGCGGATAGCCGGGTCATGGCGTGAAGCAACCCCCGCCCCGGCGGGGGTTTTTCATGGGCGCAGGTTTTCATGGGCTTACCGCGTGACCGGATCACCTGCTGTCCGCACGACTATATTCCGCTTGACCCTGCCGTCCGTCTCTTGCGAGTCTAGGCGGACTCCGCCGGATGACGCGGAGCCTCTTTGTTTCCATCGCAGGGTAGCCCCATGAACCTCCGCCGGACCCTCCCGTTGTACCTCTTCGCCGTTCCCCTGGCCGCGCTGGCGCTGGAGGATGTCGACAGCTACGTCAGTCACTGCAACCAGTCGCAGGGGCTCGCCTACTGTCAGGAGCGCGCGCAGACGCTGAACGGCGGCGTCAGCAACACCATGAAGGGTCTCAACGATTTCTCCCAACTGATGGAAGAGGCGGCGGCGCGACGGGATAACGCTGCGCCTCCCGAGAGCCCGGCGGAAAAAGCCGCACGGCTCGCCCGCGAAGCCAAGAAAGCGCAGGAAATCCGCGAATGGCAGGCGCAGGAAGCCGCCCGCAAGGCGCGGAGCGAGAGCATGCGCGGCGCCATCGAGGGCGATTGGGAGGAATACGCGCTGCAGTACGTTCAGGAAGGCCTGAACCCCGACCTCGCGCCCTTCACCGACCACAAGAAGGTCGAGGCGTTGCGCGACCAGTTGTATGACAGCTTCAACCGCCGCAATTACGAGCTCGACGGCCAGGAAATCATCCGCTACATCCAGTATGCCTTGGGCTGGAAGACCAACAACGCGATTCCCCGTTCCACGTCCGTGGATGACGATGTCTGGCAGCGGATTCACTCCGAAGTGAAAGACTACGACGACCTGGTCATCACCCCGCTGACGAAAATCAGCAAGCTGAAGCGTTCCTATGACGCGCTGGAGGCGCATTTCTATCTGGGCAAGGTCTATCGCTACGGCGTCGGCAAGGCCGCCCTGAAAACCTTCACCGG
>JAYRMT010000330.1:0-2231 GCA_041912575.1 Fluviicoccus sp. | reverse complement strand
CATGACGGCCATATCGACTACAGCAGCTCGCCGGCGGGCACCACCTTCTTTTTCACGCTGCCGATCCGCGCCGGCGCCGGGTCCGACCTCCCGGACAGCGACGTCCGCTACCGGCTGCTGATCTGCGAGCCCGCCACCGATGCGGCGATGATGCTGAGCGGCCTGTTGCAGCAGGACGGCTTCGCCAACGATATCGTGTTCACCGCCGCCAAGGCGCGCCAGATGCTGTCGATCCAGCACTACGACGCCATCCTGCTCAACCCGGAACTCATGGACGGCGACGGATGCGACCTGTTGCGCGAACTGCAATCCCGGCCCGAGCTGGCGGGCACGCCGGTGATCCTGATGCGCGGCGGCGAAGAGGACGGCGGTCTGGAAAGCCTGAACGTGACACAATGGCTGGACAAGCCGATTGACCCGCTGCGCCTGTCGAATGCGCTGCGCCAGGCCCTTCACCCCGGCGGCAAGCCGCATATCCTGCACGTCGAGGATGACAACGACGTGCTGCAGATTACCCGCGAGCTGCTGGAAGGCACCGGCGAATACGAAACCGCCTCGACGCTGGCCGAAGCCCGCGAGCGGCTGGCGACCCGGCATTACGACCTGGTGATGCTGGACATCAGCCTGCCCGACGGCAACGGTCTGGACCTGCTGGAAGGCCTGGACCCGATGAGCCGCGTGCTGGTGTTTTCCGGCCGGGAAACCGGCCGCGACCTGAACCAGCGCATCAGTGAAGTGCTGACCAAATCCCGGACCAGCAACGAGCAGTTGCTGTCCACGATCAAGACCCTCCTCAAGACCTGAGCCGGAGACCGCCTGACATGTCCGACCCCTTGCGCGTGATGTATGTGGATGATGAGCCCGATATCCGGATGATTGTCGAATTTTCCCTGGAGGATGAAGCGGACATGACCCTGCGCATCTGCGACGGCGGCCCGGCCGCCCTGGCCGAAGCGGCGGCGTTCCGCCCCGACGTGGTGCTGCTGGACGTGATGATGCCCGGCATGGACGGTCCTTCGACCCTGCAACAGCTGCGGCAGTTGCCGGAGCTGGCCGGAACCCGTTTCGCCTTCGTCACCGCCAAGGTGCAGCCGCAGGAAGTGGCGCATTTCCGCTCGCTGGGCGCCTCGGCGGTGATCGCCAAGCCCTTTGATCCGATGGCCCTCGCCGACCAGGTGCGGGCCATCGGATGCAACGACCATGACTGACCCCGCCCGTACGGACAAGCCGGCCCGCCTGCGCGCCCTGCAGGAGGCCTACGGCGCGGAACTGCCGAAACGCCTGGCCGAGCTGCGCGCGCTGGCCGAGGCGTTCCTGGCCGCGCCCGCCTCCGCGACGGGCGAGCCCCTGCACCGTCGGGCGCACAGCCTCGCCGGGTCGGCGGGCACCTTCGGTTACGGCCACCTGGGCTCGGAAGCGCGACGGCTGGAGGAACAACTGGCCGGGCTGCCCGGGGAGCCGCCGCCCGGGTTTGCCGAACGGCTGCGCCGGCAATTGGCAGAACTGGAGCAGGCCGCCCGCGAAGCGCCGTCGCTGCAAGCCGCGCCGCCGACGGCAGTACCCCGTACCGACGACACGCGCAGCGTCTACATCGTGGAGGACGATGCGCTGCTGGCAGCCGACATGGCCGGACAGCTGGCGATCTACGGCTGGGACACGCGCATCTTCCCCGACGCCACCTCGGCGCGCGCCGCGCTGGATGCCCGGCGGCCCTCCGCGCTGGTGGTCGACCTGATGCTGCCCGAAGGCCTGCTGGCGGGCGCGACGCTGATGCGCCCGGACGAACCGCATATCCCCACCGTCGTGGTGTCGGCGCGCTGGGACTGGGAAAGCCGTCTGGGCGCAGTGCGCGCCGGGGTGGACGCCTACCAGCCCAAGCCGGTGGACTATGCGGCCCTCAACGAACGTCTGGACGCGCTGACCGACCGCGTGCAGAGCGCGCCCTTCCGCGTGCTGGTGGTGGAAGACAACCATTTCCTCTGCGACCACTACGCGCTGGTGCTGCGCGCGGCGGGCATGGACGTGGAAACGCTGGAGGAACCGGCCCGGGTGCTGGAAATCCTTGACCGCTTTTCGCCCGAACTGATCCTGCTCGACCTGTACATGCCCGGCTGCAACGGCAGCGAGGTGGCGGGCGTCATCCGGCACGATCCCCGCTTCACCGACCTGCCGATCATCTTCCTGTCCACGGAAACCGGCCGCCAGCTGCAACTGGCGGCCATGCACACCGG
>JAYRMT010000329.1:0-2259 GCA_041912575.1 Fluviicoccus sp. | reverse complement strand
CCCGGCGCTGCGCGCCACCCTCTCCCACAAGGGGAGAGGGAGCCTCACGCCCCAAAATCGCGCACGTGACGCCCGGATTGCCACATCGCCGGGCGTGATTCCCCCCGATTTCCCCCTTTCCCCCATGGCACGCATCCTGCATTCTCCTCCCCATACGACAGGGGCCCCTGCTTGCGGCCCTGAACGGGTGACTAGGGTTCCGGTCCGCTGTGCGGATGGCTGGTCCGAGAGTTGCCGACCTCCCCGGCCGGGGGGTGACACGGAGGGATAAAAGCCCGGGAGACCCACCTTGCGTGGCTCCTGTCGCCCATTCCGTGAAGCCCGGAGGTACCCATGTCGGTCCCGACCTGTTTGCGGCGCGTCGCGCCGTCCCGGAGGCGTCCATGAAGCGCCTCGTCAACCGCCGCCCCTCGCGCCTCGGCGCGCTGATCCTCGGGCTCATCCCCTTCGTCTTCGTGGCCCTGTTCTATCTGGGCCAGTCCGACGCGCGCCACCGCGAGAATCCGGACGACCGCCTGTTGCCGTCCGCCACGCAACTGGTCGAGGGCGTGCGCATGGTCGCGGTCGATGAAGATCCGCGCACCGGTCAGGTCATCCTCTGGGCCGATACCGCCGCCAGCCTCAAGCGCATCGGCATCGCCATGGGCGCGTGCGCGGGCGGCGGCCTGCTGTTCGGCATGCTGGCGGGGATGCTGCCCTACTGGCGCGCCACCATGTCGCCGCTGGTGACCGCGCTGTCGCTGGTGCCGCCGATGGCGATCCTGCCGATCCTGTTCGTCATCTTCGGGCTGGACGAGCTGTCGAAGGTGATGCTGATCATCATCGGCGTCGCGCCCTTCCTGATCCGCGACCTGCAGGGGCGCATCGCCGAGATTCCCCACGAGATGCTGGTGAAGGCGCAGTCGCTGGGCGCGAATTCCTGGCAGATGGCCTTGCGCGTGGTGCTGCCGCAGGTCTTCCCGCGGCTGGTGGACAGCGTGCGGCTGTCGCTGGGCTCGGCCTGGTTGTTCCTGATTTCCGCCGAGGCCATCGCCGCCGAGCAGGGCCTGGGCTACCGCATCTTCCTGGTCCGCCGCTTCATGTCGATGGACATCATCCTGCCCTACGTGCTGTGGATCACCCTGCTCGCCTTCGTGATTGACCGGCTGCTGCACTACGGCAACCGGCTGGCCTTCCCGTGGCTGGGCGGCCGTCACGGCAAGGAGGCGTCATGAGCCAGATCGCCATCCGTCACCTGTGGAAGCACTACGGCCACCGCCCGGTGCTGGAAAACCTCAACCTGACCGTGGAGAAGGGCGAGTTCGTCAGCATTGTCGGCGCGTCCGGCTGCGGCAAGACCACCTTTTTCCGGATGCTGCTGGCCGAGGAGCAGCCGACGCGCGGCGCGCTGCTGCTGAACGGTCAGGCCTGGCCGGTGGAGCCGGACGCCGATCGCGGCGTGGTGTTCCAGCGCTACTCGGTGTTCCCGCACATGACCGCGCTGCAGAACGTGCGCGCGGGGCTGGAGTTCCGGCAGGCGCCGTTCCTCGGCCGCCTGTTCGGCGCGGCGAAGCGCGAAGCGGACGAGCGCGCGATGACCATGCTGGAGTCCGTCGGGCTGGCGCAGGCGCGCGGCCGCTATCCGCACGAGCTGTCCGGCGGCATGCAGCAGCGGCTGGCGCTGGCGCAGTCATTGATCCGCGAGCCGGAAATCCTGCTGCTGGACGAACCTTTCGGTGCGCTCGATCCCGGCATCCGCGCCGACATGCACGAGCTGATGCGCGGCCTGTGGGAAAAGCACCGCTTCACCGTGTTCATGGTCACCCACGACCTCAAGGAGGGTTTCGCGCTGGGCACGCGGCTGCTGGTGTTCGACCGCGTGCGCGTTGATCCGCAGGCTCCGGACGCCTACGGCGCCACCATCACCTACGACCTGCCGGTACGCCGCCGTGACCGTCAGACTTACAACGAACTGTCCGCCGAAGTGCGGACGCTGACGCCGCTGTCGCGCGGCGCCGATGTGCTGGAGGAAACCCCATGAGTGTCCCGTTTGCCGAAAACCTGGTCGTACTGGACGAGACCCTGCGCGGCGGCATGAGCTGGTCGCTGGTGCTGAAGCGCGGCAATGCCTTGCGCCTGACCTCGCTGGGCGACGGTGCCAATGTGGCGGTGCTGCTGTTCAACGCCGACGACCGCCTCGACCGCTACAACATGCCCGACACCCTGAAGTGCCAGCATACCTTCCGCCTGACGAAGGGCCACATCTGCTATTCCGACATG
>JAYRMT010000328.1:0-2300 GCA_041912575.1 Fluviicoccus sp. | reverse complement strand
ACAGCATGATGAAGCGCCAGCGGCCGCCGCCCGCGGGCTTGCGCGAGGTCGACAGCTCGAACCAGGACGCGCCCCGCTCCAGCGGCAGCCGGATGACATGCCCTTGCGCCCGGCCGTCGCGCGCGGCTTCCGCCAGCGCCCGCATCACGGTCGCGGCGGATTCGGCGGGGAGGATATCGCCGACCGTGCGTCCGATCAGGTGTTCCCGCTGGGCGGCGAGCAGCGCCGCGTCCTGCGCCCAGACATTCAGGTAGCGTCCCTCTTCGTCCAGTTCGAAGAGCAGATCCGGAATGGCCTGCAGGGTGGCGTCCAGTTCGGCGTGGCTGTCGAGCAGATCCTGTTGGGCGTGCTTGAGCGCGGAGATGTCCACGTCGAGGCAGTACATTTCCGGTTCGCCGAATCGGTTGAACAGCCGGGCGTGGCTGGAATAGACGTAGGCGGGGCCGCCGTCCTTGCGCCGCAGCACCAGCTCGCCGGGCGGAATGGGCACGCCCTGGGTCATCCAGCGCTCGACATCGGCGCTGACCTGTTCGCGCAGGTACGGCGGAATGATCAGGTCTTCCAGCGGCCGCCCGAGCGCCTCGGCGCGGGAATAGCCGTACAGGGCCTCGCTGGCGGGATTCCAGTAAATCACCCGGCGATGACGGTCGTAGCCTTGCACGGCAACGTTGTCGACGGATTCGAAGAGGACGCGGAAGCGGGCATCATCCTGATGCGTGGTCGCGATCTTGTCGTTCATGATCTTTAGTTATGGTTGGGTCGCGTGGTCGCTCGGGCAACATTAGCACAAAATCCGCAGGGTTTTGCCTGCCCCCGGCACCTGCCGTTGCCGCCGTTTGTCATGAGGCCGCCCGGCGGAACGGCGTGAATTCGCCAGACGCCCGCACCGACTCTGCCCAGAATTCGCACGCATTCTTTTCCGGAGCCCTGCATGCAGCCCGACCTCAGCCGCTTTCCAGGCGACAACGGTTTCCCCCTGATCGGCCACACCCTCTCCTTCGTCGCCAACCCGCGCGCGCTGGCGGCGGCGCGCTACCGCCGTTTCGGCGAGGTGTCGCGCATCAACATCGCCGGGAATGCCGGCCTGTTCCTGCTGGGACCGGACGCCAACGAATTCCTGACCCTGGACCGGGAAAAGGTGTTTTCGTCGCGCGCCGCCTACGAACCGTTCCTGAAGGACACTTTCCCCGACGCGCTCGGCCTGTTCGATTTTGACGAACACGCCCGTCAGCGCCGCATCATGCAGTCGGCGTTCAAGAAGGAAGCGATGCGCGATTACCGCGGCCTGGTGCACGAGAGCGCTGCCGCGACCGTGGCGTCCTGGACGCCCGGCGCGACGCCGTTCAAGCTGGCCCCGGCCGTGAAGCAGGCGCTGTTCAACCAGGCGGCCCTGCTGTTCATGGGCGAAAGCCAGGGCGAGGAAGCCGGTCGCCTGATCGGCGAATACACCCGCGCGGCCGCGGGCACGGTGGCGCTGATCCGCCTGATGATTCCCGGCACCGCCTACTGGCGGGCGGTGCGCAGCTCGCTGCGCCTGCGCGCTCAGTTGCAGGCGAAGATTCCCGGCAAGCGCGCTGCGCCGTCCCGCGACCTGTTCAGCCACTTGTGCGAGGCGCGCTCGGACGAGGGTGAGACCTACACCGATGACCAGATCGTCAAGCACATGCTCGGCCTGATGAGCGCCGCGCACGAAACCACCACCAGCGCGATCGTCGCCATGGCCTATGCGCTGGCCAAGCACCCCGATGTGCAGGAACGCGTGGCCGCCGAACTGGCCGCCTGCGGCCGCGACGAGCCGACCGACGAGGATCTCGACGGTTTCACGTACACCACGCAGGTCTTCCACGAGTGCCTGCGCTTGTGGGGCTCGTCGCACACCATGCCGCGCAAGGCGATCCGGGACGTGGTCTACAAGGAGTGGACGATCCCGGCGGGCACGATGGTGTTCATCAGCCCGTCGCTGGTGCATGTGATGCCGGCATACTGGGCCGACCCCGAGCGTTTCGATCCGGACCGGTTCTCCGACGCGCGCAAGGAGCACCGGCAGCACCGCCACCTGTTCATGCCCTTCGGCGGCGGCGCGCACAAGTGCATCGGCATGCATCTGGCGGAAATGCAGGTGAAGCTGTTCCTGTTCAGCCTGCTGCGCCGTTTCCGCCTGGCCTTGCCGGACCCGGATTACGTGATGAAAACCCGTTACGTGCCGGTGCCGGAATCCGCCGACGGCCTGCCGCTGCTGCTGCTGCCGCGCTGAGCGGCGGAGGGCGTGCTACCATGCGCGCCTTCCCTCCCCTGTTTCC
>JAYRMT010000327.1:0-2313 GCA_041912575.1 Fluviicoccus sp. | reverse complement strand
GCGCGCTATCTGGTCAGCAATGCGGAATACCGCGAATTCGTGGAGGACGGCGGCTACCGGGAAAACGGCTGGTGGGACGAGGAGGGGCGCGGCTGGCGGGACTTCGCGCGGGCCGCGCACCCGACCTTCTGGGTAGCCGGGCCTGCGGGCGACTGGCGACTGCGCCTGATGACCGAGGAAGTCGCGATGCCCTGGGACTGGCCGGTCGAAGTGAACTGCCATGAAGCCCGCGCCTTCTGCCGCTGGCTCTCCGCCCGCCTGGGCGAACCGGTACGGCTGCCGACCGAGGACGAGTGGTACCGTCTTTACGATCATGCCGGGGTCGGCGAAGTCGATGCGGCGACAGCGGATCCCGCCAACCGGCATCTCGACCATGGCGCCTCCTCCTGCCCGGTCACCCGCTTCCGGCACGGCGACTTCTACGACGTGGTCGGCAACGTCTGGCAATGGACGGAAACGCCGATCTATCCCTATGACGGCTTCGAGGTCCATCCCTGGTACGACGACTTTTCAACGCCGACCTTTGATGATCGCCATAACCTGATCAAGGGCGGCTCCTGGATTTCCTGCGGCAACGAGACCCGCCGGGACTCCCGTTATGCCTTCCGGCGGCATTTCTTCCAGCACGCCGGGTTCCGCTACGTGGTGGCCGACCGCCCGGCGGAAGTGCCGCCATCCCGCTATGAAACCGACACCCTGCTCGCCGATTACGCCGAGTTCCATTACGGCGAAAACGTCTTCGGCGTGCCCAACTTCCCGGCGGCGCTGGCGGACCTGGCGATCCGCGCACACGGCGATCGTCCGGCCGGGCGCGCGCTGGATCTGGGTTGCGCGGCGGGCCGCGCCACCTTCGAACTGGCCCGCCATTTCCGCGAGGTGACCGGAATCGATTATTCGGCGCGTTTCATCGGCTTGGGCGTGGAAATGGCCGAGCACGGCCGCCTGCGCTACACCCGCGTCGAGGAGGGGGAACTGGTCAGCTACCAGACCCGCGTGCTGGCGGATTTCGGGCTGGATCCGGTGCGGAACCGCGTCAGTTTCTTCCAGGGTGACGCCTGCAACCTGAAAGACGTGTTCAGCGGCTACGATCTGGTGCTGGCCGCCAACCTGATCGACCGCCTGTACGATCCGGCGCGCTTCCTCGCCCGCATCCACGAACGCATCAACCCGGGCGGGCTGCTGGTGCTGGCGTCTCCGTACACCTGGCTGGCGGAACACACGCCGCGCGAGGCCTGGATCGGCGGTTTCAAGCGCGACGGCGAGACTGTAACCACGCTCGACGGCCTGAAAGCGCTGCTGTCGCCCTGGTTCCGGCTGGTCGGGGAACCGGTGGATGTGCCGTTCGTGATCCGGGAAACCCGCCGCAAGCACCAGCACACACTGTCGGAAATGACGGTCTGGGAACGGCGGTCCGTCCCCTTGGCCTGAGCACCGTCCGGCGGTTGGGCAAGGCAACCCTTTCCCCAACCGCCGCCGGGATTTAGAATCCCGGATACAGCAAAAAATGATCAGGGATTGAAACCATGCGCCTCCCCCTCCTCGTCCTGTTGCCGGTCCTGAGCGCGCCGGTCCTGGCGGACGCCCTTCTCGACCAGGCCAACCGGCTGATCGCCGACGGCAAGGCCGCCGAGGCCGCCCGACTGCTGGAGCCGCTGGAGGAGCAACGCGCCGGCGATCCGGACTTCGACTACCTGCTCGGCCTGTCGCGGCTGGAAACCGGCCTGCCCACCGAGGCCAGCTTCGCCTTCGAGCGTTGCCTGGGAACAGATCCGATGAACGGTCCCTGCCGCGTGCAGATGGCGCGCGCGCACCTGGCGATGGGGGAAACCGCGAACGCCCGCGCCGAACTGGACATCATCCAGTCGCGCAATCCGCCGCCCGAGGTGCAGGCGCTGGTCAAGCAGTTCCTCGGCGCGGCCGCGACCCAGGACAATCGCCGCAAATCCGGCTACAACGGCTACACGCAACTGGGGCTGGGCTTCGACACCAACCTGAACAGCATTACCGACCGCAACCGGATCGCCCTGCCCGCCTTCAACAATGCGCCCTTCATCCTGGCGCCGGGCTCGCGGCAGCAGGACGGCGCGGTGCTGCAAGGTCAGGCGGGCGTCAACGGTTACCGGATGCTGAATCCCGCGCTGACGGCGCTGGGCGAGGCCTCGCTGCAATTCCACAGCTATCCCGGTTCCTCGGACTTTTCCTGGCAAACCGCCGATGCCGCGGGCGGGCTCGCCCGCCGCGCGGGCGCCGACCAGCTGACCGCCAAGGTCCAGTTGCAGGACATGCGTCTGGGCGGCAACGCCTACCGCCGCA
>JAYRMT010000326.1:0-2327 GCA_041912575.1 Fluviicoccus sp. | reverse complement strand
GCAAGAACAAGATGATCCTTGCAGTGAAGCGCAACAAGCCGCGCGATGCAGCACCTTTCCGGCAACAGGTCAGCGACATTAAAGCGTTTTACGGCATCGGGACGCAGTGCCTGGAGCGCTTGCTGGAGGGGGAAAGCGGAGACGGAAAAGAGGGGTGTGCTTGCTGAGGGGGCGGCCCCTCACCCCGACCCTCTCCCACAGGGGAGAGGGAGAAGAGCAGCGCATCACGACCTGAGGCCGCCCCAAGCGGCCCCGGCTGTCCGCAGCCAGCTGTCGAGCGGCGTAACGGCGGCCGGAGCCGGAACAGCGCGGGAAACACCCCATCCGTGCAACGAACCGGCCGCGAGCGAGTTCTGGCGGAGGACGCGGCTTTTGCCTACTTTTGGCCAAGACCAAAAGTAGGGCCCGCGGCAGGCGGATGACAGTCGCCCCCGCACAAGCATTGACGAAATAGCGACCGCCGCACCCCTCTCCAGCCGCCGCGCTGCATCGTGGCGGCGCTTCGGCGGCAAGCAGCAGTGCTGCTTGAAACCCCGCCTACGCCCCCTCCCTCTCCCACAGGGGGAGAGGGAGATCAGCTATTCACTGAGTTGCTTACGGACATAGGGCGCCGCCGCCCCGCCCGGCGCCAACGCCAGATACGTCCGATACGCCTTCTCCGCCTTCCCCGCATCCCCCCCCTGCCGGTAGGCATCCCCCAGATTGAGGTACGCCACCGCCCGCGACGGATCCGCCTTCACCGTATTCTCGAACCAGCGCGCCGCCTCCGCGAACTTCTGCTGCTTGTAATACACAAAGCCCAGGTTATTCGCCGCCAGCGCAAAATCCGGCCGCAGCTTCAGCGCCTCGGTGAACTGAACTTCCGCCTCGGCATAGTTCTTCTCGCGATAGGCCTGCAAACCCTTGTCGTTGGCGCGCTGCGCCAGCTGGCGCGCCGTCTGGGGAACCGCCGCGACCGCTTTCAGGGTTTGCTCCTTGCCCTGCAGATCGACCACTTTCACCGGCTCCACTTTCGGCGCTTTGCCCGGTCCGGCCGACGTCACGGTCGGGGCGGCGGCATCCAGCTTCCGGTTCAGCGCTATCGCATCGCCCGCCAGCTGCGGCGAGTCGCCGCTCAGGTATTCCGTCGGCGCGGGCTGCTCAAAGACAAAATCCCCGCCTTCCGATCCCGGCAGACTGCCGAAGGCCGGCGTCTGCTGCGAAACCCCGGCCACCGCCGGCGCGACATAGGCCGCCAGCTCCGTCGCGGTGATCAGCCCGTCGCCGTTGAGGTCGCCCTTGCCGTCCAGCCCCTGCAGCACCGTCCACGTGAAGATGGAGTGACCGTTCGGACCGCCGTCCGCCACCATCTGGTCCGCGCCGCCCGCCGTCAGCATCTGCCGTCCCAGGCGCTTGGCGTTTTCCTGGAGGAAGCCGCCGCCCGCGCCCCGCGCCAGCCCGAGTCCGCTGTAGCAGGCATCCATGACAAAGAACACGTGCTTGGCGTTGAGGCTCTCGGCGATGTTCTGGATCTCGGTCATCGGGATCGCGTCGGTCGCGGTTTCGTTGGGGTCGGCGTCGGCCGGAATGAGGTAGCCCACATCGCGACCGGAACTGAGCTTGCGCGTCGCGCCATGTCCGGCGAAGAAGACGAACACGCGGTCGTTGCGTTGCAGGTTGTCGTGCCCGAGCCGGTCGTGAAAGGCGGCGAGAATGTTGTTGCGGGTCGCTTCGCCGTTGCTCAGGCGGACCACATGATCCGGCGCGAAACCGTAGCGTTTCACCAGCAGGTCGCCGATGGCGTTGGCGTCGTTGACCGCGTATTGCAGCTTCGGCCATTTGGCGTAGTCGTTGATGCCGATCACCACCGCCCACGAGGCGGCGTAGCCGGTCGTGACCGGTTGCGGCGCGGCGGTCGCCTCGCCCTTCACGGAAAAGTCGTGCCCGTCCCAGCCCGCAAAGCGGTAGCCCTCCGACACCAGCCGGTCGAGGATGGTCGGCAGCGCCTTCACGGCGCGATCATGGATGTCATGGAACAGGATGATGCCCCGCCCTTCCTTGTCCACCTGCCGCAGCACGCGGTCAGCCACCGAGGTCGGCACCGGATCGGCCCAGTCCATCGAATCGATGTTCCACATGATCGAACGCAGGTGCGACTGCGCCAGCAGGCTCATGCCCTCGGCATTGCGCGCACCGTAAGGGAAACGGAAGATCGGGGTGCGCTCCTTGTTCACCGCCAGCAACAGGCGGTCGGTGTTCTCGATCTCGGCGCGCAGCGCCTCGCCGCTCTCCTTGGAAAGCTGGGCGTGGGTGTAGCTGTGGTTGCCGACCGCATACCCGTCCGCCAG
>JAYRMT010000325.1:0-2338 GCA_041912575.1 Fluviicoccus sp. | reverse complement strand
GGAGCGCCTCCATGAGCCAGTTCGACAACGTCAGCGTCGTCAAGAAGTCCAATGTCTATTTCGACGGCAAGTGCGTCAGCCACACCGTCCTGTTCGCCGACGGCACGCGCAAGACCGTGGGCGTGATATTCCCGTCCACGCTGGTGTTCAACACCGGCGCGCCGGAAATCATGGAAGTGCTGGGCGGCCGTTGCCGCGTGCGCCTGGCGGGCAGCGAAGCCTGGAACGAATACGGCGCGGGCCAGTCCTTCGACGTGCCGGGCAACTCCAGCTTCACCATCGAAACGGTGGAACTGCTGGACTACGTCTGCCACTTCGCCTGATCGAGACACCGCGCGGGCGCCCCGCCGTCCGCGCTCCTCCCCTTTCCCGCGCTTCCCTCACGCCGTCACGCGGTTGATTTCCACCGTGACGTGGCAGATTTCCTCCCGGCCGGCCAGCATGGCCTTGTAGTCGTCCGGAGTTTCCTCGCCGCTCGTTTCCACCGACATCACCAGCGCGTACTGGCTGGGACTGACACGGATGAAATGGATGTCGGTAATGCGCGCGCCCGCCACCTGTTCCAGCTTGCGATGCACGAAGTCGCTCAGCGCGGTTGACGGCAGGCGGTCCACCAGCTGGTTGGCGGAATCGCGCAGCAGCTTGACCGACCAGCTCAGGATCATCAGGCCGCCAATGACGCCCATGACCGGGTCCAGCACCCGCCATCCCTTGAAGTAACCCAGCACCAGCGCGAGCAGCGCCAGCACCGAGGTGGCGGCGTCGGCGAGCGTATGCAGATAGGCGGCGCGCAGGTTGAGGTCGCCGTGGTCATGGTCGTGGTGGTGATCATGGTCGCAGGCGTGACCATGGTCATGCTTGTGTTTATGGTCTGGCTTGGCGCGATGACCGTGGTCATGCCCCTGCCCCGGAAAGTGATGATGCGCATGGCCCGCGCCCGCGCGATGCAGCCACCACGCGCTCAGCGCGTTCACGCCCAGGCCGAGCAGCGTCAGCGCGATCGCGGGAAGATACTGGATGTGCAACGGCTGCTGCAGGCGGCCGAGGGATTCGACGATCATCACGCCGGCGACCAGCACCAGCATCAGCGCGCTCAGGGCCGCCGCCAGCACCGCGATCTTGGCGGTGCCGAAGGAGAAGCGCTGGTCCTCGCGGAAACGCCGCATCAGGCGGTAGGCGAACACCGTGACGCCGACCGCCGCGACATCGGTGGCCATGTGCCAGCCGTCCGCCAGCAGCGCCATCGACGAGAACGCCATGCCGCCGACAATCTCGGCGACCATCACGGTCAAACTGAGCCAGAACACCCGACGGCTGCTCGCCTCGGCGGATTCAAAATCGTTGTAGAAATCGTGGTTGTGGGTGCGGGGGGTGGACGCAGACAAGGCGGGATCTCACGGGTGACCGGCGGCAATGGCGCGATAAGACCATTGCCGCCGGACCGGGTCAAGACCGGATTACACCGGCTCGGTCTTGATTTTACGACTGCGCTTCGGTTTCTCCGGGGCCACGGCGGGGGCGACCTTCACCGGCACGCCGTTCAGCACGGCCGTTCCCGACAGCGGATCGGTCATGCGTTCATCCGTCACATCATTCATGCTGACGCCCGGCCGTCCTTCCGCGATGCTGAGCTGGATGCCCGGACGGTGGTGGCCGAAACCGTGCGGGACGCTGATCACGCCGGGCATGATGTCCTCGCAGTATTCGGCAGGCAGGACGATGTCGCCGACCCGCGAGGTTACGCGCAGATCGTCGCCCTCCCCGATCTTGAGCTTCGCAGCATCGGCAGGATGGATCATCGCCGTGCAGCGGTTCTTGCCCTTGATCAGCGGCAGGCTGTTATGCAGCCAGGAATTGTTGCTGCGCACATGGCGGCGGCCGATCAGCAGCATCTCGCCCTTGCGGGCCGGGACGGCGTCCGCCAAGGCCTGACGGGCGCGCTCCAGCTCCGGCAGGTAGATATGCGGCGCCAGCGCCACCTTGCCGTCCGGCGTGCAGATGCGCTCGAACAGGCACGGCTCCAGCGGCCCGAGGTCGAGCCCGTGGGGATTGGCTTCCAGCATGGCCAGACTCAGGCCCATGGCCTTGCCGCCGGCCGGCGTCGCCTGCATCAGGTGGCGCAGCTGGCGGGCCAGGGCGCGGGTCTGCGGCAGGCGCTCCAGCAGCGAGGCCAGCGTCCGCGCACCGGCATGCAGGGCCTTGTCCATGCCAAAGACCTTGTGGCCATACGGCCCGGATTGCAGCATCAGGTCGAGCATCCCTTCCGGTCCGTTTTTCTCCATCCACTGCTGGTAGCGTTTCCAGAGGGCTTTCTCCATCGGGGTCTTCGCGTTGAGGC
>JAYRMT010000324.1:0-2356 GCA_041912575.1 Fluviicoccus sp. | reverse complement strand
CGGTAGTGCGCTTCGGTGTTGTCGTAGGCGTTGTACTTGGAGTTGTCCGAGAACCAGGCGCTGTTGCCGCCCTTGCCGTCGTCCAGATAGTCGCCGTACAGCCAGCCCGAGGCCAGCGTGTCGATGTCGCCCCAGACGGTCAGCTTGGCGTAGTTGTACCCGCCGTAATCGTTACCGTGGGCGTCGACGCCCTGGGTGTGGTTCTGGAAATGCCAGAACGAGGTGTACTTGACGATGCTGGCGCCCAGGCCCCAGACCGGCGCCAGCTGGCAGTCGCCGGTGACCGCACCGCAGATGTAGGTGTCGGCGAATTCGTCCACATCATAGGCACCCTGGCCCAGCGTGGCGGCGAACTGGTCGATGGTCATGCCCGCCGCCGTGGCGCCCTTGAGCAGCTTGGCGTAATTGGTGGTGGACGGATGCGCCTTCATGTAATTGACGGCGTCGATGGCGATGCGCTTGTGCGTTTCCTGCAGGAAGGCGGAGGCGGTGGTGGAAGCGGTGGCGACCAGCGCGGCGGCGGTCAGCGTGAGCAGTTTTTTCATGGCGGTCCCCCTTGACCGGTATGGCCGGTGGTCCGGCCTGTGGTTGTCGGGGGTGATCATAATTCCGCCAGCGACGCAGGCTTGACCCGGCGTGACGGGTTTTTGACCCGCCGCGCCAGAGGGGATGAACGGTCAGCGCTTGCCCAGCACCTTGGCCACCGTCCAGGTCACCGCGCGACGCGGCGCCAGGCGGTTCAGCACCGGCACCGGCTTGTTCAGCCAGCCGGTGATGATGACGCGCTTGCCGTTGTTCAGGCCTTTATAGGCTTCCTCGGCCACCATTTTCGGGGAATCGGCAATCTGTTCCAGGATCGAGCCGCGCGTGGCGGCCACGTCATGGAATGCCGTGTTGGTGGAGCCGGGACACAGCGCGGACACCTTCACGCCGCGGTCCGCGACTTCCTCGGCCAGCGCCTCGCTCAGCGAGAGCACATAGGCCTTGCTCGCGCCGTAAACGGCAAAGTAGGGGCAGGCCTGGAAGGCCACCATCGACGCCACGTTGAGGATGCGGCCGTGCCCGCGCTCCAGCATGCCGGGGAGGGCGCGCTGGGTCAGTTCGGTCAGCGTCACCATGTTGAGCTGCATCATCTGGCTGGTGCGCAAGGGATCGTTCTTGGCGAAGGGGCCGGAGACGCCGAAACCGGCATTGTTCACCAGCGTGTCCACTTGCAGGCCCAGCGCCGCGAGGTCGGCCATCAGCCCGTCGGCCGCGCCCGGCTCCTGCAGGTCGCGGCTGATCACGTAGACGCGCACGCCGTGCTTGCTGCCCAGGTTCTTCGCCAGCAGTTCCATGGGTTCCTTGCGGCGGGCGACCAGCACCAGCGGCTGGTGTTCGGCCGCGAAAAGCCAGGCCAGCTCCTCGCCGATGCCGCTGGATGCGCCGGTAATTACAGTCGCCAGTTTGCTCATGGTCGTCCTCGCCAGGTCAGGGGTAAACAGGGTTCCCGACAGTACGGCAGCCCGTCCGGCGGCGTCAATCGCCGGTGACCGAAAAGGCCTTGCCTTCCGCCGGGGCGACCCCAATACTGGCCTTTAAGACAGCGAGGTGACGAGATGACCCTGCCCAACGCCAATTTCACCCACCAGTGCCTGATCGCCATGCCGGAAATGGGGGACCCCCGTTTCATGCAGAGCGTGGCCTACATCGTGCGTCATGACGCCGACGGGGCGGTGGGGCTGGTGCTCAACCGGCCGCTGGAGCTGACCGTCACCGAACTCCTCAGCGAGGTCCGGCTGCCCGCGATTTCCCCGCTCAAGCATCCCGAACAGCCGGTGCTGTTCGGCGGCCCGGTGAGCACCGAGGCCGGTTTCGTGCTGCACCGCGACAAGGGCCACTGGAACTCGACGCTGGAAGTGGACGACGGCATCTGCGTCACCAGCTCGCGTGACATCCTGGACGCCATTTCCCAAGGCAAGGGCCCGGAACAGTTTCAGGTGATGCTGGGCTATGCGGGCTGGTCCGGCGGCCAGCTGGAAAAGGAGATCGCCGAGAATTCCTGGCTGGTCTGTCCGGCGGACAGCGGCCTGCTGTTCGACATGGCCTATGACCTGCGCTGGGAGGCCGCCGCGCAGCGCATCGGCGTCAACCTCAACCTGCTGTCCGATCAGGTGGGGCATGCCTGAGGTTTCACCCGACGCTATCCGCACCGTGCTGGGCTTCGACTTCGGCACGCGCAAGTTCGGCGTGGCCACCGGCCAGCGCATCACCGCCACCGCCGGCCCCCTGCCGCCCATGCCCTCGCGCGACGGCATTCCCGACTGGGAGTCGGTCGACGCCCTGATCGCCGAGTGGCAGCCGCAGGCGCTGCTGG
>JAYRMT010000323.1:0-2362 GCA_041912575.1 Fluviicoccus sp. | reverse complement strand
GTCACCTTGCGGCAGAAGGCGTTGCCCTGGCCGTACACCTCGCGCACGATCTGGATGATGTCATCGGCGTGGCTGTCGGTCTTGGCGAAAATCAGGGTTTTCGGGGTTTCTTTGCGGTTCGGGAAAATCCGCGTTTCCACGGCGGTTTTCATCGCCTCGATCACCTTGCGGATCTGGCTGGGATTCACCACCGAACGGTCCAGCTCCTTGCCGGTGTAGGCGACATCCTCCTCGGTTTCCGCCCAGCGCTTCTTGCGCGTCTGCCGGTCGCGGTGATCCACCCATTCCTTCGCCTGCAGCTGCGAACCTTTCTGCGTGATCTCGGTAACGATCTCGTAGACGTCATAGCCCACGTTGACGCCGTCGGCCACCGACTGTTCGTAGGTGTATTCCGCCACGATGTTTTCGTTGAAGAAGCCGAAGGTGCGTTTGTCCGGGGTGGCGGTGAGGCCGATCAGGAAGGCGTCGAAGTAGTCCAGCACCTGCTTCCACAGGTTGTAGATGCTGCGGTGGCACTCGTCGATCACAATAAAGTCGAAGCTTTCCACCGGCACGGCCGGATTGTAGCGCACCAGCTTCTGCTGGTTGGCGCCTTGCCGCAATTCGTTGAGGGAAATGTCCTCGGCGCTGTCGTCGATCGGCTCGCCGCTGAGAATGGAATACATGCGCTGGATGGTGCTGATGCAGACCTGCGCGTGCGGGTCGAGGGTGGGGGAGGCCAACCGCTGCACGTTGTAGAGTTCGGTGAATTTGCGCGCGTCATCGGGCGGGGTGTAGGCCATGAATTCCTGATGCGCCTGCTTGCCCAGATTGCGGGTGTCCACCAGGAACAGGATGCGCTTCGCGCCGCCGAATTTCAGCAACCGGTAGACCGAGGTGATGGCGGTGAAGGTTTTGCCCGAGCCGGTGGCCATGTGCACGAGTGCGCGCGGACGGTTGTGCGCCAGCGATTTTTCCAGGCCGGTGACGGCGCTGATCTGGCAGTCGCGCAGGTTTTCCACGGGCAGCGGCGGCATGTTTTCAGCCAAACGGCGGCGCAGGGTGTCCGGCCGAGACAGCCACAGCGCCAGCGTTTCCGGCCTGAAGAAATGGAAGATTTCGCGGGATCGCGGATGCGGGTCGGCATTGTCGGTGAAGCGGATGATCTGGCCGGTGGCTTCGAACAGGAATCGCAGCGGCGTGTTGTCCTTGCGCCATTTCAGGCTGGCGGCAGCGTAACGCTCGGTCTGGGTTTCGACGGCGGTGAGGGTCTCGGCGGCGCTGTCCTTCTTGGCTTCGATGACGCCAACGGGCTGACGGTTGACGAACAGTACATAGTCGGCGGGGCCGGTGTCGGTGGGATATTCACGCACCGCCACGCCGGGGCCGGCGCTCAAGTCGAGTTGCTTGACGTCCTGAAGGATCCAGCCCGCCTGTTCCAGCTTCTGGTCGATCAGTTCGCGGGCTTTGGCTTCCGGGGTCACGCGGGCGGCTCCCTGTCCGGGTCGGGTTATTCTGAGTAATGATCGTAATCTAGCAGTTCCGAAGGTTCGGGGCCATGCCCATGCCATGCGTCGTGTTTGGCGTGCCCGGATCAGCGGTATCGACTGTGCTATTGTCGGGCTGAACCCCGACCCGTAGGTCTTTTTCATGCCCGACCCCGAAAACAAACCCGCCCTCCACCCCGACATCCTCAAGCTGGGGCTGGTCAGTTTCCTGACTGACCTCAGCTCGGAGATCATCTTCTCCGTCTTCGCGGTGTTCTTCACCACCGTCGCCGGGGCCTCGGCCGCCCTGCTCGGGCTGATCGAGGGGCTAGCCGACCTGTCCGCGTCCTCGCTCAATTACCTGTCCGGCTGGCTCAGCGACCGCAGCGGCCGGCGCAAGTCGCTGACGCTGGCGGGCTACGGTTTTTCCACGCTGGCGAAGCTCATCCTGCTGGTCAGCAGCTCCATCACCGGGCTGGCGATCTTCCGTGTCATCGAGCGGCTGGGCAAAAGCTTTCGCGGGCCGCCGCGCGATGCCTGGCTGTCCGCCGTGGCGGACCGGGGCAACCGGGGCTACGCCTTCGGCGTGCACAAGGCGCTGGACAAGTCGGGCGCGGTGCTCGGGCCGCTGCTGGCCTGGGCGCTGCTGTCCTGGCTGGGCGAGGGCGCGTCCACCTACCGCGTGCTGTTCTGGGTGGCGCTGGTCCCGGCGGTGCTGAGCGTGCTGGTGCTGGCGCGGGTGGAGGAGCAGCCGGGGACGCCGCACGAGCGCGAGGGCCTGTTCGCGGTGTGGGGCACGCTCAGTCCGTCGTTCAAGCACTATCTCGTCACCTCCGGCATCTTTTCGCTGGCCTATTTCAGTTTCAGCTTCCTGCTGCTGCGCGCCTACGGCGTCG
>JAYRMT010000322.1:661-2365 GCA_041912575.1 Fluviicoccus sp. | reverse complement strand
GTCTGGCGGCCCATATCAACGATTTCTGGGAACCCCGGATGCGCCGCCACCTGTTCGAACTGCTCGACAAGGGCGGCGAGGGCCTGCGTCCGCTGGTAATGGATGCCGCCGCCAGCATCCGCCGCCCGGCGGCCGCGTAACCCTTCGCGGGGCCTTGCAGTTACCCACAAGTATCCGCCGGGGTCTTTGCGAGGCGGGCACCTTCGACGAGGTCGGCGAGGCGGGAGAAGCCCCGCCATATTACCGTCGTCCCCGGTGGCGCATCGGAAGCGCGGTCGAGATAGCCCCCGAGCCGAGCAACAGCCCTGACGTAAAATGCGAGGTCGCGCGGTGCCCGGCGCTTCCTCTCGGGCGTCGCTTGGTCGAGCAGCTGGCGCTCGTCCTGCGTGAAAACCGCAGCGGGGTCGGCCCCTGGCGTCTCGCGGCTGAGCATCGCCAGCCATGACACCCGCCAGGCCACGACACAGCAGAGCGCGATGCAGTTGGCCAGGCGTTTGGCCGTGGCCAGGCGCAGCTCCTCGATCCGGCAGCCGGTTTTCAGCGTCCGGAAGAAAGTCTCGATTTTCCAGCGCAGCGCGTACCATTCGAGCTTGTGTACGGCCTCCACGTGGGTCGCCACCGGCAGGTTCGTGATCAGCTTCCAGTGGACAGGCGCCCGGTCCTGCGGCGGGTCGAGTTCCTCGGCATGGATGATCTGGAGCTCCTGGTGCCGGTATTGCCGCTGCTTTCCGATCGGCGGGCGGACCGTCATCGTGGCATGCCGGACCGTCAGCACGGCGCAATGGTCCTTGCCCTGCGCGTCCCGGAACCGCACCTCGTGGGTGCCGCTCGCCTGCACCTGTGCCATGACTTTGGCGATGGTCGTGCCGCCATCCTCCGCCAGACGATCGACGCAGCTCCGAACGAGGAAGCCGGTCCCGAGTTCCTCGGCCAGGCAGTAGAGCTCGTAGATGTCACTCTCGCGGTCACCGACATGAACGCAGCGCTCCGGCGCACCCGTCAACTCGGTCGACAGGCGCAGATTGTCAAGCCAGCGCATGCTTTCCTTCTGCTCGATGGGCACGCGGGTCGGGTTGATCTTGCGCTTGAGCGCAGCGGTGCCCTTGAATGCGGCGCGGGACCAGAACTTGGCTGCCGTCAGCCCGAGCGGCAACCCGTCCGGCGTGATCGCAAGGCTGGCATGCATCTGGAACCCGCAGACGACGTGCTTCCTGCGGCGGCCGTCCTTCAGCTTGTGCCCGGTCGAGATATGGGTGAAGCCGATTTTCTCCGGGGCCGCGCGCTTGAAGTTGAATTCCGTGGTATCCTGCAGGATCAGCACGGGACCGCCTGTTGCCCGAATGCGCAGCGCGGAGGCCGCGAAATGCCCCTCGAGGATCTTGTCTTCGCTGACCGTCCCGTTGGAAAAGAACCGGTAGGCCGCCTTGGTGTTCGACCAGTCCTGAAACGCCGTCGGCAGCGATTTCCCCGGCCGCTCCCCAAGCGCCTCAAGCATGGCACCGAGCCGCCGGTTCAGACGCTCATCCCCAAGATCGCATCCGGCGGTTTCCGTTTCCACCCAGCTCTGCCCCATGTCCGCACCTCATGCATTCGGTGCCACATGACGAATCATGACTATATCGTCGTCGCCAAGACCAAGACTGGCAGGTGAATCAATTCACCGCACCAACTTGTGGGTAACTGCAAGCTTAGGCGAAGGCTTAC
>JAYRMT010000322.1:0-651 GCA_041912575.1 Fluviicoccus sp. | reverse complement strand
GGCGGATACGGTCCTGCGCGCGCTGGGTGGTGACGGTTTCGTGTTCGTAAACGGCTTCATAGAGCAGCCGCGCCGCCCGGGTAGATGCGCCCTGCGTATCACGCGTCAGCGACATCATCTTTTTCTGGAAGAAGATCCCCGGCAGCACCATCAGCGCCGACCCGGCAATCAGCACCCAGACCAGACTGCCGCCGATGCTGGCGACGATGGCAAAGAAGATGAAGAGGAAGGGCAGGTCGGCCAGGGTGCCGATGGTCGTGGCGGTAAAGAATTCGCGCACGGCCGAAAATTCGCGCATGGCGGCAAAGGTCTGCGACGGAGTGGTACGGCGCGGGCCGCCCTTCATGCCCAGAAGGCGCTCCATCAGCCGTTCCTGCACGGCGAGTTCGATGCGCCGGCCGGTCATGTCCATCAGCGTGGACCGCGCGACCTTGAGACAGCCTTCCAGCAGCACCGCCAGCATGGCCCCAAGCGCCAGCACCCAAAGCGTGGGCTGCGACTGATGCGGGATCACGCGGTCATAGACCTGCAAGGAAAACATCGCCACGGCGACCGCCAGCAGGTTCGCCACCAGCGACCCGGCCGAAACCTCAAACAGCTGGCGGCGGTAGTTGCGGAATTCCCCCCAGAACCAATGGGGCGCACGGCTGT
>JAYRMT010000321.1:0-2365 GCA_041912575.1 Fluviicoccus sp. | reverse complement strand
GGCGAAAATATCCTTCATCTTCAGCCGGATGCCCTGCACCTTGTCGTCAATACGCAGCATCTTGCCCGCATCGGCAATATTCACGTACGCCAGCATGCCGTCCACATCCGCGCCGACCTGGAAAATGCCGACCACCCGCATGCGCTTGAAGCGCGGAATCACCCCCGCCGGTGAAACCGCTGCTTCGGGCATCACCAGCGTCACGAAATCGCCGATGCCGACGTTGAGCGCGGACGCCAGCCCGCTGCCAAGGACAATCCCGAAATCGCCGGGTTGAAGGGCGTCAATGCTCGAATGCCGGATCATGTGCCGCGACACGATCGAGACCTGTTTTTCAGGGCCGGGATCAATGCCGGTGATCAGCGCGCCGGCGACTTCGCCGTGCGCCGTGAGCATGCCCTGCAGTTGCGAGAACGGCGCCACCGCCAAAACCTGTGGATTTTTTTTGGCGAAGTCTGCTAATTTCTCCCAATGACGGAAAGGTTCGCGCGAAGTCAGGGAGGCATGCGGCACCATCCCGAGAATGCGGGTCCGCAGTTCACGGTCAAAGCCGTTCATGACCGAGAGCACGGTGATCAGCACCGCCACTCCGAGCGTCAGACCGATGATCGAGGTGAGCGAAATGAAAGAAATGAAGTGGTTCTGGCGTTTCGCACGGGTGTAGCGCAACCCGATCAGCAGTGAAACTGGCTTGAACATGGTAGAAACCGGACCATAATCTTATTAAACAGTAAGGGCGTTCCCGCCCCGGGACATGACATCATGACAAGAATGACGACACCCGATAATCCTTTTGAACGTCGCCTGCTGAACCGCGTGGACTCTACCCTGTCGCTGCATTACCAGCCCATCAGCAGCGCGGAATCCCTCAAGGACCCGTACGATACCAATTTCTCCCTGCCGCGCTATTTCACGCTTTTCGCGGAAATGGAGCAGATCGACAGCGTTCAACGCGGTCAGATGCAAGCCCTGGAACGGGAGAATCCGCGCGTCAGCGGCATGGTGCAGGCGATCAACCTCAAGATCGAGCTCCTGACCGGGGCCATCTACGACGGCCTCGCCAAGCTGCTGTCCCCTATTCCGCAGCGCGTGAACCTGAGTGAAAGCGGCCTCTCCTTCCACGCTTCGGAAGCGCTGACGCCCGGCACACACCTCCATCTGGCGATCAGCCATCTGGAACACCACTACCACATCGCCGCCACCGCCCGCGTCGTCTACTGCGAGGACGAGGATCTGGAAGGCTTCAGGACCGGGATCTACTTCATCAACATCAGTCCCAGCGACCGCGCTCGCCTGTCCAGGGACATTTCCCGCAAGCAGGAAGAACACGCGACATTGGAGCCCTTCGAAAACCCCGATGTCTGAACCGGTATCGCTCCGGCCAGCTGCAAGGCAGGCCGGGGCTTCCTACATACCTGAATTCAGTCCGCGCCGCGCACGTTCGGCAAGTCCATGATCGTCGGCTCGCCGACATTCTCCAGCTGGTTCATTTTGCGCTTTGCGCCATCACTACGAGAAGCCGCCAACTTTTCCAGATAGGCGTCGTCAATATCGCCGGTCACATAGCTGCCGTCGAAAACCGAGCAGTCGAAGGTCTCGATGTCGGGATTGCCCTCGCGCGCGGAGGCGATCAGATCCTGCAAATCCTGATAAATCAGGCCGTCCGCCCCGATCATGTCGCACACTTCCTGCACGGTGTGTCCGTAAGCGATCAGCTCGCTCTTGGCAGGCATGTCGATGCCGTAAACATTCGGATACTTCACGGGCGGCGCGGCGGAAGCGAAATACACCTTGCGGGCGCCTGCGTCGCGCGCCATCTGGATGATTTCCTTGCACGTGGTGCCGCGCACGATCGAGTCATCCACCAGCAGCACGTTCTTGCCGCGAAACTCCAGCTCGATCGGATTGAGCTTCTGGCGGACGGATTTCTTGCGCTGGTTCTGGCCCGGCATGATGAAGGTCCGGCCGATGTAGCGGTTTTTCATGAAGCCTTCGCGGTACTTCACGTTCAGCTTGTTCGCCAGTTCCAGGGCGGCCGTGCGGCTGGTGTCCGGAATCGGGATAACCACGTCAATGTCATGGTCCTCGCCCAGCTCGCGGCGGATCTTGTTCGCCAGCTTCTCGCCCATGCGCAGACGCGCCTTGTAGACTGAAATATTGTCGATGGTCGAGTCGGGGCGCGCGAAATAGACATATTCGAAAATGCACGGCGTATGACGCGGCGCAGAGGCGCACTGACGTGTGAAGAGCTGCCCCTGCTGGTTGATGAACACGGCTTCGCCGGGCGCCAGATCGCGGACCACATGGAACCCCAGCGCGGTCACCGCCACGGATTCGGAGGCGATGATGTATTCCTTCCCTTCCG
>JAYRMT010000320.1:0-2376 GCA_041912575.1 Fluviicoccus sp. | reverse complement strand
GCGACCCGGAATCATCTGGGCACGCTCTCCGTGCTGATGGATGCGCCGGAAGGCAAGCACCACGAACCGCTGAACCGCGAGCTGAACGACAACAAGATCATCAACCAGCTGGTGGCCCTGCAGGCCGGCGATATCGACACGAAAGTGGTGCTGGTCACCAAGGACATCAACATGCGCCTCAAGGCCCGCGCCTGCGGGCTGGCGGCCGAGGATTACCATAACGACCAGCTGGTATCCGACATCAAGCAACTGGCCAGCGGCTATCACGAGGTGCGCGGTTCGTTCTGGGACCGCGTGGGGCGGGTGGACACGGTGCAGGGCGTGGGCGAGACGCTGCATTTCATCCCGCGCGAAACGATTGCCGAGCCGTTATTCCTGAACCAGTTCATTCTGGATGAGGAGGGTTTTGTCGGGCTGGTGCGCGAGGTGGATGCCGAGAAAGTGGTGCTGGCCGACTTGCCGCGCGAAAAACTGATGCACCGGACAGCCTGGGGCCTGAAGCCGCGCAATATCCACCAGGCCTTGGCATTGCACCTGCTGATGGACCCGAACGTCCATCTGGTATCGCTGACCGGTCCGGCGGGCTCGGGCAAGACGATTCTGGCGCTGGCGGCGGCGATCGAGATGACTATCACGCAGCGACGCTTCAACAAGATCATCGCGACACGGTCGACGCCGCCGCTGGCGGAGGAGCACGGATTCCTGCCCGGAACCGAAGAAGAGAAGATGGATCCGTGGCTGGGTGCGATTTCCGACAATATCGAGGCCTTGCACCTGAATGATGCCAGTCCGTCAGGGTCGATCCAGTATGTGAAGGAGAAGGCGAATATCCAGTTCAAGGCCCTGAATTACATTCGCGGGCGCAGTTTCCAGAAATCGCTCATCCTGATTGACGAGTGCCAGAACCTGACGCCATACCAGATGAAGGCGATCATTACACGGGCGGGCGAGGGCTCGAAGGTGGTGTGCCTGGGGAATCTGGCGCAGATCGATACGCCCTATCTGTCACCGACGAGTTCCGGGCTGACGTACATGAGCGAGCGGTTCAAGGGGTTCAAGCATGGCGGGCATTTGCGCTTGCATGGGGTCCCCCGGTCGGTGCTGGCGGAGTATGCGGAGGTGAATTTGTAAAGGGGAAGGGGCCGGGGGTTGCTCCGGCCCGACTCTATTATTTCTGAGCTGACGCAGGAGGCTCTCTTCAACGAGCCTGCCCGTCACCTTTCTTCGCCTCCTCATATTTCCTGAAAGACTCCATCTCGATCTTCGCCATCGGCACCGCGCTCTCCATCACGATATGCAATGCGATTTCCGGCACCAGCACCGACGAGCCGTTGCGCATAATCTCTTGAATCGCGAACCCGAACAGTTGATGCCACTGGGCGCGATTTTCGCAGAACTTGGAAGCCAGATCCTGCATTATCGGCCACAAATGCAGCAGGTATTCAATCGGCGGGCTGCCCGCCACATGACCTTCAATCCACCGGGGCACGCCATACGCCTCACTCCCGATCGTCCCCGCGACATGCTTGAAGATCCCCAGCACATCGAATTGTTCGACATCCTCATAGCCCAGGGCCTTGGCCTGCCCGGCCGCCAGGCTCCACAACGAGATTGGGGTTTCGATGAGGGTCGCGTTTGCCGCGTTACCGAACAAATAGGTCCGGCCGTCCTCGCCCTCGATCTTCATCACCGCGACGTCCTTCATGATCTCCGGCGAATGGAAGGCGGCCACCTGGCAGGCATAGCCCGCCAGCGCACCCAACGCGGTTAACAGGCTATCAATATGAATGCCCTTGCTATCCGTCATGATCCCCATCAGCGAATGCGCGACCTGCTTGCCGCCGATTTTGGCGCCGATCAGCGGGTCTTCGGCCGTGTGCGCCTTGATGTAGCGTTGCAGGGCGTCCAGGGCGGGATCGCTCGGGTCCAGCGGACGATCCTTGTCCGGCATGGGAGGCAAGTCTTTGTCGTCCGGAATCGCCGCTTCGGGCGGTAGATCCAGCGAGGGTTTTGGGGCGGGGTTGGCCTTCGAGGCGGCCAGCGCCCGGCGGGCCAGTTCTTCGTAAAACTGCTCCGCATCCTTGTCCGGAAAGTGATCCGCGTCAAAGCGGACTTCGCCCCTGGCATGCGCGATCACGACCGCCTGCGTGCCCGCCGCCGGCTCAAACGAGATCCGGGTGATGGACGTATAGGGCACTTTGACAGAGGTCAGGCGACCGCCGCCCGGGGGATAGGCCAGATGCGTCGCAGTCAGGTCGAGGTGCCGAATCGGTTCAGCCTTGCGCCAGCGGGAAAACGCCAGAAGCGCGTTGACGCCGGGCAGGAGGATCACCAGCGTGCCGGTCAGGGTAAAGTGCCGGGTGGCCAATGAGGCGC
>JAYRMT010000319.1:0-2413 GCA_041912575.1 Fluviicoccus sp. | reverse complement strand
GCCTTGGGGGTGCGGTGCAGCACCAGGGTGACTTCCATCATCATTTGCGGCCGCCATTGCGGCGAGGAAAAGCCGATGCCGAAGATCAGCAGCGCGTGCACGGCGACCGCCAACGCCCAGGCCACGCCCAGGCGGCGGTATTCGGGAACACGGGCAACGGCGGACATGGAAGCGGACACGGCGGACTCGTTGGGCGACAAGCGTTGAAGGATAGCACCGCCCGACCTTGACGCTGGGACGGCAAACCGGGAAGAATCGTAAGAAAATGCGAACAACTCCCGGAGCATCCCGCATGGTGGACTGGAACCAGGTCGCCGGCCTCGCCGGCAAGGCCTTCTCGCTGTTCAAGGGGTGGACCGACACCCTCTCGCAGGAACGCGAGATCTTCATTCCCGAGGGCATGATCAACACCGCGCTGACCGCGATGCTCGGCAAGGACGGCACGGTGCGCTCGCTGCTGGTGGAGTGTCGCGACGGCGGTCTCGATATCGATGCGCTGGTCATGCACGAAGGCAACGAGATCCAGATCCGCGCCGCCTTCGAACTGCAAAGCATCACCGTCAACCGCCACAAGCAGACCGTGGCGCTGCGCGAAAGCCGCGAGCCCGAGCTGCTGCTGAAGCGCTGGGCTTCCACGACCGGGAAATGGAAGCTGCTGCTGCGCCTGTGGGCCTGCCGCCGCCTGCTGCGCCAGCATCCGCTGCATTACGCCCTGCGCAAGCTGGAAGGCTTCGAGATCAACCAGGGCGTCTACCGCATCGACCTGTCCACCTACGTGCGCCAGCGCGCCGCGCTGGTAGCGGCCCTGTACGCGGTGGATGTGCGCAACGCCGCACTGCGTCCGGGCGGCGTCGTGCTGCGGGGCTCGGCGAACGTCAAGTCGCTGGACACCCTGCGCAGCCTGTACCAGATGGCGGCGGGCACGGTGACCCAGGTCCGCGACGAACTGGAACGCCCCGCCCCGCGCACGGTGTTTCCGGATGCGTCCGATGACGAATAACCGCGCGCTGATGGACCGCGACCTGGCGGTCCTGTGGCATCCGTGCACGCAGATGCATGACCACGAGAGCCTGCCGGTCATCCCGATCGCGCGGGGACAGGGCGTCACCCTGACCGATTTCGACGGCAACACCTACCTTGACGCGATCAGCTCGTGGTGGGTGAACATCTGGGGACACGCGCACCCGCGCATCAACGCCGCGCTGAAGGACCAGCTGGACCGGCTGGAACATGTGATCCTCGCCGGCTTCACCCACGAACCGATCGTCACGCTGTCCGAGCGGCTGCTCGCACGGGCCCCGGCCGGGCTCAGCCGCTGCTTCTATGCCGACAACGGCTCCGCCGCCATCGAGGTGGCGCTGAAGATGTCGATGCACAGCTGGCACAACCGGGGCGAAACCCGCAAGACCCGCTTCGTCGCGCTGGCGGGCAGCTACCACGGCGAAACGCTGGGCGCGTTGTCCGTCACCGACATTCCGCTGTTTTCCGCCACCTATGGCGCCCTGATCACCGCCCAGTACCGCGTCCCCTCCCCCGACTGGACCCAGGCCCCGGACGGCATGTCCGCGGAAGCCTTCGCCCGCGAGCGTTTCACCGCGATGGAGGACTTGCTGAAGGAAAAGCATGCGGAGATCAGCGCGGTGATTGTCGAGCCGCTGGTGCAGGGCGCGGCCGGGATGAAGATGTACCATCCGGTCTACCTGCGCCTGTTGCGCGAGGCCTGCGACCGCTACGGCGTGCACCTGATCGCCGACGAGATCGCCGTGGGTTTCGGCCGTACCGGCAGCTTCTTCGCCTGCGCACAAGCGGGCGTCACGCCGGACTTCCTGTGCCTGTCCAAGGCGCTCACCGCAGGCTACCTGCCCATGTCGGTCGTTCTGACCACGGACACGGTCTACCGCAGCTTCTACGACCGCTACGACACCCTGCGCGGTTTCCTGCATTCGCACAGTTTCACCGGCAATCCGCTGGCGGCGCGCGCCGCGCTGGCTTCGCTGGACCTGTTCGACGACGATCCGGCCATGACCCGTCAGCAGGCGCTGGCCGCGATCATGGACCGGGAGCTGGCCGCGATCGCCGGACACCCCCACGTCGTCAACCCGCGTCGCACCGGCCTGATCGCCGCCTTCGACCTGGTGCAGGACAAGGCAGGCAAGGTTCCCTTCGACTGGCGGGAACGGCGGGGCCTGACCGTGTTCCGGGAAGCGCTGGCGCAGGGCGTCATGCTGCGGCCGATCGGCAATACCGTGTACGTGATGCCGCCCTATGTCATGACCGATGACGAACTGACCCGCGTCTTCCGCGCCGCCGCCACGGCGGTTGATGCCGCCGTGGCGGCGCCCGCGCAGGGCCGCGAAACCGGAGTGAGCCTGCCATGACCCGCCTCTACGTCAACACCCCGCTCGCGCTCGAT
>JAYRMT010000318.1:0-2424 GCA_041912575.1 Fluviicoccus sp. | reverse complement strand
AAGACATGCAGCACCTTCTGGTCCGGGGTGACAGCGCCGGTCTTGGCCGCTTCAAGCACGCGATCAATATCGGACTGCTGGACCTCGCCATTCGGAATCGCCACCACCCCGTGCAGATTGCGACTCTGGATATGCGGTCCGGCGATGCCGACATACACGGAATGGATGCTGCAATCCGCCATCGCCTCGGCCTCGCTGATCGCGGACTGGATAGCCTGGGTAGTCTGCTCGATGTTGACCACCATGCCCCGCTTGAGCCCGCGGCACGCCTTCTTGCCAACGCCGATGACATCGAGCTGCCCGTCCGGCGTCACTTGCGCCACCAGCACGACTACCTTGGAGGTCCCCACATCCAGGGCAACAATCAGGTCCTGTGCATTATCTGCCATCTTGGTTCAACGCCTGTTCGGGTTTCTTGAATTGGTTATTGACCACGGCCACTTGCCGACCTTCCTTCCAGGCCACCGCAAAGCCGTTGCGATACCGCAGGTCGACGCGGGAGAGCCGGTCGGCGAACGGTTTGAGCTCCTGTCCGTAGAGCCAGAAAAACCGCTGCAGTTTCTCATTCAGCTGCGCGGCGTCGACAATCAGCTCCATGCCGGTATTCAGGCGCATGAACCACGTCATTCGTTCGGTCAGGTGAAGCTCCACCACCTGGACGCCGATGGCGCGGAAGCGGTCGTTGAAACTGCGGAACTGCTCCATGACATAACCGGTCTTGCCCGCCGGTCCGATCAGCAGGGGCAGCCCTTCGGCGCCCTCGCCGGGCTTGGGCGCGAACAACTCGCCGTTCGCGCTGATGAGCGACTTGTCGCCCCACCGCGCAACGGGCTTCTTTTCCACCACGGTCACGCGGATGCCGTCCGGCCAGCGCCGCTGCACCGACATGCTTTCCACCCAAGGCGACGCCAGCACGGCATCGCGGATCGCCACCAGGTCGGTGGTGAAATAGCTGCCCCGGACCACCGGCTTCAGGCGCTTCGCCAGTTCCTCGCGATCCGCGGGGCTGATGTCGCCCTCCACCTGGATCACCGCCAACGGCGCCTTGCGCTCCAGTTCGCGCACCAGACCGTAGCCGCCCCAGACCAGCGCCGCCAGCCCGACCACGAGCCACAGCAGACTCAACAGCCGTCCGGTCGCGAGTGCGGCCGCCCTGCCCCGCTCCTTCAAGGGAACGGCGGGAATCTTGGCGACGGAGGGCGCGGCCATGGGTTACTCCTTCCGGCCGGAAAGTGTCTGGGACAGGATCGCGAGCACGAGCGCCTGGAAATCCAGACCCGCCGCGCGCGCGGCCATCGGTACCAGTGAGTGGTCGGTCATGCCGGGCACCGTATTCACTTCCAGCAGCCAGAAGCGCCCTTCTTCGTCGCGCATGGCGTCAATGCGTCCCCAGCCGCTGGCGCCCACAGCCCGGAAAGCGTCCAACGCCAGTGCCTGCAGGCGGGCCTCGTCCTCGCCAGACAATCCGCACGGGCACAGGTATTGCGTGTCATTGGCCTTGTACTTGGCCTCGAAATCGTAGAAGCCGTGGCTCTGGTGCGGCTGCAGGCGAATGACCGGGAGGGCCTTGCCATCCAGGATGACCACCGTGTATTCCCGGCCGGTCACCCACTTTTCAGCGATGATCTCGGAATCGTATTCCGCCGCGAAGGCCCAGGCAGGCTGCAGATCGGCGTCACGCTCGACCTTGCGCATGCCGATGCTGGAGCCCTCATGCGTCGGCTTGACCATGAGCGGCAACCCCAACTGGGCGATGACGGCGCCGAAGTCGGTATCACGATTCAGGGCGGCATAGGGCGGTGTCGGCAAGCCGCATCCCAGCCAGAGTTGCTTGGTGCGGGCCTTGTCCATGCCCAGGGCAGAGGCCAGCACGCCACTGCCGGTGTAAGGGATACCAATAAGCTCCAGTGCGCCCTGGATGGTGCCGTCCTCGCCGCCGCGACCATGCAGCACGATGAAGGCGCGATCATACGCGGCGACCTCGCCAATCGGCCGTTGGGCGGGATCAAAGGCCTCGGCGTTGACGCCGGCCTGACGCAGGGCGTCCAAGACCGCCTGTCCGCTGATCAGGGAGATTTCCCGCTCCGCGGAACTGCCTCCGAAAAGGACCGCGACGCGACCGAGTTGCTCTTGCAAGGATGACATGGTGCTCAGGAACCTGACGACTGTGTGGTGGAACGATTAGACATGGCGGACCTCCCCGCCTTCGGCGAGATAGAGGCCATGGCTCGCCAGCTCCGTGGCGATCGCCCCGACATTGCCCGCCCCCTGGGTCAGCAGGAGATCGTTCGGCTGAAGAATAGCGCGAAGGACGGTCGGGAGATCCTCATGTTGCTGGACAAAAATCGGATTTACGCGCCCGAGGAGGCGGATGCTGCGCGCGAGGGTGCGGCCGTCCGCCCCGGCGATCGGCTTTTCCCCGGC
>JAYRMT010000317.1:0-2451 GCA_041912575.1 Fluviicoccus sp. | reverse complement strand
AGGAGCAGCAGCAGTTCGCGCGGACCATCCAGAATTCCGCCGGCATCCTGCTCAAGATCCTGAATGACATCCTCGACCTGTCGCGCATCGAGGCGGGCAAGCTGCCGATCGAGCATTATCCCTTCCGCCCGCGCGAGGTGGTCGGGGAAATCATGGCCCTGCTGGAGCCGCTGGCCCAGCAAAAGAACATTGTCCTCGACAGCGGATTGCCCGATGACCTGCCCGCCGTGATCATCGGCGACGGCGACCGCCTGAAACAGGTGTTGCTGAACCTGGTCAGCAACGCCATCAAGTTCACCGAGGAAGGGAGCGTGGTGCTCAGCATCACCCAGGCCGCCCCGATCAACGACACCGTGCACCTCAGCTTCCAGGTGGTGGACACCGGCATCGGCCTGACGCTGGAGCAGCAGGCGCAGATCTTCCAGCCCTTCACACAGGCCGACAGCTCCACCACCCGCCGTTACGGCGGCACCGGGCTCGGCCTGGCCATTTGCCGTCATCTGGTCGCACTGATGGGAGGCCATATCTATTGCTACAGCGAGCCCGGCAATGGCGCCCAGTTCTGGTTCAACCTGCCCTTCCGCCTGCCGGCCGCCGGCGCCGCCGCCGATGCGCTCGCCACGCCGCCCACCATGATCGGCATCCGGCAGGGCGCGCGGGTGCTGGTGGTCGAGGACAATCCGGTCAACCAGCGCGTGGCCCAGGCCATGCTCAAGAAGCTCGGTATCGCCAGCGAGGTGGCGGAAAACGGGGTCGTCGCGCTGGAACGGCTGGGGGAAAGCCATTGGGATCTGGTGCTGATGGATTGCCAGATGCCGGTCATGGACGGCTTCGAGGCGACACGATGCTGGCGTGAGCGCGAAGCCGCCGAGCCGGAGCGCCGTCGCATCCCCTTTCTCGCGCTGACCGCGAACGCCATGCAGGGCGACAGCGAACGCTGCCTCGCCGCCGGCATGGACGGTTACCTGCCCAAGCCGCTGACGCTGGCCGACCTGACCCGGCATCTGGCGCACTGGCTGCCGGAAGACGGCTCCGCTCCCGTCAAATCCTGAGCGCGTTCCCGCCCGCGAAACACGGTCATCGCCGAATCCCGTCTAGCCGCCGGTCGGCCGGATTCGTATGCTGAGGTCACATCCACAGGTCCGGAGTCCGACATGACCGCCCCCGCCCTCTTCATCGGCCACGGCTCGCCCGAGAACGCTGTGCTCGACAACGCCTTCAGCCGCAGCCTGCGCGTCCTGGGCGAGCGCCTGCCGCGCCCGCGCGCCGCGCTGGTTGTTTCCGCGCACTGGCTGTCCCGGGGCCTGTTCGCCACCAGCGCCGCGCAGCCGGAACAGATCTTTGATTTTTCCGGATTCCCGGAGGCGCTCTACCGGGTGCGCTACACGCCCGACACCTCCCCCGAGTTGCTGGCGGACATGGCCGAACTCGCCCTGCCCTGGCAGCCCGCGCCGCAACGGGGCTTTGACCACGGCGTGTGGACGGTGCTGAAGCACCTGTGGCCGGATGCCGATGTGCCGCTGGTCCAGCTCAGTCTGGATATCGGCCGCGACCGCCGGGGCCAGCTGGCCGTCGGCGCGGCGCTGAAAGACTTGCGGGGAAAAGGCTACATGCTGGTGGGCAGCGGGAATGTTGTGCACAACCTGCGCGCGCTGGACTGGCAGGCGCGCGCGGACGGCTTCGACTGGGCGAAGCGATTCGACCTGGCCGTACGCGACGCGGTGGAGCGCGACGACCCCGCCAGTCTGGTCACGCCGTCGCCGGAGCTGGCCGCCGACGCCCGCCTGTCGGTCCCGACCGAGGAGCATTACTGGCCGTTGCTGACCGTGGTCGGCGCGCGACGTCCGGAAGACCGCATGGCGTGGGTGTACGAAGGCTACGAATACGGCGGCATCTCCCTGCGCAGCCTGCTGCTGTCCTGAACGCATGACGCGCCCGGCCGGACTGACCGGGCGCTTCGCTCAATCATCGTCGCCGCTATCCTCGCGCCAGCGGTCGATCACCGCTTCATAGAGGGTCGGCAAGACTACCAGCGTCAGCAGGGTCGCGGTCACCAGACCGCCGATCACCACCACAGCCAGCGGCCGCTGCGTTTCCGAACCGATGGCGTGCGACAGCGCCATCGGCAGCAATCCCAGCATCGCCAGCAAGGCAGTCATCAGCACCGTCCGCAACCGCTCCATCGCCCCGGTCATCACCGCCTCGCGCAAGGCCATGCCTTCGGTCACATGCAGCTGGTTGAACTGCGACACCATCACCACCCCGTTCAGCACCGCCTGCCCGAACAGCGCGATGAAACCGATCGCCGCCGACACCGACAAGGGAATCCCGAGCACGTACAGCGCGACGATGCCGCCGATCAGCGCGAAGGGAATGTTGGAAATGATCAGCACCGCGTTCTTGAAGGAGTTGAAGGCGTTGAACAGCAACAGGAAGATCACCATCACCGAG
>JAYRMT010000316.1:0-2455 GCA_041912575.1 Fluviicoccus sp. | reverse complement strand
AACGGACGGGGGAACTCCCCATGACGACTGACCGGAACGCCGGATGGACGGCGGGCCTGAAAAAAGGCGTGGCCATCCTGGGGCACCTCGCGGAAGCGGGCGTCGGGCTGGCGCGCGCGGGCGTGATTGCCCCGGTGCGGCCGGACCAGCTGGCGAAGCTGGCCTGGCGCGGCCTGTGGGACGGCGGCAACCTGGCCACCGCCGTCGCGGCGGCGGCGGTGCGCTTTCCCGAACGCATCGCCATCGAAGACGACCAGGGCAGCGTCAGCTACCGCGAGCTGGACCGGCGCGTGCAGGCCATGGCCGGGGCGCTCGCCACCGATTGTATCGGTTCCGGCGACACCGTGGCGCTGATGTGCCGCAACCATCGCGGCTTTGTCGAAGCCTTGCTCGCCGTGTCGCGCGTCGGCGCGGACGCGGTGCTGCTCAACACCGAATTCCCCGCTCCGCAATTGCAGCAGGTCTTGGCCCGCCACAAGCTCGCGCTGGTCATCCACGACGCCGAATTCAACGCGGTCTTCCTGAAAGCCGAATACGACGGCCGCCGCGTGCTCGCCGATGCCCCCAACGCGCCGGACAGCCTGGCCGCGCTGGCCGCCCGCAATGAACCGCCGCCCGGTCCGCGCCGCCAGGGCCAGATCGTCATCCTGACCTCCGGCACCACCGGCGTGCCCAAAGGGGCGCCGCGCAAATCGCAGCCGCTGGCCTACATCGGCCCCGCCGCCACGATGTTTTCCACGCTGCCGCTGCGTTCCGGCGAACCGGTGCTGATCGGGCCGCCATTGTTCCACGCCTTCGGTCTGGCCTTCCTCGGCACCGCGCTGGCCATCGCTTCGCCGGTGATCCTGCTGCGCCGTTTCGACCCGGAACTGGCCGCGCAGCAACTGGTGTTGCATCAGGTCCGCACGCTGGTGGCGGTGCCGGTGATGCTGCAGCGCCTGCTCGATCTGCCCGCCATCGAACGGCACAGCTATTCCTTCCGCCACCTGACCACGGTGATCTCCGCCGGCGCGCCGCTGACCGGCGCGCTCGCCACCCGCTGGATGGACACCCACGGCGACCACCTGTTCAACCTGTACGGCTCCACCGAAACCGGCTTCGGCACGCTGGCCACGCCCGGCGACATGCGCGCCGCCCCCGGCACGGTCGGACGCGCCCCGCGCGGCACCGAACTCGGCATCCTTGATGATGAGGGCAACCTGTTGCCGTCCGGGCATCTGGGCCATATCGGCATCCGCAGCGACATGACCTTTGACGGTTATGTCGGCGGCGGCAGCAAGCAGGTGCTGAACGGCTACATGAACACCGGCGACGTCGGTTATCTGGACAGCGAAGGCCGCCTGTTCGTGGAAGGCCGCGAGGACGACATGATCGTCTCCGGCGGCGAGAACGTCTTTCCGCAGGAAGTGGAGGAAGTGCTGGCCGGACATCCCGCCGTCGCCGACGTGGCGGTGGTGGGGGTGAAAGACGAGGAGTTCGGACAGCGGCTGATGGCCTTCGTGGTCTGCCACCCCGATGAACGGACGACCGAGGATGCGCTCAAGGAATTCCTGCGCACGCGTATCGCCCGCTACAAGGTGCCGCGCGGCATCCGCTTCCTGCCGGAGCTGCCGCGCAACGCCACCGGCAAGATCCTGCGGCGCGAGCTGGTGAAACGGGTGGACGGTTGACCCCGCCGCCCGGCCTCGCACCGCCCGCACGCCAATGACACCCGGAGGGCTCCGGCGCTACACCGGAGCTTTCCCTCGACAACAACAAGACGGAGACATCATGCCCCAGTTCCAGCCCGAGACCGATTACACCCCGCCCGCCTGGACCCGTCCGCTGGCCTGGCTGACCAATCCGCACGGCCTCAACGACGACCGCCGCCTGCGCGCGGCCGTGGAGGGTAAGGTGGTGATGGTGACCGGCGCGTCCTTCGGCATCGGCGAAGCGACCGCGAAGCGTCTGGCGGCCATGGGCGCCAAGGTGTTGCTGGTGGCGCGCACCAAGGAGAAGCTGGACGTGGTAGCCGAAACGATCCGCAAGGCGGGCGGCTGGGCGGCGGTGTATCCGGCCGACCTGAGCAAGCCGGAAGCGGCGGCGGCGCTGGCGGAGCAGGTGCTGCGCGACCACGGGCAGGTGGACATCCTGCTGAACAACGCGGGGCGGTCGATCCGGCGGTCGATCCACCAGTCCTATGACCGGTTCCATGATTTCGAGCGGACGATGGCGATCAATTACCTGGGACCGGTGCAGCTGGTGCTGGGGCTGATTCCGTCGATGCGGGCGCGCAAGCAGGGGCAGATCATCAACATTTCGACCTGGGGGGTGAAGATTCCGCCGGGAGCGAACTGGGCGGCGTACCAGGCGTCGAAGGCGGCGTTTGATGTGTGGCTGCGCAGCGTGGCGACGGAGATCAAGGGCGACGGGATTGATGTGACGTCGATTTATCCGGCGGTGGTGTATACGCGGA
>JAYRMT010000315.1:0-2478 GCA_041912575.1 Fluviicoccus sp. | reverse complement strand
CGTTGACCTTGTGGTAGTGCAGCGCGTGCAGGGTGGCGCCGGTCGGGCTCGGGACCCAGGCGCAGGTCGCGCCCGCGTTCGGGTGCGCCGCCTTGGTGGCGACCATTTCCTTCATTTCGTCCGGCTTCGGCCACATGCCCTTGCCGATCTGCGCCTTGCCTTGCAGGCCGCAGGCCAGACCGATCGACACGTTGCGACGCTCGTAGGCGGCAATCCAGGCCTGCTTCTTCACGTCTTCCTTGCGGACCACCGGACCGGCTTCCATGGAGGTATGGATTTCATCGCCGGTGCGGTCCATGAAGCCGGTATTGATGAAGATGGTGCGCTGGGAGGCGGCGCGGATGCACTCCTTCAGGTTGACGGAGGTGCGACGCTCTTCGTCCATGATGCCGACCTTGAGGGTGTTTTCCGGCAAGCCGACGGCCTTCTCGGCGGCGGCGAACAGCTCGACAGCGAAGGCCACTTCTTCCGGACCGTGCATCTTCGGCTTCACGATGTAGGTGGAACCGGCGCGGGAGTTGACCAGCTTCACGGAGGCCTTGTCCGCATGGACGCGCTTGGTGATCAGCGCGGTGACCATCGCGTCCATGATGCCTTCGAACACTTCTTCACCGTTCACGAGGACGGCCGGGTTGGTCATCAGGTGACCGACGTTGCGCAGCAGCATCATGGAGCGGCCGTGCAGGGAGAACTCGCCACCTTGCGGGTTCTTGTAGGTGCGGTCGGCATTCATGCGGCGGGTCAGCTGCTTGCCGCCCTTCTCGAAGGTTTCTTCGAGGGTGCCGGTCATCAGGCCCAGCCAGTTGGTGTAGCCCTCAACCTTTTCTTCGGCGTCGACGGCGGCCACGGAATCTTCCAGATCCTGGATGGTGGTGACGGCGGCTTCGACCAGCAGGTCCTTCACATGGGCCAGGTCGTCCTTGCCGACGTGGTGGTTGGCGTCCACCTGGATTTCCACGTGCAGTCCGTTGTTCTTGAGCAGCACGCCGGTCGGGGCGGCGGCGTCGCCGGTGAAGCCGACGAACTGGGCAGCGATCTTCAGGCCGGTCTTGCTGCCGTCCTTCAGGGTCACGGCCAGCTGGCCGTTTTCCACGGCATACAAGGTGGCGTCCACGTGCGAACCGGCGGCTAGCGGGAAGGTTTCATTCAGGAAGTTGCGGGCGTAGGCGATGACCTTGGCGCCGCGCTTCGGGTTGTAGCCCTTGCCCTTTTCCGCGCCGTCGGCTTCGTCGATCACGTCGAAACCGTACAGGGCGTCATACAGCGAACCCCAGCGGGCGTTGGCGGCGTTGAGCGCGTAGCGGGCGTTGCGCACCGGCACCACCAGTTGCGGGCCGGCCAGCACGGCCAGTTCTTCGTCCACGTTCTGGGTGGTGATGCTGAAATCCGGACCTTCCGGCACGAGGTAGCCGATTTCGGTCAGGAATGCCTTGTATTCGGCGCGCGGGAAGGACGGGTTGGCGCGGTGCCAGGCGTCGATCCTGGCTTGCAGGTCGTCGCGCTTGGCGAGCAGGGCCTTGTTCTTGGGGCTCAGGGTGGTGACGACCTGCTCGAAGGCGCTCCAGAAGGCGCCGGCTTCGATGCCGGTCCCGGGAATGGCCTGGTTGGCAATGAAATCGTACAGTTCCTTGGCAATCGCCAGGTTACCGTGCTGGATACGTGCGGTCATGGGAGTCCACCTGATGGGCTGAGCGGGAATTTCGGAAGGCCAATATTGTAGCGGAAAACGGGGGGGCGCGCCATTTCCGGGGGCTTGGCCGTGAAGCATGCAGCGGCTGGAGAGCCGACCTCCGGGGCCGGTGGCGACGGGGCATGCCGCAACACTCACTCTGCGATCATCATCTGTCGGACTGCGGCATCGCCGCCCCAATCGGGTGGATAATATCCCTCCCGCACAAGCCGATGAAAGGATGAATATTGCCACTCCTCCACAAATTTAACCCAGCCATGTTTGACGGGGTTATAATGAATATAATCCATATGCTTCCTGAAGTCTTCATCATCACGGATGCGATGCTCCCAGTATCGCCGTTGCCAGACTCCCCGTTCGCCTTTATCCATTCGACTCCTTGATATGATTTCGTTATCCTGCGCAGGCAGTGAGCGGGAAAATCGGGATTTGATGAGTCGCCATCGCTTGGCATAGTCATGATCGTTGTCGGGCAAGGTCCAGATACAATGGGTGTGCTCTGGCAAGACCACCATGGCTTCGATGCGGAAAGGATGCTGCTTTTTGATGTGCATGACGGTTTCACGCAGCAAATCCGCATGACGGATCAACAGGTCCGATTTCCGATTAAGGAGATTTACCGTGAAAAACCAAGTACCGCCGCCCGTGCGGTCACGACGATAATTTGTCATATGCAACTCCATTTGCTTCAACGCCGAATATTATCATTAACACCCCATCATTTCAATCCGTAGGATGGGTTGAGGCACGAAACCCATCAGGATGTTCGATAATGTTAGTGGTTATTC
>JAYRMT010000314.1:0-2501 GCA_041912575.1 Fluviicoccus sp. | reverse complement strand
TGGTCATGCTCGGTCATTTCAACATCCCGCCGGAGGCGGTCGTCAACGAACTGGCGCGCCGCTTGCATATCTCCGGCCATGCCGAAAAAGCGGCGCGATCCACTTCCGCGGAGTAAATTCCATGTCCGGTCTGTCCCTCCCCCACCTGCTGCTGCTCGTCATCGTTCTGGTGATGCTGTTCGGCACCTCCAAGCTCAAGAACCTCGGCAAGGATCTGGGCGGCGCCATCAAGGGCTTCAAGGAGTCCATGCGCGAGGAAGAAAACAAGCCGCAAGCGCCGCCCCAGCAGCTGGCGCAGAACCAGCAACCGCCGGTTGACGGCGCCGCCACCCCGGTGAAGAAAGACCAGGCCTGATGTTCGATATCGGTTTCAGCGAACTGGTGCTGCTGGCGGTTGTCGCGCTGGTGGTGCTGGGCCCGGAAAAACTGCCGCACGCCGCGCGCATGGCGGGTGCATGGCTGGGCCGCCTGCGCCGCACGGTCATCGGGATCCAGGCGGAAATCGAGAAAGAGGTTGCCGCGCAGGAAATGCGCGAGCGCATCCAGAAGGAAATCGAACGCCTCAAGGCCTCCGGAAATCTGGTGGATACCGAATTGCGCGGTGTGGAAAACACGATCCGGGAAGCAGTTACCGAATCCCAGGCCGCCCCCCTGCCTGTCCCTGAATCCCCGGCGCCCGCGCCGATCGCCGTTCCGGCTGAAAATGCCGAAGCAGAAGCCCCCCCCTCCGAAAAGCCTGCGTCCCCATGACGACCGAACCGGAAAACACCGACGACGAAATGCCCCTGATCGGGCATCTGATGGAGCTGCGCACCCGGCTGATCCGGATGATGACCGTGCTCGGCCTGATCTTCTTCGGGCTGGTCTCGTTCCGCAACGACCTGTATGCCGGGCTTTCGTCGCCGCTCCGCCATTTGCTGCCTGCGGGCAGCAGCATGATCGCGACGGATGTCACCTCGTCGTTCATGGCGCCGTTCAAGCTCACCTTCTATGCCGCCTTCTTTTTCGGCATTCCCTACGTCCTCGCACAGATCTGGGGTTTCATCGCCCCGGCGCTGTACAAGCACGAGAAAAAGATCGCGGTGCCCTTGCTGGTGACCAGCATCCTGCTCTTCTACACCGGTGTGGCTTTCGCCTACTTCGTGACTCTGGGTCCGGTGCTGAAGTTCTTTGTCAGCGTTGCGCCGGAACACGTCAGCTTCATGACCGACATCAACAGCTATCTCGACTTCTGCCTGAAGTTCTTTCTGGTGTTCGGCTTCACCTTTGAAATTCCGGTGGTAGTGCTGTTGCTGGTGATGGCGGGACTGATCAGTACCGCCAGCCTGGCGGAGAAGCGACGCTACATTGTCGTCTTGTGCTTTGCGGTCGCCATGTTCATCACGCCACCGGATGCGCTGTCGATGGCGGTGTTGGCCATCATGATGTGGTTGCTGTTTGAAGTGGGCCTGCTATTCGGCCGTATCCTGGAAAAACGCCGGACGGATGAGGCGGAGGGCTAAGGCCCCTGCCTCAGGCTTGCAACAGGAAGGTCACAGGTCCGTCGTTGACCAGTCCGACCTTCATGTCCGCGGCGAAAATGCCGGTGCGGACAAGCGGATGGCGCCCGGCCGCCTCACGCACGAAATAGTCGTAAAGCTCCCTCGCCAGTTCAGGCGAGCCCGCCGTAGAGAAGCTCGGGCGCAATCCCTTCGCCGTATCGGCCGCCAGGGTGAATTGCGAAACCACCAGCAAGCCGCCGCCGACCTCGCCGACATTCAGGTTCATCTTGCCGTCGGCATCCGGAAAGATCCGGTAATTCAGCACCTTGTGCAGCAGTTTGTCCGCCTGGGCCGTCGTATCGCCGCGCTCGACGCCCAGCAAGAGCAGCAGCCCTCGCCCGATCTCCCCGATCACCTGACCTTCCACCGTTACCCGGGCCTCGCTGACCCGCTGGATCAATCCCCGCATGGCGATCAGCCGAGACGACGCGCGAAATCGTTGGTCGCCTTGACCAGCGCATCGATAATGCCCGGCTCGGCCGCCGAGTGTCCGGCATCGCGGATGATGTGCAGCTCGCTTTCCGGCCACGCCCGATGCAACGCGAACGCCCCGTCCAGCGGACAGACCATGTCATAGCGACCGTGGACGATCACCCCGGGGATGTGACGGATTTTCGGGACCTCCGCCAGCAACTGGCCGGGCGAGAGGAATATGTCGTTGACGAAGTAATGGCACTCGATGCGCGCCAGCGACAGCGCGGTATGGGGATCGGCGAAGTGATCAACCACGCCGGGGTTGGGCTTGAGCGTGGAGCACATCCCCTCCCATACCGACCAGGCCTTGGCGGCCGCCATGCGCGCGATCTCGTCCTCGCCGGTCAGCCGCTTGTAGAACGCCTGGATGAAATCGCCGCGCTCGGCGGGCGGAATCACACGCTCGTAGTCCTCCCAGGCATCCGGGAAGATGCGGCTGGCGCCTTCCTGGTAGAACCAGAGCAGGTCTTCACGGCGGCACAGGAA
>JAYRMT010000313.1:0-2521 GCA_041912575.1 Fluviicoccus sp. | reverse complement strand
GGTGGTAAACCGAAATGCCCATGCCGACGAGGGCAAAGGTCAGCCGTTCCACGTCTTCGTCCACCGCATCGGCACCGACTTCCCGGGCGACGAGCGCCGCAAGCCGTTGGTGGCGCGGGAGGATGTGGGAAATCCAGCTGTCGCCCAGAACGCCGGAGGGTTCGATTTCCTCGCGCTGTCGCAGGCGCACCAGACGCTGAACGCGCGTATCGCCGGCGAGCGGCAACAGCCAGAACCGGTAGAGCGTGCGCAGGAATTCCCGACGGTCGGCGGGCGGCGCGACTGTCCAGGGGTCCGGTGGCGGCGAGCCGACGAAGGGGTCGCGGAACACGGTGCGGTACAGCTCGGCCTTGTCGCCGAAGTGGTAATGGATCGCCGCGACGTTCGCTCCGGCGCGACGGCAGATTTCCCGCGTGGAGCTGCGGTGGTAGCCGTGTTCGGCGAAGACGTCGGCGGCCGCTTCCAGCAGTTGGCGGCGGGTGTCCTCATTCGGCAGGCGTGGGAGGGCGGACATGGGGCTCCGGTTCAAGCAGGTGTTTCAAGCGTCTGCTTGAAATTATGCCGCAGCGGAGTGACGGTCGGGTGACCTGGAGGTGGGGGTTTTGTGGGGGGAGTGTAAGCAGGGGAAACGGCTTGACATTGCTGATTCGGAGTGGCGTTCATCGCATCCGGGCGATATATTTGTTTTTGGTACATATTGGTATTGGGTGGGCTATGGCGAGGAATACGAGCATCAGTCTCGGCGATCATTTCGAGGGATTTATCGCGCGGCAACTGCATAGCGGCCGCTATGGTTCGGCCAGTGAAGTAGTCAGGGCGGGGCTGCGCTTGCTGGAGGAAAACGAGGACAAGCTGGCGGCCTTGCGTCGTTCGCTGGAGGAAGGCGAGCAGAGCGGGCGCGCGGAATACAGCCTGCAAGCGATGATGGCGGAACTGGACGATAGCAAGGAATAGGAAATGAGGAATTTTGCGCTAACCCGGATGGCGCTGGAGGATTTGCGGGAGATTGCGGTGTTTACCGGGGCGCGTTGGGGAAAAGCCCAACGAAATCTGTATCTGGGTAAATTGGACGAAGCCTTTCATGCGCTGGCGGATAACCCGGCGGCGGGAAGGTCCTGCGAGCAAATCCGGGCCGGATACCGGAAATTTCCGGTCGGAAGTCATGTGATTTACTACCGGCAGGCGGAGGACGGCTTGCTGGAGATTGTGCGGATCTTGCACAAAAGCCGGGATGTCGAGATCGCCGGCTTTCCCGAGCCCTAGCGGCGGCAGATGCCTCAGGGCGTCACCAGCCGCCCCGCGAACCACACCACCAGCGCCCGCGGCAGGATGCGCACGAAGAACGGCAGCGGCTTGTTCATCAACCCCGTCACCACCATCGGACGACCGCCGTCCAGCGCCCGGATCGCGCTGCGCGCCACGGTTTCCGCCGAGTCCATCATCTTCGCCGCCAGGGTGCCGTTGTTGCCCGCCACGTCATGGAACGCCGTCGCCGTCGCGCCCGGACACACCGCAGTCACTTTAATGCCGTGGCGCTTCTCTTCCGCCGCCAGCGCTTCCGACAACGACAGCACATACGCCTTGGTCGCCCCGTAAGCCGCAAAGCGCGGACAGGCCTGGAAGGCCGCCACCGAGGCGATGTTCATGATCCGCCCGCGACCCCGCGCGCGCATGCCCGGTAGCACGCCGTGGCACAACTCGGTCAGCGTCACCATGTTCAGCTGCATCATGCCCTGGATGCGCTCCAGCGGCATGTCCGCGAACAGGTCGTTGAGGCCGAAACCGGCATTGTTCACCAGCGTATCGACCTCCAGGTCCATGCGCGTCAATCCGGTCAGCAGGGCATCCGCCGCGCCGCGCTTTTCCAGGTCCAGCCCGATCACTTCCACGCGGATGCCGTGCTTCTCTCGCAGTTCCGCCGCCAGCGTCTGCAACTTGGCTTCGTTGCGCGCCACCAGCACCAGCGTCTGGCGTTCGCGCGCCGCGAATTCGCGGGCCAGCGCCTCGCCGATGCCGCCGGACGCGCCGGTGATCAGGGTAACCAAGGGGTCGGTCATGGGAAGGATCCTCGTCAGGGGGACAGAATGCGAGGTATCTTATTTTACACTTTGATGGATATAAAAGTGTCTGACAGGGGAATCCGACGGACGGTTTACCGCCTCACGTAGGGGCGCACTGCGTGCGCCCTCGAAGACGAACACAACGCCCGTCGTACAAGAGTGTGTTTGATGAAGAGGGCGCACACAGTGCGCCCCTACGGAGATGACTCGGCCGTTCGCGCGGGATCACCGCATGAACTTCGTCCCCATCGTCACCAGCTTCTGGTAGCCGGTCGGCATCAGGCGCTGCATGGCGTCGAAGGCGTAGGCTTCCGCGCCGATCAGCACGCGGCGTGCGTTCTTCTTCACGCCGTTCAGGATCGCTTCGGCCGCGTCTTCCGGCGTGACGTGCAGGAGCTTGTCAAAGCTTTGCTGGCCCTTCTGGGGATCAATGCCGATCGACTTCATGCTGTCGTTCATGC
>JAYRMT010000312.1:0-2542 GCA_041912575.1 Fluviicoccus sp. | reverse complement strand
CATTTATTTCGAAACACACAAAATCTTGGCTCAATGGAATCAAAAACGCTCACAACGAATTGCGAGTCTTTCGACCATTGATAATCATTGCGATGACATCAACACCGAAAGTCCACACAAATTGTCTGTCTGTCTGTTGTTAAAGAACCTGTCAGCCGTCTTCCGGTCTGACTCCTCACCACCGCTTCATCTCCGCTTTCGCTTCAACTCACTGCGTCGGGGAGGCGCATTTTACAGAACTCTGGAGCCCTGTCAACCGCGCTTCTATCTGACTGCCTGTAAAACGATCATCCGATTCGGCGATGTTCCGCAGGCTTCTTCCGGAAGCGCCGGACGCTCCATATTTGGTGCACGATTGACGCCTATACTCAGCGCATGCAACCAAGACGTTTCGTCCGGGGGATGTCGATTATGCGGCTTTTCCGAATCCGCTACAAGCTTTTCCTTGCGATTGCCGGTATCAACGCCGTCATAGCGGCGGGCGGCTACCTGATCAACAACGCCGCCTTCCAGCAAGGCTTCAGCCGCTATCTGGGGCAACAAATGCTGGCCCAACGCGTGCCGCTCATGGGCGCGCTGGTGGCGGACTATCGCCGGGACGGAAATTGGCGAGCCTTTCAAGACAATCCGCGTCATTTCGAGACGTTGGTTCAACGCTACCGTCCCGCCGGCGGACCTCCGTCGGAGCCGCCGCCGCCGCGACCGCGTTCCGGCGGACCGTTTGGCGACGAAGCGCAGGTCCGCGAACCCCTGACGGGCTGGATGGCGCCGCCGCCTCCGCGCGGAGCCGCCAATCTGGCCCTGCTGGATGCCGAACACAGGATCATCATCGGGCCCGGCCGCCTGCCGGCCGATTCGGTCGAGTCCCCCCTGCTCATTGACGGCCGGACCGTGGGTTGGCTGGTCTACATTCCCCAAAAGGAGTTGGTGGAGTCCGCCGAAAAGCTGTTTGCCCGGCAACAGCAGCAGATGTTTGCGCGAGTGGGCCTGGGCATGCTGCTGTCCTCGGCGCTGATGGCCTTCGGGATTGCCTGGTGGTTGAACCGGCCGCTGCGTGAGCTGACCCGGGGCGCCCGCGCCCTGACGGAAGGACAATACCGCACCCGGATCGCAATACCGGGGCGGGATGAACTGGCGATGCTGGCCCGCGATTTCAATCAGCTGGCGGACACACTGGCGGTCAACCAGGCAGCGCGACAGCGATGGATTGCCGATATCGCCCACGAACTTCGGACGCCGCTGGCAGTCCTGCAGGGAGAAATCGAGGCCTTGCAGGACGGAATACGCCAGGCGACGCCGGAGCGGCTGCAGTCCCTCGGCCATGAAGTACGCCGACTGGCCCTGCTGGTGGATGACCTCCATACCCTGTCGCAATCCGATGAGGGCGCGTTGAACTACCGCAAGGAGTCTGTCGACCTGGGGCAACTGATCGCCGGTCTGGTGACTTCTTTCCGGCCGCGTCTGGAGAGCGCGGGCCTGTCCGTAGAGCTGTCAGCCCCCAAAGCCCTGATGGTGCATGGCGATCCGGCGCGCCTGACGCAATTGTTCGCCAATCTCATGCAGAACAGCCTGCGCTACACGGATGCCCCGGGGTTCTTGCGAATCGCCGTGCAACAGGTCTATAACCGGATCGAGGTCCTCTGGGAGGACTCCAGCCCCGGCGTTCCGGAGAAAGATCTGCCGCACCTCACAGAACGCCTGTTCCGGGTCGAAACCTCGCGCAATCGCACGAGCGGGGGCTCGGGACTGGGCCTGTCGATCGCCAAGGCCATTGCGGACGCCCATGACGTTTCCATGCGGCCGCGCGCCAGCGCGCTCGGCGGCCTGTGCTGGGAACTGGTGTTCCCGCTGGACCATACGGAATCCTGACCATGGCCGAACATATCCTGATCGTGGAAGACGAAACGAAGATTGCCGAACTGATGCGGGACTACCTGCAGAGCCACGGCTTTACTACCGCCATGACCGATCGCGGGGATACGGTCTGCGGTTTGCTGCGGCAGCGCATGCCGGATCTCATCCTGCTGGACCTGATGCTGCCCGGGCTGTCCGGCCTGGAGGTCTGCAAGGAAATCCGCAAGACCTCGCAGGTGCCGATCATCATGGTGACAGCGCGTGTGGAGGAGATCGACCGCCTGCTGGGGCTGGAATTGGGCGCGGATGACTATATCTGCAAGCCGTTCAGCCCGCGCGAGGTCGTGGCGCGCGTCAAAACCGTCCTGCGCCGCAGCCGTGCGGCCGCGCCGGAACCCGCCAGACTGGTGCTGGATGAGGAAAGCCTTGTCGCACGGCTGGCCGGTGCGGACCTGGAGCTGACCGCCGTCGAATTCCAACTGCTGAAAACACTGTCTGCGCGACCGGGGCGGATTTTCTCGCGTGAAAAACTGATGGACACGATGTACAGCGATCACCGGATCGTTGCCGACCGCACCATCGACAGCCATATCAAGAAAATCCGCCGCAAGATCGAAACGGTTCTGCCCGGCTGCGAGCTGATCCATTCGGTGTACAGCGTCGGGTACAAATTCGAATGGCCGCCGGG
>JAYRMT010000311.1:0-2581 GCA_041912575.1 Fluviicoccus sp. | reverse complement strand
AGCCCGGACGCTCGGCGGGGAAGAATTCGCAGTGCCAGCCGTGCGGCTGGTGCGAGGCGTCGATCTGGTGCGGCAGGATGCGCGTTTCCTGCAGGCAGGCGATATCCGCGCCGCTCTGGTCCAGCCACTCGAAAAACCCCTTGCTGCTGGCCGAACGCAAGCCGTTGACGTTCACCGAAATCACGCGCATGACTGTATCCCCTGTACGAAGGCCGCTATCATACCGGCATTCCCGGAACCTCCAGAAGAGCCGCCATGCACGATTACCAACGCGCTTTCATCAAGCTGGCCATGCTGCGCGATGTCCTGCGCTTCGGCAACTTTACCCTGAAGTCCGGGCGGCACAGCCCCTACTTCTTCAATGCCGGGCTGTTCCGCGACGGATTGTCGCTGTCGGCACTGGGCAATTGCTATGCGGAAGCCATCCAGGCTGCCGGGGTGGAGTACGACGTCATCTTCGGTCCGGCCTACAAGGGCATCCCGATCGCCGTCGCCGCCGCCATGCAGTTGCATGACAAGTTCGGCGTCAACAAGCCGTGGTGCTTCAACCGCAAGGAAGCCAAGGACCACGGCGAGGGCGGCACGCTGGTCGGCGCGCCGCTCAAGGGGCAGCGCGTGCTGATCCTGGATGATGTGATCACGGCCGGGACCGCGATCCGAGAGGTCATGCGGATCCTGGAAGCGCAAGGCGCGCGCTGCGCCGGGATCGTGGTGGCGCTGGACCGGCAGGAGCGGGGCGCGACCGGCGAGCTGTCGGCGATCCAGGAGGTCAGTCAGCAGTTCGGGGTCCCGGTGTTTTCCCTGATCCGGCTCGACCACATTACGGAATTCCTGCGCGAGCGCGGGGGGCAGGAAGAACTGATCAAACAGATCCAGTCCTACCAGGCCAAGTACGGCGCGCGTGAGCGCAGCGACTGGTACGCGAACGGGGCCTGACCATGACCGTCAACCTGCTGGTGGTGATGGACGACATTTCGCGCATCAAGATCAAGAAGGACTCCAGCATCGCCATGCTGTGGGCGGCCGCCCGGCGCGGCTGGACGCTGTGGTATGCCGAGCAGGACGACCTGTATGTGCGTGACGGCGCGGCGTACGGCCGCTTGAAGCCCTTGCAGGTGTTCGAGGCGGCCGAGCGGTGGCATGCCTTCGGCGAACCCGTGGACATTCCGCTGGCGGACATGCAGGTGATCCTCATGCGCAAGGATCCGCCCTTCGACATGCGCTTCATCTACACCACCTACATCCTGGAACGCGCCGAAGAGGCCGGGGTGCTGGTCGTCAACAAGCCGCAATCGCTGCGCGACTGCAACGAGAAGTTTTTCGCCACCTTCTTCCCGCATTGCATGGCGCCGACGCTGGTCAGCTCCGACATGGCGCGGGTGCGCGCCTTCGTGATGGAGCACGGCGATGTCATCGTCAAACCGATGGACGGCATGGGCGGCACCGGGATCTTCCGTTTGCAGCGCGATGGGCTGAACATTGGCGCGACGCTGGAGACGCTGACGCAGAACGGCACGCTGCCGATCATGGCGCAGCGCTTCATTCCCGAGATCGTGAAGGGCGACAAGCGCATCCTGCTGATTGACGGCGAGCCGGTGCCGTATTGCCTGGCGCGGGTGCCGCCGCAGGGCGAGACGCGCGGCAACCTGGCGGCGGGCGGCAGCGGCGTGCCGCAATTGCTGACGCCGCGCGATTACTGGCTGGCGCGGCAGGTCGGCCCGGAGTTGCGCAAGCGCGGCCTGCTGTTTGTCGGGCTGGACGTGATCGGCGATTACATCACCGAAGTCAATGTCACCAGTCCCACCTGCATCCGCGAGATCGACGCCCGTTACGGGCACGGCATCGCCGACCGGCTGATGGCGGCGATCGCCCGTAAGCTGGCCGCCTGACATCCTGAATCGCCGGGAGTCCGCTTCCGGCCCGTTGACGAGCTCCCCTATGTACCAGCACACCCGCCTGGACGGCTCCGCGATCGACCTGCCCGTGGGCAAGGCGGTCTGTGTCGGCCGCAATTACGCCGCGCACGCCCGCGAACTGGGCAATGCGGTGCCGGAAACGCCCATCCTGTTCCTGAAGCCGTCCACGGCCATCGTGCCGTTGTCGCCGTCCTTCGCCATCCCGGCGGGGCGTGGCAGTTGCCACCATGAAACCGAGATCGCGGTGCTGATCGGCAAGACAGCGAAAGATATCGACGTGGCGGCCGTTCCGGGCGTGATCGCGGGCTACGGCCTCGCGCTCGACCTGACCCTGCGGGACTTGCAGAACACGCTGAAGAAACAGGGTTATCCCTGGGAAGTGGCGAAAGCCTTTGACGGCGCGTGTCCGCTGTCGCCCTTCATCCCGCCCGAGGCCCTGGGCGATGTCGCCACGGCGGGACTGGCGCTGTCGGTGAACGGCGGGGAACGCCAGCGCGGATTCACCCGCGACATGATCACCGGTGTTTACGAACTGGTTGCGTACATCAGCGGCATCTTCACCTTGCAACCGGGCGATGTGGTGCTGACCGGAACCCCGGAAGGCGTGGCGGCGCTGGCGTCGGGGGACCGGCTGGAGTTGTCGTTGCTCAACGGGGACCGGGTGT
>JAYRMT010000310.1:0-2592 GCA_041912575.1 Fluviicoccus sp. | reverse complement strand
GGAATTCGAGGATTTTGACCGGCGGGTGCGCGAACGGCTGGGGGACAGCGATAATCCGGTGGAATATTGCGCCGAATTGAAACTGGACGGACTGGCGGTCAGTCTGGTTTACCGGGGTGGAAGTTTTGAATTCGGCGCCACGCGCGGCGACGGAGCGACCGGGGAGGATATCTCCCATAACCTGAGGACGATCCGCAACCTGCCATTGGTTCTGGCCTTGCCGGAGCCGCCTGCGTTGCTGGAGGTCCGGGGCGAGGTGCTGATGCCGCGCGCGGGCTTTCAGCGGCTGAACCTGGAGGCTGCCAGGCTGGGGGAAAAGACTTTCGTCAATCCGCGCAATGCCGCCGCCGGCAGCGTGCGTCAACTCGATCCGAAAATCGCCGAGCGCCGGCCGCTGGCGTTTTACGCCTACGCGGTCGCGCGCGTGGAGGGTGCAGCCCTGCCGGAAACGCAGCGGGACGTGCTGGCTTGGCTGGCCGCACAGGGTTTCACTATCAGCGATGAGGTCCGCACCGGAGTCGGTCCGTCTTTTGTCGAGGGTTTCTTTCGCGACATTCAGGCGCGTCGTCCGGCGTTGCCTTACGACATTGACGGTATCGTCATCAAGGTTAATGCCCTGCGCAAGCAGCAGGCGCTCGGCATGGTGAGCCGGGAGCCGCGCTGGGCGGTCGCCTACAAATTCCCGGCGGAACTGGCCGTGACCCGCCTGGAGGCGGTGGACTTCCAGGTGGGGCGCACGGGCGCGCTGACCCCGGTAGCGCGCGTGCAACCGGTGTTTGTCGGCGGGGTGACGGTCAGCAATGTCACCCTGCACAACATGGATGAAATCCGGCGCCTGGGGCTGGCGGTCGGCGATACCGTGGAGGTGTGCCGCGCCGGCGACGTGATCCCCAAGATCACCCGCGTCGTCCACCCGGATGAGACCCGACAGGATATCGCCGTCCCTGCCGCCTGTCCCGTCTGCGGTTCGGCGCTGGTGCAGGAAGAGGGCGGCGTCATCATCCGGTGCAGCGGCGATTACACCTGCGAGGCGCAGGTCCTGCGCCGACTGGCGCATTTCGTCTCACGCAAGGCGATGAACATGGAGGGGCTCGGCGAGCGCTGGCTGGAGCAATTCCTGGATGCCGGTCTGGTCCGCCAGCCTGCGGACCTGTACCTGCTGACACGGGAAAAACTGCTGGCGGCCGGACTTGAGGGCATGGGCGACAGGCTGGCGGACAATCTGGTGCGGGCGGTGGACCAGAGCCGCCGGACGACGCTGCCGCGCCTGTTGTATGCGCTTGGCATCCGCGGCGTGGGGGAAAGCACCGCGCTGGCGCTGGCCTTGCATCTGGGGGATCTGGAGACGGTCATGGCCGCCGATGCGGCGCGATTGACGCAGCTGCCGGATATCGGCGAAGTTTCGGCGGGCTGGATCGTCGCCTATTTCGCCTATCCCGCGCATGTGGAGCAAGCCCGTTTCATCCATGCGCAACTGGTACTTCAGCCGGTGGTCCGCGCCGCCGCGCAGCCGCTGGCCGGACAGACCTGGGTACTGACCGGCACCCTGTCCACCATGGGACGGGATGACGCCAAGGCGAGGCTGCTGCAGCTGGGCGCGAAGGTCAGCGGCAGCGTCTCCAAGAAAACCAGCATTGTGGTGGCGGGCGAGGCGGCGGGTTCAAAACTCGCCGATGCGCAGAAGCATGGCGTGACGGTCTGGGATGAGGCGCAGCTGCTGGCTTTCCTGCGCGAGCACGACTTGGCGCCGGATTAACCGGCGTCAGGGACGAGGTCGGCCGGCGTGTGCTGCACGGCGCTGCCGAAGTCGTCGAAATAGCGCAGCTGTCCATCCCGCTGCAGGGTGCCGGCCTTGAGCAGTTTCCGCTTCAGCGACCAGTTGGCCTCGCACAGCGTGACCTCCACGCCCCGGGCCAGGAATTTCGACAGGACTTCCTCCAAGGTCTGGATGCCGGTGATGTCCATGAACGGCACCCGGCGCAGCCGGATGATCAGTCGGTGGGGGTCAGTGTGGGTATGCGCCAGCGCCCGCTCGAAATTTTCCACCGCACCGAAGAAAAACGGACCTTCGATCGTATAGACCAGCACATCCTTGGGCAACGATAGACCGCGCGCCTGAAGTTCTTCCTGCAAGTCGTCGGCGCTTTGCTGCTGGATTTCCACCGCCGCCGACATCCGGCGCAGGAACAGCAAGGTTGCCAGGATCACGCCGATATTCACCGCCACCACCAGATCGGTCAGGATCGTCAGGCTGAAGGTGATCAGCAGGATCGCCACGTCGGAGCGCGGCGCGCGACGGACCATTGCGATGAAATGCTTCATCTCGCTCATGTTCCAGGCCACAAAAAACAGGATGGCGGACAATGCGCAGAGCGGAATGTTCACGGCGAGCGGGGCGAGCAGCAGGATGATCAGCAGCAGCGTGAGCGTGTGCACCACGCCGGACAGGGGACTGGTGCCGCCGTTGCGGATGTTGGTGGCGGTGCGCGCAATAGCACCGGTTGCAGCGAATCCGCCGAAGAGCGGTGCGGCGATGTTGGCGATGCCCTGACCGATCAGTTCCTGGTTCGAGTCGTGCTTGGTGCCCGCCAT
>JAYRMT010000309.1:0-2598 GCA_041912575.1 Fluviicoccus sp. | reverse complement strand
CCCCGGATCCCGCCCAGGGGGTTCTTGATTTCATGCGCCACCCCGCGTACCAATTGCTTGGTGGCCTGGTGCGTGGCGAGAATAGCCTCCTCACGGGAAATCCGCAGCAGGCGGTCAATTTGCTGCATCTCGATCAGGATACCGGGCGGCTGCCCCGGCGACAGCAGCGCCGCCACGGTGTAATCGACCACGACCTCGTGCACGCCGACACGCAAATGCGCCTCGCGCTTGGTGAACGGATGCGCCGTGCGCAAGGTCTGTCTGACCGCTTCCACCGCTTCATCACCGGATACATCAATAAAGATGTCTTTCAGGAGTTGACCGATCGCACGGGCGCGACTGCAGGCCAGCAGCATCTCGGCCGCCGGGTTGAGATACACGATTTTAAGACTGTCATCCGCCATCAGGACCGCAGTGCTGAGGTGATCAAGTATTCGTTTATGGACATCCAGGTTTTGCACAAGTTGATTCCAGATGAGGGTCTTGGATGGGCACGACTCCCCGTCGGTTGTCGGCATGCCTCGCCACGTTGCAATAACTGCACCAATTTGGCGTTCCTCGTTGCGGAACGCGTTGCCGCCGCAGCCGCGCCCCACTTTGTCGCATATTGCGGGCTCAAAGCATCGCTCGCGCCTCATTATGGCGCAAATGCGGCCTGGCGGTCGGAAATCCCCTCGCCGGATAGTCGCGGGAGCGGACTCAAGGTACAATCGCGCCCGCTCGCAGTTTCCCCCGGAGGGTAGCCATCATGTCCCAGTCCCAAGCCAAAGTCGGCTTCGTCTCGCTCGGCTGCCCGAAGAACCTTGTCGACTCCGAGCGCATCCTGACCCAGTTGCGCGCGGAGGGCTACCAGATCTCCCCGGACTACCAGAACGCCGACCTCGTGGTCGTCAACACCTGCGGGTTTATTGAATCCGCCGTCCAGGAGTCGCTGGACGCCATTGGCGAAGCCCTGAAGGAAAACGGCAAGGTCATCGTGACGGGCTGCCTGGGCGTCAAGGAAGAACAGATCCGCGAAGCCCACCCGAGCGTCCTCAAGATCACGGGCCCGCACGCCTACGAAGAAGTCATGGAGGCAGTCCATGGCGTCTTGCCGCCGGAGCACGACCCCTATCTGGACCTGGTGCCGCCGCAAGGGCTCAAGCTCACGCCGCGGCATTACGCCTACCTGAAAATTTCCGAAGGGTGCAATCACCGCTGCACGTTCTGCATCATTCCCTCCATGCGCGGCGATCTGGTGTCCCGTCCTGCCGGTTCCGTCATGGCCGAAGCCGAAAACCTGGTCAAGGCAGGCGTCCGGGAGCTGCTGGTGATTTCCCAGGATACCTCGGCCTACGGCGTGGACCTGAAATACAAGCTGGATTTCTGGGGCGGCCGGCCCATCAAGACCCGCATGCAGGAATTGTGCGAAGCGCTGGGGGAATTGGGCGTGTGGGTGCGACTGCACTATGTGTATCCCTACCCCCATGTGGACCACATCATTCCCCTCATGGCGCAGGGAAAAATCCTGCCCTACCTGGACATCCCCTTCCAGCATGCCAGCCCGGCAGTCCTGCAACGCATGAAGCGTCCGGCCCACAGCGAGAACACGCTGGCGCGCATCAAGTCATGGCGCGAGCAATGCCCGGAACTGGTCCTGCGCTCCACCTTCATTGTCGGCTTTCCGGGAGAAACCGAAGAAGACTTCGAAATGCTGCTCGACTGGCTGCGCGAAGCGCAACTGGATCGCGTCGGCTGCTTCAAATACTCCCCGGTTGACGGTGCGGCTGCCAACAGTCTGGCCGATCCGGTTCCGGAAGACGTCAAGGAGGCGCGCTGGCAACGCTTCATGGAGGTCCAGCAGGCCATTTCCGCCGAACGTCTTCAGCGTCGCATCGGCCAGACGATGCAGGTGCTGGTGGATGAGATCGATGAGGATGAAGGTGTCGCCATTGCCCGGTCAGCCGCTGATGCGCCGGAAATTGACGGCAACGTGTACATTGAAGGGGAAGGCGCTACCGAACTCAGGATCGGCGAGTTTGCGCTGGTCAGGATTACGGATGCGGATGAATACGATCTGTATGCCGAACGCGCCTGAATCCAGGCGCGCGTTCCGTCCCGCTTAAAGCAAAGGGCTGATCCGGCTCTCAAGGGCGTCCAGATCCGGGATCACCGCAAGCTCGCCCCGGTACCGCACCTGCAAGTACTCCGCCGGACCTACTACCGCCCGCTCCAAGTCTTCCAGTTCTGAAATCTTGATCTTGATGGACTCGGCGTCCGCCTGCAGGGCAATACCATAGGAGGGTTGTTTCTCGCCCATCACCACGGAATGGATGACGGCAATCTTTTGCGCCTCGGGCGAGGAGCTCGCGCCGTTGAGGATTTCGAAGGAAAACACGGGCAACTTCTTGTCCTGCCACAGGATGGTGCCAAGCCGCCCGTTCTTCTTTTTCTTTTCCACCGTCATCCCTTTGGCAGGAACGACATCCAGGACGCTGGCCGCCGGCAAGACCAGTTTTTTCTGCCACACCGGCAACAGATAGCCCGGCAAGGTTCCGGTCGTTGCGCTGAGCAAGGTGGTCTGCGTCAGAACGCCAAGTTGCGACATTATTCTTCTCC
>JAYRMT010000308.1:0-2603 GCA_041912575.1 Fluviicoccus sp. | reverse complement strand
GTGCCCAGCACTTCCTTCCGGTTGCCCTTGGCTACTTTCACCGCTTTCTGGATGCGCGGCGCGCGCATCGGGAAGAGGGCGATGAAACAGAGGTCTTCCAGTTCGACGCGCACATCGTTCATGCCCAAGCGGTTGGCCAGCGGGGCGTAGATGTCCAGCGTCTCCTGGGCGATGCGGCGGCGTTTCTCCGGGGCCAGTACGTCCAGCGTGCGCATGTTGTGCAGGCGGTCGGCCAGCTTGACGATAATCACGCGGATATCCTGCGTCATCGCCAGCATCATCTTGCGCAGGTTCTCCGCCTGCGCCTCGGCCTTGCTTTGCGTACGCACCTTGGCCAGCTTGGTCACGCCGTCGACCAGCTCCGCCACGTCCGCGCCGAAGCGGTCCGCCAGTTCTTCCTTGGCGATGCCGGTGTCCTCGATGACATCATGCAGCAGCGCGGCCATCAGGCTCTGATGGTCCATGTGCATGTGCGCGAGGATGTCGGCGACGGCGAGCGGGTGGGTGATGTAGGGATCGCCGTTGCGGCGGAACTGGCCCTCATGGGCCGCGTCGGAAAAGACGTAGGCGTTTCTGACCGCCGTGATCTGGTCCGGTTTGAGGTAGGAACCCAGGTAGTCGCAGAGGGCGTCGAGACCGGTACTCATCAGAGTCTCCGGGAGGGGGAGGGGCGACGGTGACCCGCCGCCCTCCGGCTCAGAACGACGGCGTGTCCAGCGCCAGCGACAGGGGCAGCTCCTCTTCGGGCTCCTCGTCCTTTTCGCTCAGGATGTCGCGGCTGACCTGGCCGGCGGCGATCTCGCGCAGGGCCATCACGGTCGGCTTGTCGTTTTCCCAGGGCAGCATCGCTTCCTTCCGTCCGGTCGACAGCTGACGCGCGCGCTTGGCGGCCACCAGCACCAGTTCGAAACGGTTTTCCACGTTGCCCAGACAGTCCTCTACGGTCACGCGCGCCATTTTTACCTCAATCAGCCAAAGCGAAAACTTTGACTATACGCAAAACTCAGGATGACAACAAGCGTTGCAATCGCTCGGTGTGACGGGCGGCCTGGCGGTCCTGGCGGTGGCGCGCAGCGCGCACGATGGCGGCCAGATCGCCCAGGGCGGTGTCGAAATCATCATTGACGATCAGGTAGTCGAACTCGACGAAATGACTGATGTCCTCGATGGCGCCGGCGAGACGGCGGTCGATGACCTCGGCGCTGTCCTGACCGCGCGCGTTCAGGCGTTCGCGCAGGGCGTCGCGGCTCGGCGGGATGATGAAGATGGAGACCGCGTCCGGGAACAGCCGCCGGACCTGCTGCGCGCCCTGCCAGTCGATCTCCAGCAGCACGTCGCGGTCCCGGCGCAGCGCATCTTCCACCGTGGCGCGGGCGGTGCCGTAGAAGTTGCCGAACACGTCGGCATGCTCGAGGAATTCGCCGTTGCCGATCATCTCGACAAATCGGTCCAGCGGGGTGAAGTGGTAGTGCACGCCGTCCAGCTCGCCCGGACGCCGGGCGCGGGTGGTGTGCGACACCGAGACGGAGAGCTGCGGGGTGGACTCCAGCAAGGCCTTGACCAGGGTGGTCTTGCCGGTGCCGGAAGCGGCGGAAACGATAAAGAGGGTGCCGGTCATGGGAATTCCAAACGGGACGGGGGTTATTCGATGTTCTGCACTTGCTCGCGCATCTGCTCGATCAGGACCTTGAGCTCCACGGAGGACAGCGAGCTGTCGGCGCTGACCGACTTCGAGCCCAGGGTGTTGGCCTCGCGGTTCAGCTCCTGCATCAGGAAGTCGAGCTTGCGGCCGACCGCGCCGCCCTGCGTCAGTACGCGGCGCACCTCGACGACGTGGGCGCGCAGGCGGTCCAGTTCCTCGGCGACGTCGATCTTGTGCGCGAAGAGCACCATTTCCTGTTCCAGCCGTTCGGCGTTGAGGTCGCCGCGCACTTCGGACAGGCGGGCCAGCAGGCGCTGGCGGAAGTGGTCGAGGATGTCGGGCATGCGCGCCGCCACCTTGTCGCATTCGACGGTCACGGCCTCCAGTCGCCCGGCGATCAGTCCGGCCAGCACCTCGCCTTCGCGACGGCGCATGGCGACGAAGTCGCCCAGGGTGTCGCCGAACAGCGCCAGCGCGGCGGCGGCCAGTTGTTGCTGGTCCGGTTCGGCCGGGCAGACCACGCCGGGAATGCGCAGGATGTCGGCGGCGTTCAGCGGCGCGGCATGGCGGGTCAGCTTGTCGATCTCGGCGGCGGCGGCCACCAGGCGGGAGGCCAGCTCGCTGTTGATGTGGATGTGCGACAACAGCGCGTCGGCGGGCTCGTGACGCAGGGTCACGTCCACCTTGCCGCGGCTCAGGCCCTGGCGCAGCCGTTCGCGCACGGGCATTTCCAGCTCGCGCAGCGCGTCGGCGAGCCGCAGGTTCGGCTCCAGGTAGCGGTGGTTCACCGAGCGGATCTCGCACACCAGCAGGCCGAAGTCTCCCCGGCTTTCGCGGCGGGCGAAGGCGGTCATGCTGCTAATCATGCGGTCACCCTTTTCTCGTGTATCTCGCGTGGACATGCGGCGGATTGTAGCGTCAAGCCGCTATACTTGTCGCACTTTCCGTTTCACCCATCCAG
>JAYRMT010000307.1:0-2658 GCA_041912575.1 Fluviicoccus sp. | reverse complement strand
TGGCCCACGCGCAAGGCACTGGCATGCAGGCCATTCACGGCGCGGCCAGCATTGCCACGCAAGGTAACCAGACCGTCATCACCACGCAGAACGGCGCTGGCACCAGCCACAGCGCGCTGAACTGGCAGAGCTTTGGCGTGGCCGCTGGCGCGACCACGCAGTTCAACCAGCCCAACGCGCAAAGCACGGTCATCAACCGGGTGCTGGGCGGCAACCCGAGCGCCATCCTGGGAACCCTCAGCTCCAACGGCAAACTTGTGCTGGTCAATCCGGCTGGCATTGCCGTGGGCGCTGGCGCCATGGTGGACACGGCAGGGTTCACGGCGTCCACCCTGCGCATGAGCGACGCCGACGCGCTGGCAGGCCGGCTGCGCTTTGGCGACGGGCTGCCCGGCGGCGCGCTGAGTGTTTCCGGCCAGATCCTGGCCCGAAGCGGTGACGTGGTGCTGATCGCGCCCGACGTGCACGTAGGGTCTGGCGCGCTGATACAGAGCCCGGGCGGCGCCACGGTGCTGGCGGCGGGCCAGAAGGTGGAGGTCACGGGCCGGGGCCTTGAAGGCATTCACCTGCAGGTGCAGGCGCCTGGGGACCAGGCGGTGAATCTGGGGTCGATCCGGGGTGATGCCGTGGGCATCTTCGCGGGCACGCTCAGGCACAGCGGCCTGATCAGCGCCACCGCCGCCACGCAGGAAGGCGGCAAGGTCGTGCTCAAGGGCGCCCAGGAGGCGGAGATCGCCGGCACGGTGACGGCGCAAAAAGGCGCGCTGGGCGGCCAGATACACGCCACCGCGAACAAGGTCATGCTCAAGAGCGGCGCCGTCATCGACGCCAGCGGCGCGGCGGGCGGCGGCGAAGTGCTGGTGGGCGGCGGCTGGCAGGGCAAGGATGCTCGTCTGGCCAATGCGCAGGCCACCATGGCCGAGTCCGGCAGCACGATCCGGGCCGATGCGACTGGCAGCGGCAACGGCGGCACGGTCGTGCTGTGGGCCGACGGCGCCACGCGGTTCGACGGCGCCATTTCGGCGCGCGGCGGCGCGAACGGCGGCGATGGCGGCAACGCTGAAGTGTCCGGCAAGGGGTCGCTACGGTTCCGCGGCCATGCCGACCTTGGCGCACCCCGTGGCGGCGTTGGCAACCTTTTGCTGGATCCCGCCAATTTGGTGATAACTGGCGGTACAGCCGACGGAGCTGCGGATGGCACCAACACATTTGCGGGCGCCGGGACTCCCGGAGCCGTTGCTGCGGCCGATGCGCTGACGACTGTTTTCGAGTCCGAGATCGAAAGCCTGGACGCCAACATCACCTTGCAGGCGACAGAGAGCATCACGGTTTCTGGCGTGTTTGGCGGCAATGCCATCACCGTACAACCTGGGCGCAACATCAAGCTGGAAACCACCGGAACGAGTGGCGCGGGAATAAATCTGGTTGTCCCGGGCCCCGTCCCACAGCCGATCGGCATTACCACCAGTGGCGCGGGAACCCTGGAACTCAAGGGCAATGCCGGCACCCACACGATTACGCCAGGTCCGCTGACGTCGGGGACAGGGGGTGTCACCATCCAGACAACGGGGCAGGTCAACCTGAATGGGGTGGCTTTGTCGAGCCCGACGGGCACTGTCCAGATTACAGGCGGGAGCACGGGGCTGGCTTCGGTCGGTGTGCTCATGCAAAACGCCGGCAGCATCGCCGGCAACCTCGTTTCCGTTACTGGCACGTCGTCCACTCAGGAAGGCGTGAAAATCGTGGGAGCCTCGGCCCCTTCACCGTACAACATCAGCGGTGGAACGGTGTCCATCCAGGGGTCTTCGGTGAGCGCCGTTGACGCGGTGTATCTGGGCAATGCTGCAGTGTCGACTTCCAACAGCCTGACCGTTGGGGCGCTGGGTTCGCAGCGGGTAAATCTGGATGCCAATACATCTGTCAGCAACACAGGCAGCAGTGATCTGTTACTGCGTGGCGACCGACTGGAAATTGCATCCGCGGCCACGGTGAATTCCGGGGCTGGCGCACGTACGGTCATCAAGCCCAATACGGCTGCGCGTGCGATCGCCTTGGGCGGCGCGGACGATACCGGAAAGCTCCACGTCTCGAACGACGAACTGGCGCGAATCACTGCGGCCAAGGGACTAGTTGTGGGTTGGGACAATATCTCGGGTGGTATCCAGATTACTGACAACATCACGATAGCCAATCCCGGGTTTGTCAGTCTGATCAATACCGGCAGCATTACCGCGACAACTGGTAAAACCATCACGACAGACAAGCTCAACCTGCACAGCTACACAGGTGCGGTTCTGCTGGGCGGGGACGCCCATGCCGTCAATACCGTTGCCGGCAAGAGCGGAACGAACCAGACCTTCTCGTTCAAAGCTGCTGGCGCGCTGACCGTGGGGTCGGTCGACTTCAACACCGGGATCAACGATGGCGTCAACGTTGCCAGCGGCCTGGCAAGCGTCGAGTCTGTCGGCCTGCTGACGGTGGCGGGCAACGTGTCCGGCGGCAGCACCGGCACGGTATCGCTCACGGGCGTTGGCGTGACCCTGGGGTCAACCAGGACCCTGTCCGGCAACAGCGTCTCGCTCGATGGAACGACGGGCGCGGTCAACCTTGGTGCCGGCACGGTCAATGCCAACGTGTCGGCGATCGTCAGCGGGGGCA
>JAYRMT010000306.1:0-2661 GCA_041912575.1 Fluviicoccus sp. | reverse complement strand
CCGATGCTGGTGGCGCAATACGCGGGCTGCGCGGCGGTCAGCGTGGGGATCGCCCTGCTGGCGCGGCTCGACATCCAGCCGCTCGCGTTCAGCTACTACTTCCTGCTCTACGGGCTGGTGATCGTGGTGCTGGCCTGGATCGCCGAGCGTCAGGAGCGCTTCGGCTTCCTGCAGGAGCTGATGGTGAGCTACCAATCGGAGGAACTGGCTCGGCTGAACCGCCGCCTCGACAAGATCGCCCATGAGGACGCTCTGACGGGCATCGCCAACCGCCGCAGCTTCGATGACACCGCCGAACGCGAGTGGGAAAGGGCACTGCGCGAACAACGGCCGCTGTCGCTGCTGTTGCTGGATGTGGACTATTTCAAGCGCTACAACGACACCTACGGCCACGACAGCGGCGACAAGTGCCTGCAGGACATCGCGCGGTCGCTGCGGGAGGCGCTGATGCGCCCCGCCGACCTGGCGGCGCGCTACGGCGGCGAGGAGTTCGCCGTGCTGTTGCCCGACACGCACCAGCGCGGCGCGGTGATGGTGGCGGAACGGATCATCCGTTGGGTGGACGGCCGCCAGATCCCGCACGCGGGTTCCGTCGTCTCCGGCCATGTGACGGTGAGTATCGGCGTGACCACGCTGGTGCCCGCGCCGATGCAGACCCTGCGCGACGCCATCAAGCAGGCTGACGAAGCCTTGTACGCCGCCAAGGCGGGCGGACGTCACCAGTACCGCGTCTATCAGGTTCCCGGCCCGGAGCCGCGCTCAGAGGCCGCCTAGCCGCCGCAACGGCGCGGGCAGGCCCAGCCCCGCCATCTCTCCGGGCAACACCCAGCGTCCCTCCCCCGGCGGCGCGGGGTGGTCGTCAGCCCAGACGATACGCACCGGATGCAGCCAGAGATGGAAATGGCTGAAGGTGTGACGGTACGCCGGCAAGGGCTCCCGCCCGCTTCCGGTCCCGCCGAAACGCTTTTGCAACGCCTCGTTCAGGACATCCTCACCCTCCCCGGGGATTTCCGGCAGGCACCAGAGCCCGCCCCAGATCCCTTCCGGCGGGCGGCGCTCCCACCACACCGCCCCGTCGGCGCGTTCCAGGCGCAGGAACCAGGCGTGGCGCTCGGGGACGGTTTTGGCGGCCTTGCGGCCGGGCCAGCGCGTCGGCTCGCCGGAGGCATGGGCCCGGCAGCGGTCGCGCAACGGGCAATCGCCGCAACGCGGCTTGCTGCGCGTGCAGAGGGTGGCGCCCAGGTCCATCATCGCCTGGGTGTAGCCGGGCGCGGGCTCCGGCGGCGTCAACGCTTCCGCCAGTTCCCACAGGCGCGCCTGCACGACGGCGGATGCCGGATCGCCGTCCACCGCGAAACAGCGCGCCAGCACGCGGCGCACGTTGCCGTCGAGGATGACGCCGCGTTGTTTCCAGCCGAGGGAGAGGATCGCGCCCGCCGTCGAGCGGCCCACGCCCGGCAGCGCCGCCAGCCCGTCCGGCGTATCGGGAAAGCCGCCCGCGTCACGCACAACGCGGGCGGCGCGCAACAGGTTGCGGGCGCGGGCGTAATAGCCGAGCCCGGCCCAGTGCGCCATCACCTCGTCATCCGGCGCGTCCGCCAGCGCCTGCACGGTGGGGAAGCGCGCCATGAAGCGTTCGAAATAGGGGATGACGGTGCTGACCTGCGTCTGTTGCAGCATGATTTCGGACACCCAGACGCGATACGGCGTGGTGTCCTGCTGCCAGGGCAGGTCGTGGCGGCCGTGGACGGCGAACCAGGTGAGGACGACGTCGGCGAAGGACGGGGTTTCCGGCATGGCGGCAGGGCTCGTCTGGCTGACCGGACAGACGCCGGCGCGAGGTGGGAAGAATCAGTTCAGGATGCAATTGCGACCGGCGTTCTTGGCGCGCAGCAGCGCCTGGTCCGCGCGGTCCAGCAGGTCCAGGACGCTCGTCACCGGGGTCGGCACGATACTGGCGACGCCCTGGCTGACCGTCAGCGCGCCGTCCGACAGCCCGTCCTCGTGCGCGATCTGCAAGGCGGCCACGGCGTCGCGGATCTGGTTCGCCACCGCCAGCGCGCCGTTGAGGTCGGTGTCGGGCAGCAGCACCACGAATTCCTCGCCGCCGTAACGCGCCGCGAAATCCGCCGGGCGGCGCAGGGTCGTGCTGATCGCCTGCGCCACCTTGCGCAGGCAGTCATCGCCCGCGACATGCCCGTAGGTGTCGTTGTAGCGCTTGAAATAGTCGATATCGCACATGATCAGGCTGAAGCCGTTATGGGCGCGCTCGGCGCGCTTCCACTCGCGCTCCATCACGATATCCAGATAACGGCGATTGGCGATCTGCGTCAGGCCGTCGGAATGCGCCAGCCGTTCCAGCTCGCGCTCCAGCGCCTGGCGACGGACGATTTCCGCGCGCGCCTGGTTCAGCTCCAGACGCACCTCCGCCACCTCGCGCAGGATCGCCAGCACCGGCCGGTTCTCGATCACTGCGCCCATGCGGCGGTTCTGCCAGTAAAGGTAGCCGTAGAGGAAAGGGCTGGCGAACGCCGAGATCACCAGACGGCTGATGAGGTCGCCCTGCAGGATCGCGGCGTAGTCCGGACGCCCGGCGAAGGCGCCGGTATCGAACATCAGGTTGTCCAGCCACATCACGCCCAGCAGGGTCATGAACGCGCG
>JAYRMT010000305.1:0-2663 GCA_041912575.1 Fluviicoccus sp. | reverse complement strand
TCCGGGTCGCGCGTGAAAATCGTCGGATCATTGATCCGGGCTTGCAGTGCGGTCTGCTCTGCTTCCAGCGCTGCAATGCGATCCGGCATCGCCGCCAGTTCGCGCTGATCATTGTAGCTTAATTTTCGGCGGGGACTCCCGGGTTTTTCGTTGTTTTCCTTCACATTTGGCGTATGCGGAGGAACACTTTTTTCTTTTGCAGGGACTGTCGGCGCACGGTTCGCCGTCTGCCGCAGCCAGTCGCTGTAACCCCCGACGAACTCTTCGACCCGCCCGTCGCCCATGAAGGCCCAGCAACCGGTGACGACATTGTCGACAAAGGCCCGGTCGTGGCTGATCAGCAGCAAGGTGCCTTTCCAGGCGTCCAGGCGTTCCTCCAGCAGTTCGAGTGTTTCGACATCGAGGTCATTGGTCGGTTCGTCCATGACCAGCAGGTTGGCAGGGCGGCTGAACAGGCGCGCCAGCAATACCCGGTTGCGTTCACCGCCCGACAGGGCGCGCACCGGCGTCCGGGCGCGCTGGGGCGTGAACAGGAAGTCCTGCAGGTAGGCGAGGGCGTGCTTGCGTTCGCCATTGACCTCGATCCAGTCGGAGCCCCCCGCGATGTTGTCGAGGACGGATTTGTCCTCGTCCAGCTGGTTGCGGAGCTGGTCGAAGTAGGCGACTTCGAGTTTGGTGCCTTGCCGGACGCTACCTCCCTGTGCCGGGATTTCACCGAGCAGGGCGCGGACCAGGGTGGTCTTGCCGACCCCGTTTTCCCCGATCAGGGCGATCTTGTCGCCGCGCATGATGCTGGCGCTGAAGTCGCGGACCAGGGTCCGTTCTCCGAAGCGCAGCGTAAGATTGCGGATGTCGAGTACCAGCCGGCCGGACTTTTCCGCTTCCTGAACGGCGATCGCGGCCGAGCCGATGCGCTCACGGCGGTCCGCGCGTTCGCGGCGCAGCGCGATCAACGCGCGGACCCGGCCTTCATTGCGGGTTCGGCGGGCCTTGATGCCTTGACGGATCCAGACTTCCTCTTCCGCCAGCTTCTTGTCGAACAGGGCGTTCTGCTTGGCTTCGGCTTCGAGCAGCTGCGGTTTCTCGGCCATGTATTGGCTGAAGCCGCCATTGAAGCTGCGCAGCCGGCCGCGGTCGAGTTCGACGACGCGGGTGGCGACCCGATCGAGGAAGGCGCGGTCGTGGCTGATGAACACCACCGTACCGTTATAGGCGGCGAGGAAGTTCTCCAGCCACTGGATGCTGGCGACATCCAGGTGGTTGGTCGGCTCGTCGAGCAGGAGCACATCCGGTTGCTGCACCAGCGCCTGGGCCAGCAGCACACGGCGCTTGCGGCCGCCTGACAAGCTATCGAGCGCGGCGGCGCCGTCAAGCTCCATGCGGCTGAGGATCTCCTCGACCCGCTGTTGAAGGGTCCAGCTGTCGTGGGCGTCCATGTCGGCCTGGAGATCACCCAGCGCGCTGCAGGCGTCATTGTCGCCATGTTCGCAGGCGAGGCTGAGATGGTGATGACGTTGCAACAGGCGCGCGGGCTCGCCGAGACCGGAGGCCACGATGTCGAAGACGTCCCCCTGCAAGCCGACGGGCACCTCCTGAGGCATGGCAGCCACGACCAGCCCTTGCTGCAGCGCGACTTCGCCGCTGTCCGGCGTCAGTTCGCCGGCGAGGATCTTGAGCAGGGTGGACTTGCCTTCGCCGTTGCGTCCGAGGATGCACACCCGCTCGCCGCGTTCCAGCTGGAAGTCCGCGCCATCGAGCAGTTTCGGGCCGCCAAAGCCCAGCGATAGCGCGCGCAAAGTCACCAAAGCCATCAGGATTCCCCTTGGAAAGAGGCGCTATACTAGCACAGCGCCCCGGCCTCCGTTCCGGCCCGACACTTGCCCTGGAGAGCTGCCATGACCGCTGAACGCATCACCGAGCTGGAAATCAAGACCGCCTTCCAGGAAGACCTGCTGGAGTCCCTGAACGCCACCGTGGCCCGACAGGGCCAGGAAATCCGGCTGCTGCAGGAAGAGTTGCGCTTTCTGTACGCCCGGGTGAAAACGCTGTTGGAGAATGCCCCGGTCGCCGAAGCGACCTCCCCGGAGGAGGAAATCCCTCCGCATTACTAATCACCGTGTTCCCCGTTCGTTGCTGTCCGGGTGGATATTTCGCTGCAAGGAAAACGCGCGCATGCATGCCGATGCCTTTATCCAGGATCTGGCGGTCATCATGATGGTGGCCGGTCTGGTCACCGTCCTTTTCCACCGCTTCCGTTTGCCGGTGGTGCCCGGTTACATCCTCGCCGGCCTGATCATCGGGCCGCACACGCCGCCGTTCACCCTGATCCATGACCAGGACATCATCCATACGCTGGCGGAACTGGGGGTGGTGTTCCTGCTGTTCTCGCTCGGACTGGAATTCAACCTGAAAAAACTGGCGCGTGTTGGCGCGGCGGCGCTGCTGGCGGCGATCATCGAGACTTCGTTGCTGGTGTGGGCCGGCTATCAGATAGGCCGCGCCTTCGACTGGGCGGTGATGGACTCGGTATTCCTGGGAGCGATGATCGCCATTTCCTCGACAACGGTCATCGTGAAGACCCTGGGCGATCTGGGCCTCAAGAACCAGAAATTCGCCCAGTTCATTTTCGGCATGCTCATCGTCGAGGATATTTTGGCCATCGC
>JAYRMT010000304.1:0-2695 GCA_041912575.1 Fluviicoccus sp. | reverse complement strand
GAGGACCGCCTGATCGATCAGGAGGAAATCCTGCTGCTGGAAACCCTGGGACAGCAACTGGGCGCCGCCATCGACAACCAGCGGCTGGTGGTGCAGGAAAAGGAACTGGCGATTGTCGAGGAACGCAATCTGGTGGCGCAGGGCCTGCACGACAGCATCGTGCAGAGCCTCAGCTTCCTGAACCTGCACCTGCAACTGATGAAGGACGCGGTCGACAAGGGCGACTATGCGCTGGTCGACGACACCCTGCCCCTGCTCAAGACCGGCATCCAGCAAGGCTATGAAGACCTGCGCGAACTAATGGGCAACTTCCGCACGCGCCACGACGAAACCAAGCTGGAAGCGGCCATTGGCGCGGTGGTGCGACGGTTCAGCGAGCAGACCGGCATCCCGGTGGCGCTGTCGGTGGACAACACCGGCGCGCCGCTCGCCAATCCGCAACGCTTGCAGATTCTCTTCATCCTGCAGGAAGCGCTGTCGAACATCCGCAAGCATGCCAAAGCGGGCAAGGTGGAGATTACCGTACGCAACCGCGCCGATTTCGACCTGAGCGTGCAGGACAACGGCATCGGCTTCGATCCCGCCGCCGTGGTCGGCAGCGAAAGCGTGCACGTGGGCCTGCGCATCATGCGCGAGCGCGCCGCCCGCATCCACGCCGATTTCGCGCTCGACTCCACCCCCGGTCAGGGCACGACGCTGAGCCTGCACCTGCCCCGCGAACAACGACAAAAAGCCTGAGAGACATCGTCATGCCCTCCATCCGCATCCTGCTGGTCGACGACCACACCCTGTTCCGCAGCGGCGTGCGCGCCCTGCTGCAACGCCAGGACGATATCGAGATTGTCGGGGAAGCCGGCGAAGGCTCGGAAGCGCTAAAGCTGATCGGTTCGCTGAAGCCGGACCTGGTGCTGCTGGACCTGAACATGCCGGGCCTGTCCGGGCTGGAAGTGCTGAAACTGGCGCTGGAGGAGAATCCGCGTCAGGCGGTGATCATGCTGACGCTGTCGGAAGACTCGCGCGATCTGATGGTCGCCTTGCAGACCGGCGCGCGCGGCTACCTGCTGAAGAACAGCAATGTCGATTATCTGGTCAGCGCGATCCGCATGGTGGCGACCGGCGGCACGGCGATCCAGCCGGAAATGGCCGGGTCACTGGCGGCGGGCTTGCGTCAGATGAAAAAGGACGAGCACGAACCGGAAGAGAAAGAGCATCTCACGGCGCGTGAGAAGGAAGTGCTGAAACTGGTGGCGGCGGGTCAGAGCAACAAGGAGATCGCGCGGGAACTGGATATCGGCGAAAGCACGGTGAAGTTCCATATCCAGAGCATCCTGCGCAAGCTGAACCTGACCAGCCGCGTACAGGCGGCGGTATATGCGGCGCAGGGGAAAGGCGAGGCTTGATTCGCGCGCAAGTCGGGCTAAAGCCCGACTTGCATCACCCGTCCTTGTTGAAGCCCGTCGCTGAATGTACAATCAAAACGTACATTTCAGGCTCCAACGATTCCTATGAAAACCATCCCCTTCTCCGAAGCCCGCGCCCACCTCGCGGAAACCCTGCAACGCGTGCAGGAAAGCCGTGACCCGCTGCTGATCTCCCGTCGGGGCAAGGGCGGCGCAGTGCTGGTATCGGTGGAATCCTGGGACGCCGTGACCTCCTCCCCGACGGCCGGGTTTGCCGAAGCCCTGAGCGATTGGCGCGCCCGCTACCTGGTGGAGCCAATCGAGACGATCGAAGGTGAATTCGAGGATTTGCGCGACCGCACGGCGGGACGGGATTTCTCGTGGTAACGCGCCCGGCCTGGCTGCTGGACACCAACATCCTGTCCGAAGGCGTCAAACCCGCGCCGGATACGGGCGTAATGACGCGACTGCAACGCTACGCCGATGAACTGGCGCTGCCCGCCCCGGTCTGGCACGAACTTCGTTTCGGCTGGCTGCGGATGCCGGAAGGACGACGCAAGGACGCAATCGGCGTCTACATTCAGCGGGTGGCGGGCCAATTGCCGGTGCTGCCCTACGACGAAACGGCGGCGCGTATCCATGCCGAACTGCGCGACCGGCAAGAGCGTTCAGGTCGGCCACTACCCTTTGTCGACGGCCAGATTGCCGCCATCGCCATCGCGAACGGATTGACGCTGGTGACACGGAACCGCAAGGATTTCGAAGATTTACCGGGAGTCAGGCTGGCGGATTGGCACGACGCCCAGTAGGTCGGTTTTCAGCCCGACACAAATCCTGGCATCAGCTGACCGGACGCGCTTTCCACACCCATTCCTGCACGCTCGGCCGCAGCCACTGCGCGCGGGCATAGTCCGCCAGTCGTTCGGGCACTTCGTCCCCCGCCCGCAACAAGCGCATCAGCATCAGGGCCAGATCGGTATCCGCAATGCTCCATTCCCCGAACAGATGCTCCGCCCCCGGCGACAGCAACTGTTCCGCAGCCGCCAGCAGCTTGTCGGCGGCTGCCCGCGCGGCATCGCTCAAGGGTTCGGGCGAGCGCTCCAGAAACACCACTTCCGTCGTCCGTTCCACCCGCAAGGACAACAGGTCGCTGCGTATCCAGGCCTGGATTTCCCTCGCTTTGGCTTTTGCTTTCGGGTCAACCGGATAGAGATGCACACCGGCTAGCGTGTCCTCCAGATATTCCGCGATCGCCGAGGATTCGGAGAGGTGGAACCCGCCATCACTGAGCGTAG
>JAYRMT010000303.1:0-2696 GCA_041912575.1 Fluviicoccus sp. | reverse complement strand
GGCATCAGGCGGCCTTCGCTCGCCCCGAGAACCATTAGCGGCGTGCTCAGCCCGAATCCCAACAAGGCCAGTGCAAGGAAACCGGTCGCAGGATTGCCGGTGGTGGATACCGAGATCAGCACGCCTGCCAGCGGGGCCGACACGCAGGGCGACACCACCAGCGCCGAGAAAAAGCCCATGATCGCCGACCCGGCGTAACTCCCGGCTTTCCCCTTGCGGCTGAGTTCATCCAGCCGGTGCTGCCAGGACGAGGGCAGTTGCAGGTGAAAGATGTCGAAACTGGACAGCGCCAGCACGATGAAGAGGCCCGCGAACAGGATCAGCACGGCGGGATGCTGCAACCAGAGGGAAATATTGGCCTGGCTGCCGAACAGCGCGACCAGCGCGCCGATGAGCCCGTAACTCCCCGCGACGCCGAGCGCATAGCTGAGTGCCAGCAAAAAGCCTTGCCGCGCATTGCTGGCATGCTGACGCGCCACGATCCCCGCGACGATGGGTAGCATGGGCAGTACGCACGGGGTGAACGCCAGGCCCAGCCCCAACAGCCACAAGGTGGCGAAGGCGAGCAGCGGGCGCTGGCCGAGGCCGAAGGGATCGGCGCCGGTCGCGGGCGCGGGGGAAGGGGCGATCACCTCGGCCGGAGACGTATCGTTGTCCTCCTGGTAGCTCACGGTCGGCACGATGGTGGGGATCGGGATGCTGAGTTCTTGCGGCGTGATCCGCAGATCGGGCGTGGAAGCCGCGGCATCGACCGGCACCGTCTGGGATTGCGGCGGATAGCAGAGGCCCGCCTCGGCGCAACCCTGCCAGCCGATCCGCACATCGCCCTTGCCCGTCACCTTGAGCGTCACCAGCACATCTTCATGGTAGACCGGCACCTTGCCGAATTCGGGGTCGTCCTTGACGGCCGGCGCGTGATTGAACGCCGGTTGGCCGAGAATCACCGAGCCGCCGTCCACGTCGAAACGGAAGCGATTGCGATACAGGTAGTGACCCGGGGTGACGCTGAATTGCACGCGCAGATCCTGACCGTCCTGGCGGGCGGTCATCTGGAAGGCCTGTTCGACGGGAAGGAAACGGTGTTCGCCGCCGCCCAGAGCGGCAAACGGGCTGGCGGACGGCCGGACGGGCAGATCGTCCGCCCGAACGACGGAGAGCGCTGCTAGCCATAGAATGGCAAATGTGATTAGCTTGGACGAGGACCGCATCAAGAAGAGCACCTGGAGCCGGGAATGGTCGAAAAATTGGTAAAATACGCCGTTATCGGGATTGTCGCACTAATCCTGATCTCGATCCTTAATCCTTTTGTGGTGATCGGTCCCGGCGAGCGCGGCGTGGTCATGAATTTCGGCGCGGTGCAAAAGGACATTCTGGGTGAAGGGCTGCACTGGCGATGGCCGATCATGCAGCGCGTCGTGATCATGGATGTGCGTGTCCAGAAGGGCGAAGGGCAGGGCGACGCGGCCTCGAAGGACCTGCAACAGGTCACGACCAATGTGGCGATCAACTACCATCTTGATCCGACGCGCGTGGCGGAAACCTTCCAGTCCGTCGGAAACCTGCAAGCCGTCGGCGACCGCATCATTCTCCCCGCCGTGCAGGAGTCGGTGAAGGCCGCGACCGCGCTCTATACCGCCGAGGAGCTGGTGTCGCGCCGTCAGGAAGTGCGGGATCATATCCGCGATCTGTTGCGTGAGCGCCTCAGCAAGCACGGCATCCTGGTAGACGAATTCTCCATCGTCAATTTCGCTTTCTCCCGCGAGTTCAGCAATGCCATTGAAGCCAAGACCACGGCCGAACAGCTCAAGCTGAAGGCGGAGCGCGACCTCGAGCGCATCCGCATCGAATCCGATCAGAAGGTGACGCAGGCCAAGGCGGAAGCCGAGTCGCTGGCGCTGCAGAAAGAGAACGTGACCGAGAACCTGATCAAGCTGCGCCAGATCGAAATGCAGCAGAAGGCGATCGACAAGTGGGACGGCAAGCTGCCCCAGGTGACCGGCGGTTCGACGCCGTTCATCGATTTGCGTACGCAACAGTGACGGGGCGGCCGGATCGACGGCCGAACCTGTCGCGATGGAACATTGACCGGACGGGGCGATTGCCGCACAGTACGCCCCGCTCAAGAACCCGATAGCAACGGGCCCGGACCCGAAGGACCTTCCAACCATGTGGCAAGAATTCCAGTCCCATTTCTGGCTGTATGTCTCCATTCCGTTCATCAGCGGCCTGATCGGCTACGTCACCAAGGTGGTGGCGATCGAGATGATGTTCTCGCCGCTGGAATTCGTCGGCATCAAGCCGTTCTTCGGCTGGCAGGGCATCGTGCCGCGCAAGGCCGTGAAGATGGCGACCATTTCCGTGGAGCTGATGACCACGCGGCTGATCCGCGCCGAGGAAATCTTCGCGCGTCTGGACCCGGTGCGCATCGCGCGGGAAATCGAGGCGCCGATGACCGCCGCCGCCGAGGACATCGTGCGCGAGGTGGCCTACCAGTACAAGCCGGGCTTGTGGGAAGCGATGCCGGAATTCGCCCGGCAGCGCATCATCAAGAAGGTGCAGGCGGAAGCGCCCGCCGTGGTCGAGGCGGTGATGCGCGAAGTGCAGTCGGACGTCAACCGCTACTTCGACATCAAGCACATGGTGATCAGCAACCTGTTGAAAGACAAGCGGATGCTGAACGACATCTTCAAGAAGGT
>JAYRMT010000302.1:0-2704 GCA_041912575.1 Fluviicoccus sp. | reverse complement strand
CGCCAGCCACTCCGCCACATCCGAATTCTTCACCCGGTCATAAATCGCCACCACCGGCAAGGTCAGACCGATCGATTCGAACGTCACCTCTTCCCCCAGATAATAATGCTCCGACTGCCAGCCGTTGCGGCGGCGCTGCACTTCCACATTGGCAATATCCTGCTCAATCAGGACATATTCCAGCAACGACGGAATCTGCAGATACGCCGCGCGCTTGGTCGTCTCGTCCAGCCGGCGGGTGGAGGCCGACAGCACCTCCACCACCAGCACCGGATTTTCGGAAAAATAACCGTCCACCCCGGTGCAATCGACCAACACATCCGGGTAGAAATAACGACTGGCGATCTTGACCTTCATGTCGGACGCAAAGGGCGTGCAGGGCTTACCGTCCAGATGATTGCCGATCCTGCGATACAGATTGCCGGTGATCAGGTTGTGATTGGCATGCGCGCCGGACATGGCATAGACATGGCCATCGATATACTCATGCCGGATCTCGGCGTGGAGTTCACCTTCCAGATAGTCCTCTTCGCAGACGAAGATGTTCTGTACCGCCGTTGACATGAAAACCTCTGTCATCACAACCGGGAAGACGACCGCGACCGGATGCGCAGCCGCTGAATATACCATCAACTTCAGGACAGTCTAACCTGCTCCCGCAACATCGCCAACACCGGCCCCGTTTCCGGCCGTACCTGCCGCCACAGGAAGAAACTCTCCGCCGCCTGCTCCACCAGCATGCCCAGCCCGTCCGCGACCGCGACCGCGCCCTGCCCGCGCGCCCAGGCCATGAACGGCAGTTCGCCCTTGCCATAGGCCATGTCGTATGCACAGGCCCCGGCCGCCAGGATGCCCGCCGGCAACGGCGGCAGTTCCCCGCTCAGGGACGCCGACGAGCCGTTGAGGATCACGTCCACGCTCGCCGGTTCAATGTCTTCGTACCGCACCGCCGACACCGCGCCCGACGCCCGGAACAGCGCCGCCAGCGCCTCCGCCTTCTCCGGCGTGCGGTTGACGATTGCCAGCGACGCGACGCCCGCCGCCAGCAGCGGCCCCAGTACCCCGCGCACCGCGCCGCCCGCCCCGACCATCAGCACCCGCTTCCCCGCCAGCGTCCAGCCGAGGTTTTGCGTCATGTCGCGCACGATGCCGACGCCGTCCGTGTTGTCGCCGTAGATGCGGCCGTCCTTGCCCACCAGCAGCGTGTTCACCGCCCCCGCCTGCTCGGCGCGCTGCGAGCGCACGTCGCACAGGGCGTAAGCCTGCTCCTTGAACGGCAGGGTCACGTTCAGCCCGCGACCGCCCCCGGCAAAGAAGGCGCGAACGAAGGGCGTGAAGCCGTCCAGCGGGCCAAGCAGCGCGTCATAGCTCAGCGACTGGCCGGTCTGCGCCGCAAAGGCGCGATGGATGACGGGGGAACGGCTGTGGCCGATCGGGTTGCCGATCACGGCGTAACGGTCAGGAGCGGTCATCGCGGTTCCTCAGGTATTCGGGGTCACGGTCGGCCCGCCCGGCGGCAGCGGCAGGCCCTTCGGCCACAGCAGCCAGATCTGGCCCTGCTGCTTCATTTTTCCGGCCATCTCGCCCGGCTGCGCGCCGAAGCCCCAGAAGAAATCGGCGCGGATCGGCCCGGCAATGGCGCCGCCGGTGTCCTGCGCGTGCACCAGCCGGTTGAGCGGACGGCTGTCGTTCGGGCGCGTGGTGGACAGGTAGAGCGGCGTCCCCAGCGGCACGTATTTCGGGTCGATGGCGACGCTGGCCTCGGGCGTCAGCGGCACGTTCAGCGCCCCGAGCGGGCCGTTGACGGCGTCGGTGGACACCTTGAAGAACACCACGCTCGGATTGGCGTTAAGCATCTCCTGCAAACGCTCCGGATGCGCCTGCGCCCAGGCGCGGATGCTCTGCATCGAGGCCTGGTCGAGTGTCAGCTGACCCTGGTCCACCAGCCAGCGGCCGATCGAGCGGTAGGGATGCCCGTTCTGGTCGGCGTAGCCAAGACGCAGGATGCTGCCGTCCTCCAGCTGGATGCGGCCGGAGCCCTGCACTTCCATGAAGAAGGCTTCCACCGCGTCGTCGGCCCAGGCCAGCACTTTCGCGGTGGTGTCGATCTTGCCGCCGCTGATGTCGGCGCGGGTCCAGAACGGCACCACGGTCTTGCCTTGCAGGCGACCGCGCACGCGCTTGCCTTTCAGCTCGGGAAACTGCGAGGACAGGTCCACGGTCAGCAGGTCGTCCGGCACGCCGTAAAACGGCACGCGGCCGGGCTTGGGCGTGAGGCCGCCGGTCAGCAGGGGCTCGTAGTAGCCGGTGATCAGACCGGACTGCGCGCCGGTGCTGGATTCGATGCGCCACGGGCTGAAACGGTTCTCGAAGAAGGTGCGAATGGTCTTGTCGTCATGCGCGGGCAGCAGCACCGCCTCGGCGCACAGGTCCTTCCAGCCCGGCTTGGCCGCCATGCGCTTGCAGGTGTTCAGGAAGGCCGACCAGGAATCCGCCAGCCGGTCGCCGGGCCAGTCCGGCAGCGCGACCCATTCCGCGGGGAAGAAGCGGGCGGTGACGGGTTCGGGCTTGGCGGGCTCGGCCGGCTTCACCGGAACCGCCGGCTTGACGTGATGGCCGGCGCAGCCGGCGAGGGCCAGCACCAACAGGGAAAACAGGGCAAACAGGCGCATGCGGGACTCTCGGGCCGGGTCGCTGAAGCCGG
>JAYRMT010000301.1:309-2707 GCA_041912575.1 Fluviicoccus sp. | reverse complement strand
GCGCAAGGCACCGGCGACAGCGTCGCGCTGTCGCTGACCGTGCCGCTGGAAATCCGTCACCGCCACGAGGGCGAGATCCGGCGCGCGGAAGCGGACTATCAGGCTGCCCTCGATGCGCTGGAAAGCGCTCGGCGCAGTGCGCGGCAGGACCTGTCGGGCCTGCGCGCCGCGCTGGAGGCCGCCAGCGACCGCACGCGGACCCTGCAGGAACGTATCATTCCCGCCGGACGCGATATCGCCGCCCGTTCCGAGCTGGCCTACGACAAGGGCGCGGCGTCCGTGCTGGACCTGATCGACAGCCGCCGCGCCTTGCGGCAGGTCCTGCTGGACGGCGTGGACGCCCGTCTGGCGTACGCCCGGACCCTGGCGGACTGGCAACTCGCCTCGGGCCGCCCCCTGCCGCCCGGCAACACCGCCTCCGACTCGCAGCCCCGCACTTCTCCGGAGACCCGCTAATCATGTCGTACTTTTCCCTGAATTCCCGGTCGCGTCGCGTGGTGCTGACGGCGGCGCCCCTGCTTTCCCTGTGCTTGTGCCTGGGCGCGTGTTCGGCCCGCAAGGCCGACGCCCCGGCGGTATCCGCCGATCCTGTCGCGCAAGGACAGACCGTCGTGTTCCCCGATCCCAATGCCGGTCTGGTCGGCATCGCCAGCTAGGCGGTGCAGCCCGGTCAGCGCCAGGTCCGGACTTTTCCCGGACGTCTCGCCTGGGATGAGGATCATACCGTGCGTATCTTCCCGGCGGTCGGCGGGCGCGTGCTGAGCGTGTCGACGGATGTCGGCGCGCATGTGGCGGCGGGGCAGACACTGGCCGTGCTCAGCGCGGGCGACTTCGGCGCGATCCAGGCCGATGCGCGCAAGGCGGAGGCGGACAGCCGTCTGGCCGCGCAGACGCTGGCGCGGCAGCGGGAGCTGTTCGCGGCGGGCATTGTGGCCAAGCGTGATCTGGAACAGGCCGAGGCGGACGCGACCCGCGCCGACGCCGAGTGGCAGCGCGCCCGTTCCCGGCTGGCCCAGTTCGGCGACGCCGCAGGTGCGGTCGACCAGAAATACCGGTTGACCAGTCCGCTGGCCGGGCAGGTGGTCGAGCGTGCGATCAATCCCGGCATGGAGGCGCGCAGCGACGGGACCGGCAATCCGCTGTTCGTGGTGTCCGACCCGGCGCGGCTGTGGCTGCAGCTGGACGTCAACGAGGCGGACATCGCCCGCTTCGCGGCAGGCGCGCCACTTGTCGTGCGCGCGCAGTCGCTGCCGGGCGAGGGCTTCCCGGCCACGGTCAGCCATGTCGCCGATTTTGTCGATCCGGTGGCGCGGACGGTGAAAGTGCGGGCGGAAGTCCCCAACCCGGATCACCGGCTGCGCGCCGAGATGTTCGTCACCGCCGAGCTGGCCAACAACGCCGCACCGGGGCTCTATGTGCCCGCACGCGCCGTCTTCCTTAACGACAGCCGCTACTACCTGTTCGTCGACCGGGGCGGCAACCGCTTCGAACGGCGCGCGGTCACCGTCGGCCCGGAAAGCGACGGCGTGCTGCCGGTGCTGTCCGGCTTGCAGGCCGGGGAAAAGGTGGTGACCGAAGGGACCTTGTACCTGCAGCAGATCGTTCAGGACGCCGAGAACCAGCACGCCGCGACGGCCACGCACTGACCGGAGCCCGCCATGATCCGACGCCTGATTTCCTTCGCGCTGCACCAGAAGCTGTTTGTCTGGCTGGGTGTCGCGCTGTTCGTCGCCGGCGGTGTCGCCGCCTTCATCCGCCTGCCGGTGGAAGCCTTTCCCGATGTCTCCGACATGCAGGTCAACATCATCGGGCTATATCCCGGCCATGCCGCCGAGGAAGTCGAGAAGCAGGTGACGCTGCCGATCGAGCGCGCGCTGTCCGGCACGCCGCACATGGTGCGGCTGTTCTCGCATACCCAGCCCGGGCTGTCCTATACCGTGCTGACCTTTGACGACGGCCTGCCGGAAGCGGTGGTGCGCCAGCAGGTCAGCGAGCGGTTGCACGATGCGGACCTGCCCGACGGCGTACAGGCCGAGATCCAGCCGCCCTCGACCTCGATCGGGGAAATCTTCCGCTTCCGCCTGCGCGGCGAACGTTATACCCCGGTCGAATTGCGTTCCATCCAGGACTGGGATGTCGAGAAGTACATCCGCCAGGTGCCCGGCGTCGCCGATCTGGTGACCATGGGCGGCGCGATCAAGCAGTACGAGGTCAACCCCGACCTGGCGCGGATGCGCGACGCCGGGGTGACGCTGAACCAGCTGTTCACCGCGCTGCAACGCGCCAACGGCAACACCGGCGGCGGCGCGGTGACGCAGGGACAGCAGCTGTACCTGATCCGCACGCTGGGCGCGTTCAAGACCTCGGCGGACATCGAGAGGGTGGTGGTGGCGGTCAA
>JAYRMT010000301.1:0-299 GCA_041912575.1 Fluviicoccus sp. | reverse complement strand
CAGGGCATCGTGGTCATGCGGAAGGGCGAAAATCCGTCGCAGGTGCTCACCGCGCTCAAGGAGAAGATCGACTACATCAACGGCCATGTCCTGCCGGCGGGCGTGCGCCTCGAACCTTTCTACGACCGCTCGTGGCTGATCGAAAAGACCTTGCACACGGTCTTCCACAACCTGCTCGACGGCGCGGGCCTGGTACTGGCGGTGCTGCTGCTGTTCCTCGGCAACCTGCGCGCGGCGCTGATTGTGGTGACGGTGATTCCGCTGGCGCTGCTGGCGACCTTCCTCGGCCTGAATTTCAT
>JAYRMT010000300.1:0-2732 GCA_041912575.1 Fluviicoccus sp. | reverse complement strand
CGCCCGTCCTGTATTTTGCGGCCAAGAATATCGGGACCGGCACCGGTGTTATGGTTACGGGTAGTCATAATCCCGGCGCGGATAACGGTTTCAAGATCATGGTGGCCGGACATACGCTGGTGGGCGAAGAAGTGGCGGCCCTGCGATCCCTGATCCTGGGCGGCAAGTTCGCTCAGGGCGCTGGTGTGATCACCGAGCAGTCCGTGAATGACGAATATCTCTCGCGCATCACCGAGGATGTCCTGCTGGCGCGGAATTTCAGCGTGGTGGTCGACGGCGGCAACGGAGTAGCCGGTGCAATGGCCGTGCGCATGCTGGAGGAGATGGGGTGTACGGTCAGTCCGTTGTATTGCGATGCTGACGGCAATTTCCCGAATCACGATCCGGACCCGACGCGACCTGAAAATCTGGAAGACTTGTTGAGCGATGTCGCCATCAGCGGAGCGGATGTCGGCATCGCCTTGGATGGCGACGGCGACCGTTTGGTCATCGTGACCAATTCGACCCGTATCGTTCCCAGTGACCGTTTGATGATGCTGTTCGCGCGCGAAATCCTCGCCACCCAACCCGGCGCCGATATTCTGTTCGACGTGAAGTGCAGCCGCGATCTGGTCTCCGTCATTACGTCCAGCGGCGGGCGTCCGGTCATGACGCGGACGGGGCATGCCTGGCTCAAGTCCGCGCTCGAAGAAAGTCCTGCCCCCCTTGCGGGCGAGTACAGCGGTCATTTCATTTTCTGCGACCGCTGGCAAGGGTTTGATGACGGGCTTTACGCCGCCGCGCGTTTCCTGGAAATCCTGGCCCAGAGCGGCGGCACGGCGGATGATCTTTTCGCCGCGTTCCCCGAGCGGATTTCCACGCCGGAGCTCAACATCCCGATTTCGGAGGACTACAAATTCGAGGTGGTCCAACGCCTTGTCGAACAGGCTTCCTCGATTTCCGATGCCACCGTGAATACCATTGACGGCCTTCGCGTTGAATGGCCGTATGGATGGGGGCTGGTCAGGGCGTCCAATACCGGCCCGTACCTTGTGGCCCGATTCGAAGCCAATGATGATGACGCCCTGGACCGGGTTAAATACTCCTTCAAGGAGTTGCTCGGACAGGTGGACCCGATGCTGCTTTTACCTTTCTGACGAGGATCCTATGGCGCTGAACCGAGAAGCCGCCCTTGATATTGCCCGTGTGCTGACCGAGGCATTGCCCTATATCCAGCGATTTCACGGCAAAACCATCGTGGTCAAATATGGTGGTAACGCCATGACCGAGCCGGAACTGGAAAACTCATTCGCCAGGGATATCGTGTTGCTGAAAACCGTAGGCCTGAACCCGGTGGTGGTGCATGGCGGCGGACCCCAGATCGGCGAGCTGCTGGACAAGCTGGGCAAAGAGTCCCGGTTCGTCGACGGCATGCGGGTCACCGATGCCGAAACCATGGAGGTAGTTGAGATGGTGTTGGGCGGTCAGGTCAACAAGTCGATCGTCAACCTGATCAATCAGAACGGCGGTCGTGCGATGGGCCTGACCGGCAAGGATGGAAACCTGATCCGCGCCCGCAAGCTCTTTATCGAGAAGGCGCGTCCGGATGGAAGCTCCGAGCGTATCGATATCGGGCATGTCGGCGAAGTGGCCGGCATCAAGACGGATGTGCTGGCGCTGTTCATGTCCAGCGACTTTATTCCGGTGATTGCGCCTATCGGCGTGGGGGATGAAGGAGAAGCCTATAACATTAATGCGGATTTGGTGGCGGGCAAGGTTGCCGAGGCGCTGAAGGCTGAAAAGCTGATTCTCCTGACCAATATTCCCGGCGTCATGGACAAGGAGAAAAACGTCCTGACGGGATTAACCACCCAGGACGTCGATGAACTCATTGCTGACGGCACCATTCACGGCGGGATGATCCCGAAAGTGGCGTGCGCGCTGGATGCAGTGAAGGGCGGCGTGAACAGCGCCCACATCATCGACGGGCGCGTGCCGCATGCCGCGTTGCTGGAGATTTTCACCGATGAGGGGGTTGGGACGTTGATCAGCAACAAGCGTGTCAGCCGACGCCGTTGAGCGCAGAATTGTGGAGGCTCAAGGAGCCATGCCCGGGCCGCCGGCCTGGCTCCCGACCACGGTGGACGCATTTCCGTCAGGGCTTTTGGACTCCAGTTCGGCCAGTCGCTTGATGATCGGTATGAAATCGTTCTTGACCTTGGTTTGCTCGGCGCGCTGGCTGTTGATCAGGCTCTGCAGTTCGGATATCTGCCGGTCGTACTGATCAATCTGGGATTTCAGCCGGGGGTTGGCGGCCTTGCCCGCGCGCTCCAGTTCAGCAGCCTGCTCGACGGAGTCCGCACGCAGGCGCTTGAGTCGCAATAATTGGAGGGCATTGTAGCCGATGCTGGTTTCCAGGGTGTCGAGTTGACGATTGCGTGCCAGTTCAGCGTCGTGAGATGAGGAGTACAACCGCAGGATACGGGCATCCTCGGCTTGCTGGCGGAGCAAGGCTTCCCGCTTGACGCGATCTTTCTGATAGGACGCCTCGTCGAAAGGCGGCACCCGCATGATGACCTGCATGTTCTTGTCGACTATCTCATAACCGCGACGCACATGCTCTTCCGTGACCTGGTCACTGAGCATCGGCACCCCCTTGTCATTATAGTAGCGATAAAGCCGCTTGCCGGTTTCCGAGTCATCCCCCGTGCTTGAGGTGGAAAAGGTCAGACCAGCCTGAAGCATGGCAAACA
>JAYRMT010000299.1:0-2734 GCA_041912575.1 Fluviicoccus sp. | reverse complement strand
GTTTCCACCAATCCCGACATTACCCGCGTACTGGAAAGCATGGGCTTTGATCAGGTGTTCCTGATCCTGGATTGCTGCTGCGACGAGGATGTGCTCAGCGAGCTACCCGAGGTCGAACCCTCCGAACAGGAAATGATGACCAAGGTTATCGATGCGCACCGCGTGCTGATGAGCCTGAGCGACAAGAATCAGGCGACGTTCAAGAGTCTGGTGGATGCGCTGGAGATGGAGCAGCAGGCGCAGGGCGAGGACAAGCTCTGATTGTTCGGCCGGATGCGGGCGCATCCGGCATTCAAAAATCCCTTACTGACCCGGTCAGCCGAGCAGCGGCAGCAGGCGTGTTTCCAGGCTGCGCAGGTCGGCGGCGAACAGGCGGATGCCTTCCGCCAGCTTCTCGGTCGCCATCGCGTCTTCATTGTGTTGCCAGCGGAAAGCGGCCTCGCTCAGGACCGGTAGCCGGCTTTCAGGATTTGCAGCGGTGGGCGCCAGTTTCCTTTCCAATGTCCCTTCACCGGCTGACAGGGCGTCGAGCAGGGCGGGGCTGATGGTCAATTTGTCGCATCCGGCCAGCGCGAGGATTTCCCCGATATTGCGGAAGCTGGCCGCCATCACCACGGTGCCATACCCGCAGGACTTGTAATACTCATAAATCCGTCGTACCGACAGCACACCCGGATCGGTTTCCGCCGTGTATTCCTGTCCGGACGCCTTGCGGTGCCAATCAAGAATGCGCCCCACGAAAGGGGAAATCAGGGTGACACCGGCTTCGGCGCAGGCTTGCGCCTGGGCGAAGCTGAACAGCAGCGTCAGATTGCAGCAGATGCCTTCCTGTTCCAGCAGTCGCGCGGCCTGGATGCCCTCCCAGGTGCTGGCGATCTTGATCAGCACGCGCTCGCGCGGAATGCCGGCGCTTTCGTAGCGACGGATGAGGCGGCGGGCCTGTTCGATGGTCCGGCGGATGTCGAAGGAGTCGCGGGCATCCACTTCGGTGGACACGACGCCGGGGATCGTTTGCAGGATTTCGATACCGAATCCGACAGCAATCGCCTCGACTGCCGCGCTCAGGCGATCCGCGCCGGAATGCCGAGCGGCTTGTTCGAGCCCGCGCGCAATGATCGGTTGGTATTCTTCCTGGCTGGCGGCTTTCAGGATCAGGGAGGGGTTGGTGGTGGCATCCACCGGTTTCAGGCGGCGGATGCTGGCGATGTCGCCGGTATCGGCGACGATGGTGCTGAGTTGCTGGAGCTGGACGAGGGGATTCATGCGCTTTCCCTGAGGACGATGGATTCGGGGACAAACCCGGCGGCTTCCTCGACAAGCTCCAGACCGCGATGTTTCTGGTGGGAGAAACTGCTGAGGTGCTGACGCCAGCGTCGCGCGCCGGGCAGTCCCTGGAAGAGACCGAGAATATGCCGGGTCATCTGGCTCAAGGGTACACCATCGGCCAGTTCGGCGGCCATAAACGGCAGGTAGCGGCGCAGGATTTCGTGCCGGGACGGGGCGGTTTCCCCCCAGAGCGACAGTGCCTCGGCGAGGAGGTAGGGGTTGTGGTACGCCTCGCGCCCGATCATGACGCCGTCGGTATGCCGCCAGTGCTCTTGAATGTCGGCGACGGTCTTGATCCCGCCGTTGATCTCGATGCGCAAATCGGGGAAGTCCCGTTTCAGACGATACACTTCATCGTAGCGTAACGGCGGGATTTCGCGGTTTTCCTTCGGGGAGAGCCCGTTCAGCAGGGCGATGCGCGCATGGACGATGAAGTCCCGGCATCCGGTCGCGGCGACCGTGCTGACGAATGCATGAAGATGTTCGTAACTGTCGAGGTCGTCGATGCCGATGCGGTGCTTGACCGTCACCGGGATGCGCACCCGGGCGCGCATGGCGGCAACGCATTCCGCCACCAGTCCCGGTTCCGCCATGAGGCAGGCGCCGATGCGGTTATGCTGCACGCGGTCGGAGGGACATCCTACATTGAGGTTGACGGCGTCGTATCCGGCGTCCTCGGCCATGACGGCGCAACGGGCGAGGGCGTCCGGGTCCGAGCCGCCCAGTTGCAGCACCACCGGATGCTCGATCGGGTCGAAACGCAGGAAGCGCGCGCGGTCACCGTGCAGCAGCGCGCCGGTCGTGATCATTTCCGTGTAAAGCTCGCCATGCGGATTGAACAGGCGCAGGAAATAGCGGCAGTGCCGGTCAGTCCAGTCCATCATGGGCGCAACAGAAATACGTTTCGGGGATTCGAGGGACAGCATGGCGCTTCGGGGCACGATCGGGAGGGCGCGATTCTACCAGTATTCGGTCCGCGCAGTTCAGGAGGCCGGTTCTTCGTCGCCTTCGCCCAGATGAGCGGCCAATGCGGCGCGCACGGCGTCAATGCGCTGCTTGCAGGCCTGATAGGCCCGCGTCGACTCCTCGACCAGTGGCACCAGGCTGTCAATATCCAGTTCCTTTTCCTCGCGCAAACGTTCGGCGTTCTTCAGGAGGATTTCATAATTCACCTGGAAAGAGTCCTTCATCGTATTGTTTTTACTCATGATGATTTTCTCGCAAAAAAGTTGGCATCCTGCATGGTTACCTGAAACTCCGCTCCCGGCGGAATATGGTCCGACCGGGTAACCACCCGCTCGCCCACGCGCAGGATGGCGTATCCCCGGCGCAGGGTTTTTTCGGGACCCAAGGCCAGAATGAAACTGATGCGGTGGCGGCATTCGTTCTCCGCCCCGTCGAGGCGTTG
>JAYRMT010000298.1:0-2735 GCA_041912575.1 Fluviicoccus sp. | reverse complement strand
TCGACATGAACCTCCTGATGCCCCTTTTCCAGCACCTCCACCAGGTTTTCCAAGGCATTCATCGCCATCCACGGGCAATGGGCGCAGGAACGGCAGGTCGCGCCGGTGCCGGCGGTGGGGGCTTCGATGAACTCTTTTTCCGGGCACAACTGCTTCATCTTGTAGAAGATGCCCTTGTCGGTCGCCACGATGAAACGAGGATTCGGCAAGGTTTGCGCGGCCTTGATCAGCTGTGAGGTCGAACCCACCGCATCGGCGATCTCGATCACCGACTCCGGCGACTCCGGATGCACCAGTACGCCCGCGTCCGGGTAAACCTGCTTGAGATCGAGCACGCCGCGGGCCTTGAATTCCTCGTGCACGATGCAGGAGCCGTCCCAGAGCAGCATCTCCGCACCCGTGACCTTCTGGACGTAACGCCCCAGGTGCTTGTCCGGCGCCCAGATGATTTTCTTGCCCTGCCCGGCCAGATAATCCACCACATCGACCGCGATGCTGGATGTCACGACCCAGTCGGCGCGGGCTTTCACGGCGGCGGAGGTATTGGCGTACACCACCACCGTATAATCCGGATGCGCGTCGCAAAAGGCGGTGAACTCATCCACCGGGCAGCCCATGTCCAGCGAACAGGTGGCCTCGAGGGTCGGCATCAGCACCCGTTTTTCCGGGTTGAGGATCTTCGCGGTTTCGCCCATGAAACGGACCCCCGCGACCACCAGCGTCCCGGCTTCATGACGGGTGCCGAAGCGCGCCATTTCCAGCGAATCCGCCACGCAGCCGCCGGTTTCCTCGGCCAGCGCCTGGATGTCGTGATCGGTGTAGTAATGGGCAACCAGCGCCGCATTCTTCTCGCGCAGCAGCTGCTTGATGCGGTTGCGCAGCGCGTCCTTGCGTTCGGCGGAGAGCCCGGCATCCTGGTGCGGTTCCATGTGGTCCAGATAGTCCTTGACCAGCAGGCGGGCTTGGTTGTCGATCAGATTGTTCATGGCGCCGGGAATCCGCGTGGAAAACGGCGGTGATTCTAACCCCTTCGCCGTCCGGACGCATCCCGGACGGTGTTTACTCCCGCAACGGGGAGGCGTAACGTGGAACGGTCGCGCCCGGATGGCGGGCTTGCACGGGGAGTGCCGTCATGAAGATGCTCGGTGACCTGCCGGATTTCGGCGAAGACTTCGGCAACCTCCGCCGGGTCCGGCTGGCGGATGAAAGCCTGTTTGTCCGCGCCATCCTGCCGGAGACCGACCTGACGGACGATCAGGAAATGCGGGTCGAAGCGCTGGCGCTGCAACTGCTGGAAAGCGCGCGCGCCGCGCCGCACGCCGTATTCGAAGACTTCCTGCAGACCTGGCGGCTGGATACCCGCGAGGGCCGGGTGCTGCTGACACTGGCCGAAGCCCTGCTCCGCATCCCCGACGACCGGACCCGCGACGAACTGATCCATGACCTGTTGCCGCAAACCCGATGGCAATCCTCCGATGCGTCACCCCCGCTGACCGCATGGGCCGCACGCGCCTTCGGGATGGCGGGCGACTGGCTGCGTACGGACGAATCGCCCGGGTCGGTCTGGCAGTCCCTGCGCGTGCGCATCGGCGACCGCATGGTCCGTCCGGCGCTGATGGCGGGCATCCACTGGATGGCCGGCCAATTCGTGCTGGGGGAAACGCCGGGCGATGCGCTGGACCGCCGCCAAAGCGGCTTGCGCTACTCGATCGATTGCCTGGGTGAAGCGGCGCAAACGCAGGCGGAGGCGGAGGCCTACCACTTGCGTTATCTGGAGGCCCTGGACATGCTGGCGCGGCGTGAGGATCGCTCGGTCTCCATGCCCGCCCGCGACAGCCTGTCGATCAAGCTTTCCGCCTTGCATCCCCGGTACGACGCCCAACATTGGGCCGACCTGCAATCGACCTTGTTGCCGCGGCTGACCGCCCTCGCCGCCCGCGCCGCCGATGCCGGGATTCCGCTGACCTTCGACGCTGAGGAAAGCGATCATCTCGAACTGTCGCTGGCCCTGTTCGCCAAGGTTCGCCGCCTCCCCGCACTGGCCTCGTACGAGGGGCTGGGCCTGGCCGTGCAGGCATATCAGAAACGGGCGGGTGCGGTCATCGATTGGCTGGCCGTGCTGGCAAAGGAAACCGGGTGCCGCATTCCGGTCCGGCTGGTCAAGGGCGCCTACTGGGACAGCGAAATCCGCCAGGCGCAAATGCTCGGGCTGGATGACTACCCGGTATTTACCCGGAAAAGGCATACGGACGCGCACTATCTCGGCTGCGCGCGTCGTCTGCTGGGGCGACCGGACTGTTTCCTGCCGCAGTTCGCCACGCACAACGCGCGCACGCTGGCCTGGCTGCATGTGGTTGCGGGCGATCTCGGACAGGAATTCGAGGTGCAACGGCTGGCCGGGATGGGGGAGCCGGTGCACCGCGCGTTTCAGACGACGGCAGGGCATCCCCTGCGTCTTTATGCGCCCGTGGGCCGCTTCGCCGCGCTGCTGCCCTATCTGGTGCGACGCCTGCTGGAAAACGGCAGCGCGCAATCCTTCGTCAACCAGCTGGCCAATCCGCAGATTCCCGCCCCGGATCTCGCACGCGATCCGCTGCGCAGCCTGCGGAAAGGCGATACCTCCCCGCATCCGCGCCTGCCGCGACCGCCCGAACTCTTCTTCGGCAGGGAAAACAGCCGCGGGTTCGCTTTGTCCGATCTGGGCCTGCTGAGCGGCTTGCGCGACAGGATGACAG
>JAYRMT010000297.1:0-2765 GCA_041912575.1 Fluviicoccus sp. | reverse complement strand
TCAACCTGGTGGAATTCTCGGTGTCGCACTACTTCCTGGCGCGCGCGCTGGCCAGCGTCGGGCTGGCCGAGAAAGACGTGAAGGTGGTGAACACCTCCGACGCCGACATCGTTGCCGCGTGGAAGACACCGGGCGTGACCGCCGCCGCGTCGTGGAACCCGCAGCTGGCCGAGATCCGCAAGCAGCCGGGCACCACGCTGGTGTTCGACTCCTCGAAGATTCCCGGCGAGATCCAGGACATCGCCGCCATCCGCACCGATGTGCTGAAGGCGCATCCGGAATTCGCCAAGGCCATTACCGGCGCCTGGTTCGAGACGCTGAAGGTGATGTCCGGTCAGGACGCCCAGGGCAAGGCCGCCCGCGAGGCGATGGCGAAGCTCTCCGGCACCGACCTGCCCGGCTACGAAGCGCAGCTGAAGACCACCAAGCTGTTCTACACCCCGGCCGATACGCTGGCGTTCACGACCAGCCCGCAGCTGCCGGGCATCACCGACAGCGTGCGCAAGTTCTCCTTCGCGCACGGCCTGCTGGGGCAGGGCGCGCCGAACGTGGACGTGGTGGGCATCCAGTTTGCCGACGGCAAGACACTGGGCAACCCGAAGAACATCAAGCTGCGCTATGACGCGTCGGTCGTGAAGATGGCGGCGGAGGGCAAGCTCTGAGGCGACTGCGGCCCGGGCGCCCTGCAGCGCCCCGGCCGCTCAGTTGATGCCGATCTGCTGCCGGTCCTGGTAGCGGAAGTAGCCGGTCTCCTCCTCGTTGCGCAGGTACTGCGCTTCCTCAGCCCCGAACAGGCGGATCTGCAGCGCCTGGATGTGCAGTTGCAGGACTTCCCCTTGGTACTGCCGGGCCAGCTGCTCCCGTTCCTTCATGTACGTGACGCCGTTTGCCGCGCGCGTCGCCCGTTCGCTGTCCAGCTCGTCCCAGCGCTTGATCGTTTCCGCATCCAGTCCCAGCGCCGCGCGCAGGTGGTGCAGTTCCTCCTTGCGGCGGTCCGGCGACATCTCGTGCAGCTGGTCCTGCACCGAGGGCAGCGCCAGCAGGCCTTCCATGCGCTGCACCGGGTGCGACCGTTCCGGATCGCGCGCCGCCGCGCCGTAGACCTCGTTCAGGGTCTTCACATAGCTGTCCACCTTGGCGGCGAACGGCAGGGAGGACGCGTCCAGCTGCTTCAGCGCCGAATCCACCTTTTCCTGCTGGCGCTGCGTGGCCCAGATGATTTCCGCGTCATCGCCGAACAGCTGGTGGCGCTTGTCCCAGATCGCGCGCATGCGCTCTTCCGGCGTACTGAACGTCATTGACGTCTTCATCGAGCCCACCCAGTCGTTGTACTGCTCGTAGGCATCGAAGGCAGCCAGGAGCGCGTCGGCGTCGGCCGGGAAGAATCGCGTGAGCATCCGCTTCAGGCGTTCGCGCCAGTCGTTGGGGTAATGCTCGACCAGATATTTCTTCAGGGCCTCGATGACGTGCAGCCGCCAGTAGGGGTGACCCGTCTTCTTGCCGTATTTCTGTTGCAGCACGGTTCCCAGGCGCTCTTCCTCCGGGGTCAGCGGGCTGCCGGGGACGGTCACGGCAGTCGACAACACCGTCGGGGCCGGACCCGCGTCGAGGTCCGTCCCGGCCGTGCTTTCCGCCGGGGCGGATTCGCCGCGGTTCAGCCAGAGCACGAGCAGCGGGATGGCCAGGACCAGGAGGGCAATCGCGGCGAGCGCCGCCTTGGCCGGGGTACGCATCAGTAGGCCTCCCCTGTCGCGGACAGCGTGACCGGATGACCGGCAAAGAAAATCCGGGTCATGCCCAGCGCGCGCTGGATGAACGAAGGCTTGAGCCCGACCATTTCCCGGAACACGTGGTTGAAGTGGGCGGCATCGGAGAATCCGGATTCTTGCGCCGCGACCGTCAGCGAAACGCCCATCTGCATCATCCAGGCCGCCAGGAAAAGCCGGTGCCAGTTCCGGTAACGGCGCAAGGTCAGGCCGGTCTCCTGCCGGAACCACCGGGAGAGGACTTCTTCCGACAGGCCCGCTTCGGCCGCGTAGTGACTGTTGGGATGGTTGGCCGCCGCCGTCAGCCGCACGGAAGCCACGACCCCGGCCACCGCCTGCTGGATCCGTCCTTCCGGCTCCGGCGAAGGCAGTTGCAGCAGACTGACGAGGCGATCATAGACGCCGGCGGGTTCCACGGGCTCGGCATCGAGTTGCCGGAAGCCCCGGACGAGGGCGTCAGCCAATGCGCCGTCGTCGTGGTGCAGGCCGTCATTGACGGGTTGCATGCGCGGGGCGAGCGCGCGGTAGTCCCGTCCCAGGACATCCAGGAAACAGCAGGCCACCAGGCCGCCTTCGGGCTGGTAGCGGACTTCCGCGCCCGGCGGGATCAGGGCGAGACGCGTGCTGACGCGGGGGCCGTCGTTGACCGCGATGCCGAAGGGACTGTCCAGGCCGACCAGCAGCCAGCCGCAGGCGGGCGTGAACTCGACAGGCTCCGGGATGGCGCCGAGGAACAGGGAACGGTGTTCCCACAAATGCAGCTGGATGGGAGAGGTCAGCGCCTCGGTCTCGCGTCGCGCCACGCGGACGCCGTGCCCGGCGGAATCCGGTGCGCCGGTCTTGCCCGGTTGGATGGCCATGCCCAAAATTGCCCCCCGACAAACGGCAGGAAAACTTACAAGCATTCTCCCCGGGCCGGGACTAACGTGTGGTTCAGGGATGACCAAAAAATCACCAATCCGTGATTTCGCTCGGACGCCTCAACACGTTGCATCGCCA
>JAYRMT010000296.1:0-2768 GCA_041912575.1 Fluviicoccus sp. | reverse complement strand
TCGGACCCGCGCTGGAGCGCCATCCCCGCTTCCCGGAACGGGTCAACGTCGGCTTCCTGCAAGTGGTGGATCGCCAGAATGTCCGCCTGCGCGTCTACGAGCGCGGTTCCGGGGAGACTCTGGCCTGCGGCACCGGCGCCTGCGGCGCGGTGGTGTCCGGCATCCTGCGCGGCCTGCTCGACGAACGCGTGCGGGTGAAGCTCCCGGGCGGCGAACTGGACATCCGCTGGGCGGGCGAAGGCCAGCCGGTGTGGATGACTGGCCCCACGGCCCGCGTCTTTGACGGCGTGCTCAAGCTTCATGAGCCCAAGTAACGCGGACGCCTTCGAAAGCGACCTCGACGGCTGGCTGTCCGTCCTGTACAGCCAGCGCTACGCCTCCGACCATACCCTCAAGGCCTATCGCCGCGATGTCGGCAAGCTGGCCCGTTTTCTCGCGGACGACGGCTGCGAGGACTGGGCGGAACTCGACCAGGACCGTCTGACCCGCTTCATCGGGCCCTTGTTGTCCAGCAACGCCCTGCTGCCGACCAGCGTGCAGCGCCTGCTGTCCAGCATTCGCGGCTTTTACGACTGGCTGATGGCGCAAGGCCGTGTCAGCATCAACCCCGCCAAGCACTTCCAGCTCAAGCACCCCGTGCGCGAATTGCCCTCGGTGATGGACACCGACCTGATCAGCGCCCTGCTCGACCAGCCCGACCCGCAGGACCCGGCCGAGCAGCGCCGATGGATCCGCGACAAGGCGGTCATCGAATTGCTCTATTCCAGCGGCCTGCGGGTGTCCGAACTCTGCACCGCACGGCTCGATACGATCGACCTGTCCGCCGGACTGATCACGGTCGTCGGCAAGGGGCGCAAGACCCGCGTGGTGCCGGTGGGACGGCAGGCGCGGGAAGCCATCCGCGACTGGCTGATGATCCGCCGCAATGTCCTCAAGCCGGACAGCGGCGACTGGCTGTTCCTGAGCGATCGCGGCAACCGCTACAACGAACGCGCCGTGCAACGGGCGCTGATCCATCAGGCGATGCGCGCCGGCATTCCGCAACACCTGCACCCGCATCTGTTGCGGCACTGTTTCGCGTCGCATCTGTTAGAATCGAGTCAGGACTTGCGTGCCGTTCAGGAGTTGCTTGGCCACGCCAGCATCAGCACGACCCAGATCTACACGCATCTGGATTTCGCGCATCTGGCAACCGTCTACGAAAAGGCCCATCCCCGAGCCAAAAAATAATGATCAAGCTGTTGACCTTCGACCTCGACAATACCCTCTGGTCGGTCGATCCCATCATCATCCGCGCCGAAAACGCGATGATGGAATGGATTTACGAGAACCACCCGGAGCTGCGCTTCAAGGTGTCGCTGGTGCTGTTCGAACAGTACAAGCAGAAAGTGCTCGCGGAAAAACCCCAGATCGGCCATGACCTGACGCAACTGCGCTTGCAGACCCTCCGCGAGGTGCTGGACGGACAGGTCAAAGGCAATACCGACAAGATCGTCAAGGCCGCCTACGAGGTCTTCCAGCAGCACCGCAATATCGTGCAGTACTTTCCCTATGTGCTGGAAACGCTGGAGGACCTGTCGAAAACCTACCCGTTGTACGCCTTGAGCAACGGCAATGCGGATATCCACCGCGTCGGCATCGGCCACCTGTTCCAGAAGCACCTATCCGCAGCCAGCGTGGGTTTTCCGAAGCCGCATCCCGCCATGTTCCTGCAAGCGCTGGAGCACGCGACAATCACGCCCGGCGAGGCGATCCATATCGGCGATCATCCGGTGCAGGATATCCAGGCGGCCAAGGAAGTGGGAATGAACACGATCTGGGTGAACTGGATGCATCAACCCTGGCCGTTGGGCACCCCGCCGGATGCAGTGGTGAACACCTTCGAGGAGCTGCCGGATGCGATTGCAAGCCTCGTGAAGAAAATCGAGGCGTCACGGACGGACAACAAGAAATGAAGATTTGGGTGGATGCGGATGCCTGTCCGGTGGTGGTGAAGGAGGTCCTCTTCCGCGCCGCCGAGCGCCTGCAGATCCCGACAACGCTGGTGGCGAACCAGTGGATGAAGACGCCACCGTCGAAGGTGATCCGGGCGGTTCAGGTCGAAGGCGGTTTTGATGTGGCGGACAACTGGATTGTGGAGCACTGCGAACCCGGGGATCTGGTGATCACCGCGGATATTCCGCTGGCTGCTGGCGTGGTGGCGAAGCAGGCCTTTGCACTGAATCCGCGCGGAGAGTTTTACACCAAGGAAACGATCGGGAACCGGTTGACGATGCGGAACCTGATGACGGAGTTGCGGGAAACCGGACAAATGCAGAGTTTTACCTCGGGTTATTCCGCCAAGGACAAGGCTGCGTTCGCGAATCAGCTGGACCGGTTTCTCGCGAAACATGGCGCCAGCAACACCTGAGGACCGTTCAGCGCCTGCGGAACGCTATTGCCCGGGAACTGGCCACCGCCCGGGTGCAATGACCCCGGATGATCACTCCCAGGGTGACACCCGCTCAATCATCCCGTGTCAGCACTTCCAGTAACTCGATCTCGAACACCAAGTCCGAGTTCGGCTTGATCACGTCACCGATCTGCCGCTCCCCATAAGCCAGATGCGCGGGCACGAACAGCTTGCGCTTGCCGCCGACGCGCATGCCCATCATCCCTTTGTCCCAGCCCGCGATGACGCGGCGAACGCCGATCACGCACTGGAACGGTTGCCCGCGATCATGGGAAGAGTCGAACTTCGTGCCGTCCGTGAGCCAGCCGGTGTAATG
>JAYRMT010000295.1:0-2811 GCA_041912575.1 Fluviicoccus sp. | reverse complement strand
ACAGCGTCTTCCGTCAGCAGCCGGAAATGCACCCGGAACATTACGAGGTCGCATTGCAGCCCCCCGGTTTGCGAGTTGAGCAGGGCCAGTCCGGTCAGGAAGTCCACCGCCCGGCCGCTGAAACGCAGCAGTTGCGCCACGGCCGTTTCTTCCGTGCCCGGCTTGCCGATGATATCGTCGTCGAAACACGCGACCTGATCACTGCCGATGATCCGGTGCGCCGGATATCGTCCGGCCAGGGCGCGCGCCTTGGCCACGGCAAGCCGTCGGCACAGCGCGGCGGCGGATTCTCCAGCCAGCGGGGCTTCGTCAATTTCGGGCGCATCGGCCGTGAACGGCAGATGCAGACGTTGCAGCAATTCGGCGCGATACCGCGAGCCGGACGCCAGCACCAGAGGCCATGTCATGGAAAACAACCTTCTCTTTGTCTACGGCACCTTGCGTCCGGCCAGCGGCCATCCCATGGCGCAACGTCTGGCGAGGGCCGGTCATTGCCTGGGCGAGGCCAGCCTGACCGGACTACTGCATGACGCCGGCGGGTATCCGGTCCTGACGCCGGGGGCGGGGAACGTGGCGGGTGAAATCTACGCCCTGCATGAGCCTGACTGGGACGTCTTTGACCGCTATGAGGAAGCCTTCGGACCGGAACCGCTCTACGAGAGGCGGCTGACTCCGGTCCGACTGACGACAGGGCCCTGGCTGGAGGCCTGGGCCTACTGGTATTGCCGCCCGCTGGACGGCATGCCCCGTATCGTCAGTGGAGACTGGCTTCTTTGGCGACCTTGAGGTCCGGCGCGGGTTGGGCTACCGAATCCAGCAGGATGCGGCCCGACTCCAGCACGAAGGCCTCTTCTTCCGGTTTGTCCTTGTCATTGTTGTCCGGGGTGTCATCCGCGTCGTCGGCGGCCGCATCGGTGTTTTCCGCTTCGCGCCAGGACTTCAACGGCGGTTGCCCCTTGGCGGCGCGCCGGGCGTTTTCGATCGCAAGACGCTTGTCATCCATCGTCTTTTGTTCTTCCTTGCGCTTGCCCTCGTTCAGCGAGATGGCGGTTTCCTTGCGCATGGATTGGGCCAGGGCAATCTGGGCGTTGAGGTAGCGGAAGTCGGGGTCCGCGTCCTGGCGCTGTTGGGACAGCGTGCGCAGGCGCACCAGATCCTTGCCGTATCCGGCGAAGGGCAGGAAGCGCGCCGGAGCGATGGTGTCCCAGGGCAGGGCGTTCGGCAGTGAAGATTCGCCGATGTCGTCATTGTCGTAAATGTTCGGGAACGCGATGTCCGGGACCACGCCGCGATGCTGGGTGCTCGCTCCGGAAATGCGATAGAACTTGCCTTCGGTGATCTTGAGCTGCCCGTAGTTGAGGTCGCGCAGCGACTGTACGGTGCCCTTGCCGAAAGTGGTCGAACCGACGATCAGGCCCCGACCATAGTCCTGGATCGCGCCCGCGAAAATCTCGGCGGCGGAGGCGGACAGTCGGTTGGTCATTACCACCAGGGGGCCGTCGTACGCCACGGAGGGGTCGGAGTCGCCCATGACCTCGACATCGCCATTGGCGTTGCGGATCTGCACGGTCGGGCCGGTCTCGATGAACAGGCCGACCAGTTCGTTGGCCTCCGTCAGCGAGCCGCCGCCGTTGTTGCGCAGGTCGAGGACCAGGCCTTCGATGTGTTCGGCTTCCAGTTCGCCGATGAGCTTGCGCACATCGCGGGTGGTGCTGCGGTAATCCGACTTGCCGGATTGCATGCCCTGGAAGTCGGCATAGAAGGCGGGCAGCTTGATGACGCCGATCTTGTGCTCGATGCCGTTGCGGGTAATGGTGATCACGCGTTTCTTGGCGGCGCGGTTTTCCAGCTTGATGGTGTTGCGCACCAAGGTCACCACCTTGGTCTGGTGAATGTCCGGCGAGCTGGCCGGGATCACCTGCAGGCGGACGGTGCTGCCTTCCGGACCGCGGATCTTGGCCACGACCTCGTCGATGCGCCAGCCGACCACGTCCTCGAATTCACCGTCACCCTGCGCCACGGCCGTGATGCGGTCGCCCGGGGAAAGCTGGCGGGATTTCTCGGCCGGGCTCCCGGGCAGCACGTTGACGATCTTGGTGTACTCGTCCTCGGACTTCAGTTCCGCGCCGATGCCCTGCAAGGACAGGCTCATGTTGATGTTGAAATCTTCCGAGGTGCGCGGCGTGAAATATTCCGTATGCGGATCATAGGTTTCCGAGAAGGAATTCATGAAAACCTGGAATGCGTCGTCCGGCTTGCCCCGGAACAGGTTGTTCCGTTGCACCTCGTAACGCTTGGTCAGGGTCTTGGTGATTTCCTCATCGGTCTTGCCCGCCATGCGCAGGCTGAGCACCGCCGCCATCAGGCGCTTGCGCCACAGGTCGTCAAGCTCGGCGGCGCTGCGCGCCCAGGGCACGTTGTCGCGTTTGGTTTCCAGGCTCTGGCCGTGCTTGAAGTCGAGCTTGTCGACGCCTTTACCCAGTTCGGCCAGCACGAAGTCGAGACGTTCGACGGCGCGGCGGTTGAAGCGCTCGAAGATGTCGAAGGCATGGCCCAGGTCGCCTTTGGCCAAGTCGTCATCCAGCTGGTAACGGTAGGGTTCGAACTGGGCGACATCGGAGGCCAGCAGGTAACTGTGCTGCCCGTCCAGATCCTTCAGGTAGCGGTCGAAGATCTGCGACGAGAGGGCGTCGTTGAGCTTTTTGTGTTCGTAATGCAGGTGCTTCAGGAACAGCACGCTGGTGCGCGCGGCCTTGCGCTCCTCCGCGGACGGTTCGAGCTGGACGGGGGCTACGGCCTGCTTGGCGAAAA
>JAYRMT010000294.1:0-2823 GCA_041912575.1 Fluviicoccus sp. | reverse complement strand
TATTGTCGCATCATCAGGCAGTGACCGGCAGAGGGTTTTTCACCACCCTGATAGACCAGGATGTGCTCCCCCGCCTTCATCAGGCGGTCGCAATTTTCCGGTGTGCCGGGCACGCAGCCGTTATTGATCAGCATGTCGCGCCAGCCGGGCACGCGGAAATGGATATGGTCGCCCAGTGAACGCAAAAATATTCCGGTCTGTTCGTAAATGCCCAGGATCATCAGTGGGCCGTCCAGCGTGCCGTAGAGGGTATGGTTGCCGACATACAGTGCGGGCTTTGCGGGGTCCAGGTGCTCCAGGCCGGAGAAGGACGGCGCGAACCAGGCGGACTGCAGGCGGAGGGCCTTCCGCAGGCGCTCGACGGGCGGCGGCGTGAACGGGACGATCGGGCGTGCTTCGGGCATGTTCGACGAATGTCTGGGGTGGAATTAACAAGATCGTGTCAGACAAGCCAAGCCTTTTGCAAACACTTTGCGTTACAATTTCGAAAATTTTCTGACTTGTCCCCGGAACCTTTCCATGACCGAACATGTCCCCCAGAAACTCAAGTCTCTCAAGACCGGCGGTTTCGAGCGCCGCTGGTCGCTGGCCAAGGCCAGTATTGTCGCCGGCACGAAGCTGGCGACCGCCAGCGCAGCAGGACTGTTCAGCAGTGAGGAGGAGCGGGATCTGAGGCGGCGCAAGGCCATGGCGCAGCAGGCCGAATACCTGGTCCGTGAAATGGGCAAGCTCAAGGGCAGCATCGTCAAGATCGGCCAGATGATGGCGCTCTACGGTGAACACTTCCTGCCGCCCGAAGTCACCCGCGCGCTGCACAAGCTGAATGACAACACCATCGCCCTCGCCTGGGAAACCATCGAACCCTACCTGCGCGCGGAGTTGGGCAGCGAGCGATACAACGAACTCATCATCGACCGCGAGCCGCTGGGTGCGGCCTCGCTCGCCCAGGTGCACCGCGCGGTACGCAAGGCCGACGGCCTGGAACTGGTGCTGAAAATCCAGTACCCGGGCGTCGCCGACGCGATTGATTCGGACCTCAGCCTGGTCGCGCAGATGATGCGTCTGGCCAAGGTGGTGCCGCAAACCCGCGAGTTCGAGGAGTGGCTGGAAGAGGTCCGCCTGATGATGCACCGCGAGGTGAACTATCCCCAGGAGATGGAAACCACCCGCCTCTTCCGGGAGCACCTGCGCGGCGACAACCGCTACATCGTGCCCAAGGTTTTCCCCGACTACAGCACGGATCGCGTGCTGGCGATGTCCTACGAACACGGCGTGCCGATCAACAGCAAGGCCGTGATGACCTTGCCGCAGGCCCGTCGCGACAAGCTGGCCGCCGCCTCGCTGGAAATCTGCTGTCGCGAGGTCTTCGAATGGGGCGAGATGCAGACCGATCCGAACTTCGGCAATTATCTGGTGCGCCTGGGAGACGGCGAGTCCCGACCGGACCAGATCATCCTGCTCGATTTCGGCGCGGTGCGCGATTTCCCGGAAGACCTGCTGAGTCTCGCCCGCAAGCTGACCAAGGCCGCCTTTTACCGTGACAAGCCCGCCATGCTGGCCTGCATGACCGGCCACAAGTTCTTTGAAAGCATTCCCCCGGAAGTGAAGGACAGTCTGGCGGACGTGTTTTTCCTGGCGGTCGAACCTTTCTCTGACCTGACGCAAGTACCCCCAGAAGCGGTCACTCCGGACGGCAAGTACATCTGGGCGCAGGCCAACCTGCACAATCGCGTCATGGCCAGGGCCGCCCGGTCGGCCGCGACGCGCCACTTCACGGTGCCGCCCAAGGAGCTGATGTTCATCAGCCGGAAGTTCGTGGGCGCCTACACCTTCATGACCGTGATCGACGCCCGCACCCACGCACGGGAAATGCTGGAGCCCTTCCTGACCATGGCCCAGGCTTGAACGCCGGACAGTAAAACAAAAAGCCCGGAAGTTGCACTTCCGGGCTTTTTCGTGGAGCGACTGTTGTTCAGGCGGTAATCAGGGCCTTCAGGATATCCGTCTTTTCCTGCAACAACGCCTGCGAGCCGCGGGTTTCCACATTAAGGCGGATCAGCGGTTCGGTGTTGGAGCTGCGCAGGTTGAAGCGCCAATCGGCAAACACCAGGGACAGACCGTCCAGAGTGCTCTCGCCCAACGCTTCCGGCAGGAAACGATCCCGTACCCGGGCGATGACGGTCTTCGCATCCGCGACCTTGAAGTTGATTTCACCGCTGCACGGGAAAGCCGCCATGCGTTCCTCGACCACCGTGGACATGGCGACGCCGCGGGTGGACAACAGCTCCACGACCAATAGCCACGGGATCATCCCGCTGTCACAGTAATAGAAGTCACGGAAATAATGATGCGCGGACATTTCTCCGCCATACACCGCGTCCACCTCGCGCATCTTGTCCTTGATGAAGGAGTGGCCGCATTTGGAGATGACCGGCTCGCCGCCGCTCTCTCGGACCATCTCGATCGTATTCCACTCCAGACGCGGATCGTGGACGATCCCGCTCCCGGGTGAGTGCTTGAGCAGGCTCGTGGCGAGCAGGCCGACCAGATAATACCCTTCGATAAAACGACCTTTCTCATCGAAGAAGAAGCAACGATCGAAATCCCCGTCCCAGGCCAGTCCCAGATCGCCCTGGTGGGCCCGGACCGCCTCGGACATCCACACCTGCTGCTCCAGCAGCATCGGGTTGGGCACATCGTTGGGGAAACTGCCGTCCGGCTCGTGGCGCAGCCGCGTTACGCGGATAGGCAGGCGCGCGGCCAGCGCGTCAAATACCGGACCGGCGCAACCGTTGCCCGCGTTGACCACCAGATGCAGCGGGC
>JAYRMT010000293.1:0-2838 GCA_041912575.1 Fluviicoccus sp. | reverse complement strand
GCGGCCTTGCGGGCGCGCTTTTCTTCGGCGCTCTTGGCCAGCAGCGATTCTTCGGTAATCGCCTTGTCGCGACGGATCACCAGGTTGCGGATCACGGCGTCGTTGTAGCGGAAGGCTTCGGTCAGTTCGTCCACGACCTTCTGGTCGCATTCGATGTTCAGCAGCACGTAGTGGGCCTTGTGGATCTTGTCGATCGGGTAAGCCAGCTGACGGCGACCCCAGTCTTCCAGACGGTGGATCTGGCCGCCGGAATCCTTCACCGTGTTGGTGTAGCGCTCCACCATGGCGGAGACTTGTTCGCTCTGGTCGGGGTGGACCAGCAGCACGATTTCGTAATGACGCATGACAGCTCCTTACGGGTTAGCAGCCCAGGCGCAAGGCAAGGGCAAGGAGTATTGGCATTGCCGGAGCAATAGCCGACCTTCTCCGCCGAAACGAAGAGGGCGGAATTGTACGCGCGGCCCCCCTGGGAGGCAAGCTTTTTGCGTCGTTCATATCCAGCCGCGTTCGGCCAGGGACACCACGTCGCTGTCGCCGACCACCAGGTGGTCCAGGACGCGGATATCCACCAGGGCGAGCGCCGATTTGAGGCGCTCTGTGATCTGCCGGTCGGCGGGCGAGGGCTCCGCATGTCCCGAAGGGTGGTTGTGCGAAAAGATGACGGATGCCGCGTGGTGCGTCAGTCCGCGCCGGACAACTTCGCGGGGATGGACGGCGCAACTGTCCAGCGTGCCCCGGAACAGTTCCTCAAAGGCGATCAGCCGGTTCTGGGTGTCCAGGAAAATCGCCGCGAATATCTCGTGCGGATGGTGGCGCAACTTTGCCTTGAGAAAGGATCTCACCAGCGCAGGACTGGTCAGGAGGTCGCCCTGCGCCAGCGACTGGCTGAGGTGGCGGCGTCCCAATTCCAGCGAGGCCATCAGCAAGGCATACTTTGCCGGTCCGATGCCTTCATGCGCCATGACGTCGCGCGGTTCGGATTCCAGCAGTTCGCGCAGCGAGCCGAAATGCCGGATGAGATCGCGACCAATGTCCACGGCAGTCCTTCGTGCCGTACCGGTGCGCAGGAATACCGCCAGGAGTTCGGCGTCGGAGAGCAGGTGGGGGCCGCCATGCAGCAGCTTTTCGCGCGGCCGTTCCTCGGCCGGCCAGTCGGTAATGGCCATGATCAAGTCCTTTTGGAGCAGCGGGGCAAATGGTATCTTTGCAGGTTTGAAACACAGGCGGGGCCGTGAATGCTGGCGAATCTTAGCAACAAACGGGTGCTTCTGGGTATCAGCGGCGGCATCGCCGCCTACAAAAGCGCCGATCTGGTTCGCCGGCTGCGCGATGCGGGCGCGGACGTCCGCGTGGTCATGACCGCCGCCGCGCAACAGTTCATTACGCCGCTGACCCTCCAGGCGCTGTCGGGGAATCCGGTCCATACGGAGTTGCTGGACCCCGAGGCCGAGGCCGGAATGGGGCATATCGAGCTGGCGCGCTGGGCGGACCTGATCCTGGTGGCCCCCGCCAGCGCCGATGTGCTGGCCCGTCTGGCCGGGGGGTTCGCCAATGACCTGCTCACCACGTTGTGGCTGGCCGCGCCCGGTCTCAAGGCGGTCGCGCCGGCCATGAACCGCCAGATGTGGGCCGCGCCGCCCACGACCGATAATATCGGTGTTTTACGGGCGCAGGGCGTGGCGGTCATGGGACCCGCCGCCGGCAGCCAGGCCTGCGGCGATGTCGGTGAAGGGCGCATGCTGGAGGCCGTCGAACTGGCGCACGCCTGCGCTGCGTTTTTCCAGACCGGCGAGCTGGCGGGCAAACGGGTCGTGATCACGGCGGGACCGACCCGCGAGGCGATTGATCCGGTGCGTTACATCAGCAACCACAGTTCCGGCAAGATGGGGTTTTCCCTGGCGGAGGCCTGTCGCGATGCGGGCGCCCGGGTGACACTGATCAGCGGTCCGGTTGCGTTGCCTACTCCGGACCGCGTGCACCGTGTACGGGTCGAGAGCGCCCTCCAGATGCTGACGGCCAGTCAGGACGCCGTCGATGACGGCTGCGATATTTTCATTGCGACCGCCGCAGTGGCGGATTATCGGCCGGACTCCGTCGCCGAGCACAAAATCAAGAAGACCGGTGACAAAATCGTCATCGAGCTGGTCAAAAACCCCGATATTGTCGCTACTATTGCCGCACGCCCGGACCGACCCTTTGTGGTCGGTTTTGCGGCGGAAACCCGGCAGGTCGAGGAATACGCTCGCGGAAAGCTTCGCGACAAGCGTCTGGACATGATTGCCTGCAATGATGTTTCCCGCGCCGATATCGGCTTCCAGAGCGATGACAACGCCATGACGGTCTTCTGGCGCGGCGGTCATGAGCATCTCGACAAGTCGCCGAAAAGCGTTATAGCGCGCCGCCTGGTCAGTCTGGTCGCGCATCAGATAAAGGAGAGGGCGGCAACATCATGAAATTGCAGGTCAAGATTCTCAATCCCCGCATCGGTCGCGATATCCCGTTGCCGGCGTATGCTACGTCCGGTTCAGCCGGGCTGGACTTGCGCGCGTGCCTTGACGAGCCCCTGACACTGGAGCCGGGCCGGACCGCGCTGATCGGCACCGGCATGGCCGTGCATATCGGCGACTCCGGCTATGCGGGCATGATACTGCCGCGCTCGGGCTTGGGACACAAGCACGGCATCGTGCTGGGCAATCTGGTTGGTCTCATCGATTCGGACTATCAGGGAGAGCTGATGATTTCCTGCTGGAATCGCGGCGGCGCCGCATTCACGATCCAGCCCGGCGAGCGGATCGCCCAGTATGTGCTGGTTCCCGTGCTCCAGGCTTCGCTGGAGAT
>JAYRMT010000292.1:0-2841 GCA_041912575.1 Fluviicoccus sp. | reverse complement strand
GTCGCCCCGTCCTTGAAGGTTCCCAGCGCCGATTCACCCATGATCACGCCGGTGAACGGGACGTTCTGATTGACCGGGTTGAGGGCAGCGAGCGTGTAGCCGGGCGTTTTGGTCCTGGGGTCGGAGTTGGTGAAGTAGGACTTTTCTTTTGTAACAGCATCAGCGACAGCGTTATCCAAGGGGGAATTACCGCTACTGTCTCGTTGATCCCCGGATGATGTATTTGTTCTGGTCGAGCCGGTATCCGTGGCGAGCGGATTTGCGCCTCCCTGTTGTCCGGGCTGTTGCGTGTTCTCCTGATTCTGTTCCGTCGTTCCTCCCTGGCCTTGCGGCTGGTCGGCGCGCGCGCCCGCCGTCTCGTTGGGCGGCGCCGGTTGCGGAGCCTCGCCCTGGCGGGTGATGAAGGTCTGCCCGGCGTTGACGTTGCTGCTGCCCAGGTCGTTGCTGATGTTCACCATACCATGGCTGACGCTGAGCAACAGCGCGCCGTTATGGATGCGCCCGGCGTAGCCGGTACCGCGGATGCCGATGGTGGCGACCGGGGTCTTGACCTTGTAGTTGGCGCGGTTGACCTTGCCGATGGCGCCGCTGACCGTGCGCATGCTGCCGCGCAGGAAGTTGAACAGCAGGCTGCCTTCTTCCGGCTTGGCGCGGGAATAGGTGTACTGGTCGAGGCCGAACACGGTGTCGGGTTGCAGGGCCAGGAAGCTGCCGTCGGTGAAGCGGATCTGCACGCGGCCGGTTCCGGTCTCGATCCGTTCGCCGCTGTTGAGCGTATCGCCCTTGGACAGCGAGCGGGACTTGCCGTCCGCGCCAACCGCCACCACGTTGCCGACTACGAAGTTGACCCGCCCGGCGGTTTCGGCGAGGGCGGCCCCGGACATGGCCATGGCGACCATGGCGGCCAGCAGTCCCTTGGGATTCAGCAAATGCGTCTGGAGTTGCATGATGGTGTCTTCCTGATTACATGTCATAGCGGAGGTCGACGGTGAACACATGGCGGTCGTAGTCGAACTGCTTGATATTCGAGTTTTCCTTGATGAAAGAATAGCCGGGCTGGAGGGAGATTCCAGGGCGGATACGCCAGCTCAGACCAAGGTTCAGGCCGATTTCGCTCTCATCGCGTGCTTCCGGGAAGAAAACAACATGATAGGGCGCTTTGTATTTCCGGGTCTCGTAATTGATGCCGGTATTGATCTTTAGTGCAGGCGCCAGATCCAAGCTCCCTCCGGCGCGGATGCCGGTGAAATCTTGTGAGGAACGTTTTTCGATAGCCTTCTTGGCGCGCTCCTGTCCGGTATACAAGCTGGCGTAGACCACCGGGCTCATCGCGGCCTCGAAGGTTTGAGACCACGCGAGACCGCCGGTGTAGCGATCAGCGTCACGAGTGCCTTGGGTGTCATATCGCAGCTGGTTGCCTTGCAGGAATGTTGCCAGCTGGCCGGTCATGCCCAGGTCGATCTGGTATTGTCCTGTAAGACCGATCACATCACGGTAGTGGTTGCCACCCAGCCACATCGCTTGGACGCCCAACTTGCCTACGACCGAGCCGGTGGACAATTTAGCCGCCGCACCGAGATTTCCATCGATTGTCTGGTAACTGAAGTCACTCTTGTTGGAACCGGCATAGCTCCGGTCAGTTCCGGATATGTCGCCAAACGTGGTCACGGTCGGCGTGTTGCGTAACTGAAAGCCACCGCCAGCTTGTCCGCCGTAAAATACGCTACCTTCAGAGAGCGGAACATTAATGCTGCTGGGGGTGCCAAGACCCGGAATGGCATAGGCCTGAAGGCTGTCGGGAGCGCCATTGATATTCGAGTCATGCCCGATGCTGGCGACCGCGAAGGCGCTGCGCAGGAATTTTTCCTGCTTCTCGCGCGTGCTCACGACCCCCAGGTATTTGGACACCATGTCACGTACGGCGGGCGGCGGGTTGTACGCCTGGATCGTTTCCAGCTCGGCGCGGGCGTTGGCGGTTTCGCCCAAGGCCAGATGGGTGCGGGCGATTTGTACGCGACAGGGGCCGTTGTCCGGCTGGACGGCGAGACAACGCTCGAAGGCGAAGACGGCGCGGCTGGCGTCGCCGCTTTCCAGCCAGGCCTGCCCGAGCAGGTAGTCGTAGGCCGGATCGCCGGCGCGGTCGTCTTCCAGCGGAGCCAGCAGGTCCACGGCGGCTTGAGCCTGCTGCCGGGCGAGCAGCGCCTCGGCCTGGTTGAGGACATCATCGGCCAGGGCGACACCGGAGCAGAGCAGCAGGGCGACGCACAGGGGAGATCTTTTCATCATTATTCATTCCCTGAGGGCAAGTTCATCCCCGATTCTAATGGTCAATTGTCCGCCACACTATCCCCCCGGGACACCTGAACGGACATAATCGTGTGCAAACCTTACCGCTGGTCCCTTATAGCCCTCCACGAGCCCCGAGCGCGGCGAGCAGGGCCTGTGTCGCCCGTCCGCGATGACTGATGCGGTTCTTTTCGTCCGGAGCCAGTTCGGCGCTGCTGCGCATCATGCCGAGGGGACGGAACAGCGGATCGTAGCCGAAGCCGTCCGCGCCGCGCGGTTCGGCGAGCACCTCGCCTTCCCAGACGCCCTGGCAGATCAACGGCAGGGGGTCCGCGGCGTGGCGGACCAGCACCAGCACGCAGACGAAACGCGCGGTCAGCGGTACATCGCCCCGCCAGGGCAGCAATTCGCGCAACAGGCGGGCGTTGTTGGCGTTATCATCGGCGCCCGGTCCGGCGAAGCGGGCGGAATAGATGCCCGGGGCGCCCGCGAGGGCATCAACGCAGAGACCGGAGTCGTCCGCCAGCGCGGGCAGGCCAGACGCGGCGGCGGCGT
>JAYRMT010000291.1:0-2864 GCA_041912575.1 Fluviicoccus sp. | reverse complement strand
CATCGAATCCGGCAACAAAAAAGGGATGCTGGAACATGTCGATCCGGGCCGCATCAAGATGCTCGGCGAAAACTTGCACTTGGCGCAGTACGAAAAAGGTGCGGCCGAATTCAAGGCTTGTGGCGGCATCAAAAGCATCGAGGTTGAGCTGCAGGGCGACGAGAAGTACAAGACAGGCAAGACCAGCTTCGCCTTCAATGGGAAGTGCCCTGCCTACAAAAGCCCAGTCCGGCTGGCATTCAAGGACGGCAAATGGTGGTTGGTTTGATCGTGGCCACAGAGGCGCGCCAGTGATTTTCAGCACGAACACTTTCTAGACTCTGGATACTCATGCTCCCCATGCAACAAACACGTCGCAAGGCGCTTTCGTCCATCAGCGCACTCGCGTTGCAGTCGTTGACTGGCGCGGGGGCAATGTCACTCACGGCGGCCCAGGCGCGGCAGACATCTGGACCTGACAACCTGCAGCTCGGGCAAGGCCCGGAGCAGGCGGCCGCAGTTTGGGAAAAACAGCACATCACCAATTTGCTGGTGAACTCGCCGCCCGGCGGCATGGACTTGCTGACGGGCTACATCTCCAAGCGCGGAGATTTCCTCGCGCTTGTAGACCGGGGCCGCGGAGGCGACGCAGCAGCCTTCGTTCAGACCATTGCGCAGCCGTTTGCGGATGTTCTGCGACACAGCGTCGAGCAAGCTGATCTGGTGGACCAATCACCTGTGCTTTCACGCCCGGCGCCGCCCGAGTTGCTGGAATGGGACGGCTGGAATATGGTGGTGCCGCCGAACTCGGTGTGCACCTATGACCAGCGGGGCATGTGCATGGACCCCGCCCTTCCAGCTCCGGGTCAAGGCGATGCGTTGACCCTGGTGCCAGTGACCGCACGTGTCCCTCCAGAAATGGAGCCGCTGTACAGCGCACTGGGTAAATGGGTGGCGGCAAACCCTTCCGAAGAGAAGATCGCCCAGAAGCTCACTTGGACAGTCATGGGTGCAGGCACAGAATCCGCCTTTGCCACGAACGTCACGCCGCAAACGTTGCGCGAACTGGATGCGGTGATGCCGGGCGGGGCCGCAGCGTTTACCGGCTACCACCAATCGCAGATCCTCCAGAAACGCATTTTGGGGCACCTGTTGAAAGGAACGGGTCTTGACCGCGTGCTGACGGCCGACCAGCTGCTGGGCGCGAATGCCAAAGCGGGGATCGACACCACGACGTCGACCCAGTTGATGGCCAGGCTCACGCAGCTAGGCAAGCAAGGCAGTGAAGGCAAGGGCTACGGCTACAACATGGTCACCGGTGGACTGGCGACGCGCGCTCAGGGATCGGCGACTCTCACCGCCCAGGTGGACCTTCTGAACAGTTCCGATCAGCCGGTGGCCTTTGCGCCGATGACGCACTTTGCCCAGCCTTCGTCGCGAAAGCAGGGAATTTCGTCAACCGCCTGGATGGCCGAACCGGCGCGACGGATCTCGACGGTGGGCATCCGCGGGTCTGCCGGCAGCTTCAACTTTGACAAGTCCACGAACTTCAACAAGGAGTTGCTGGCCAACCTCACCTGGCTCATGAATCTGGACGATATCCGCCGTCACTGGTCGCAGCTGGGCGGTGGATCGGGCGGCGGTCTGATGGCCTCCAGCCGCTTGAGCTCGAATCGTCAGGTCGGGCCTACCCGTAAGGCGCTGGCAAACCAGGTCGAGGCGAATCCACTGATCGGGAACGTGTTGGCCATGGTCGAACGCGCTACGGGCAAGTCATGGCTCTCGCGGTAAGCAGGCCTTTCGCACGCGGCAAGACTACCTGCGCGGGCGCTTGGGCGGCAAGCGGGTCGCATCAGGTGATACAGCGCGCATCACGACCGTTCGATGCGGTGACAGGCCATAGCGGCGAGCGTTCTCGATCAGTTCGTCTGGGTTCATCTCGTTCCACACGAGCCCGCATTTCAAACAGGCATGGGTATGGGCCTGCAGCAGTGAAATCGGCTTGGCCAACAACGAGCGCCAGAGGCTGCGCATTGGATAGAACCGGCCGGCCTCGAGCTGGCCGGCAACCACTTCCAGACTGCTACAGCGCGCGCAATAAACCGAGCCATCTCGCTTTGTCGAGCTCATCGCCTCAACCCCTTTTTCAACTGCCGCAATTTTGCAGTGTTTCGCTGCGGATTGCGCAATAAATGCTGGCTCTTTTCAGTACCCCAAACTTTGTGAGGTGACCATGTCCGTCGTCGAAATGTCCGTTCCTGACAACAAGCGCTCCAGGCTCGCAGCAGCGATCATGAATACGCTGCAGTTCGCCGGCAGGATCACTGATCTGCTGATCCAGGAGGGCGCGCCAGTGAAGGTCAAGACGACTTCCGGCATCCACACCCTGGAAGAACTGAATCTGCCGGTGCACAACTTCACCGTGACGCTGGAGGACATCCAGAACTTTTTTCACGGCTACGTCCAAAGCGGCTCCGTGGCCAAGAGCGCGACCGAAACTTGGGAAACGGTGGTCATGCCCGAGTTCGCCAAGAAGCGCCCTATCAACCGGAGCATCAAGACGCCCGGCAAAGAATATCTGCGCTTCACGCTCCTGCAACAAGGCCGCGGCCGCGTGGCCATGGTGATCCGCGTGACGACGCCGCCGCCCGAGTTGGACAAGCTGGGCCTGGACCAGGCGTTGGTCACGAGGCTGAAAGCCGGCGTACGAGGCCTGCTCATCATCACCGGGCCGACAGCAAGCGGAAAAACTGCCACTGCCCTGTCGATCCTCGAATGGCTCAACCACCACTCCAGCGGCCACATCGTGACAGTGGAAGATCCCATCGAATACATCATGGAGCCGGTGCACTGCGCCTTCACGCAGCGAGAGGTCGGCTTTGACG
>JAYRMT010000290.1:0-2870 GCA_041912575.1 Fluviicoccus sp. | reverse complement strand
TTCTGGGGCAACGAAGTCTCGCTGCTGCGCATGGGACTCAACCTGAACCAGCTGACCGCCATCGTCGCCAAGGCCAACGCCCTCGCCGACGCCGGCAACCCGGCGCTGAAGGCGTTGCTGAACACCTACATCATCAATGCCGACCAGTGGGACGGCTATGCCGCCGAACGCGCCAACCTGATGGGCTTCCTGGCCGCCAACGGCATCAAGAACGTCGTGGCGGTCACCGGCGACATCCATGCCCACTTCGCCGGGGAAGTCGCGGCGGACTACAGCGCCTGGACCGCGCCGGGCATGGGCCAGATCGTCGATCTGGTGACCGCCGGGGTCAGCTCCTCGAGTTTCTGGAGCTATCTGGCCGGTGTCGTCGGCAGCTTCCAGGATGACGTGGCCGCCACCAAGACCGACATGGCCGCCCATCCGACCACTTTCACCAACGCGATCGAAGCCGCCACCTCGCCGCTGAAGTCCCTCCGTCCGCTGGTGTACACCTGCGCGAACATGCTGGTCTATGAACAGGTCAAAACCGCGGTGATCAAGCAGGCGACCTCGGGCGCCATCGACCTGTCCACGCTGGACGGCATCAAGGCGCTGGACGGGCTGCCCGACGCCAACAAGCAGGCGCTGTACCGGGCCGTCTTCGGCGAATACCTGAAGCATGAAGTGCCGGCGGGCTATGCCGTCGTCAACACCCTGAACGAGACGCTGGCGGGGCCGATCGGCAGCTCGATCATCGCGGTGGCGCAACAGGCCGGGGCCACCATTCCGAACCCCTACACGGTCGACAACACCACCCCGCCGGTGCAGAACCCGTGGATCCGCATGGTGGAAACCGATACCCAGGGCTTCGTTACGGTGCATGTCACGCCGACGAAATCCGAGGCGACCTTCCACTTCTTCCGCAAGAACACGGTCGTCGGGACGGCGGTGCGCACGCCCACCGCGGACGAGGTCATCCTGCAAACCCGCACCGTGACCGTCACCAAGGATTCGACCGCCCTGACCGTCAGCTGACGGTTACTGGCGATCGAGCAACCGGTAGCCGATCGCCTCGGTGAGGTGCGGGGTCCCGATGGCCTCGCTCCCCGCCAGGTCGGCGATGGTGCGCGCCACCCGCAGCACGCGGTGGTAGGCGCGCGCCGACAGGCGCAAGCGCTGCATGGCCTGGTCAAGCAGCCGGGCCTCCCTCTCCCCCATCACGCACCAGCGATCCAGCCCGGTGGACGTCAACTGCCGGTTGGTCATGCCTTGCCGGGCCTGCTGCCGTTGCCGCGCGGCCAGCACCCGCTCTCGCACGGTCGCGGAATTCTCGCCGGGACGGGCCTCCCGCAGCTCGTTCGGCGGCAGGGCGGGCACTTCGATATGCAGGTCGATGCGGTCCAGCAACGGGCCCGAGAGCTTGCCCCGGTAGCGGCCGACCTGTTCCGGCGTGCAGCGGCAGCGCGGCGAGCCGTCGCCGAGATACCCGCACGGGCAAGGGTTCATCGCCGCCACCAGCTGGAATCCGGCCGGGAAGGTCGTCTGGCGCGCCGCGCGGGAAATCACCACATGGCCTGACTCCAGCGGCTCGCGCAACACCTCCAGCACCTTGCGGTCGAATTCCGGCAGCTCGTCCAGGAACAGCACGCCATGATGCGCCAGGGTGATCTCGCCCGGCCGGGGATTGGAGCCGCCGCCGACAAGGGCGGCCGGAGACGCCGTGTGGTGGGGCGCGCGAAAGGGCGGCACGTCCAGCGGCATGTCCTGCCGTCCGGCCACGGAATGGATGGTGGCGACTTCGAGGCTCGCCGCCTCGTCAAGCGGCGGCAGGATGCCGGGCAGGCGCGAGGCCAGCAGCGTCTTGCCGGTGCCGGGCGGCCCCATCATCAACAGCGAGTGTCCACCCGCCGCCGCGATTTCCAGCGCGCGCCGGGCGCGATGCTGGCCCTTCACATCCGAAAGGTCCGGGGCGGCAATCCGGGCGGCGGATTGCTCCGGCGGCGCGGCACGGGTCAGTAGGTGCTCGCCCTCCAGATGTTCGCACAGGCGCCGCAGATCCGGCGCGCCGAACACCCGGCTGCCCGGAGGCCGCGCCGCCTCGGCAGCATTGTCTCGCGGTACGAACAACTCGTGCCGCTCGCGTCCGGCCGCCAGACTGGCCGACAGGGTGCCCGGAACCGCGCGCAGTTCGCCGGTCAACGCCAGTTCGCCGATGAACTCCCGCGCCGCGAGCGTCTCCGGCGGCAGCTGCCCGCTCGCGGCGAGAATTCCCAGCGCGATGGGCAAATCAAAACGCCCGCCCTCCTTCGGCAGGTCGGCCGGGGCGAGATTGATGGTCAGACGGCGATTCGGAAATTCAAAGCCCGCGTTGATCAGCGCCGAACGGACGCGATCCTTGCTTTCCCGGACCGCCGCTTCCGGCAGGCCGACGATGGTGAGGGCCGGGAGGCCGTTGCTCTGGTGGACTTCCACCGTGACGAGGGGCGCGGTGAGGCCGATGGCCGCGCGCGTATGAACGAGGGCGAGGGTCATGTCGTGCACATTCCATGTGGATTGCGGGGACCGCCTGCCTGGCGGCCCCGTCGCGAAGGGCGCGGATTATAGCGCTTTCAGGCGGGCTTCCAAGTCCTTGAGACGGGCTTCCAGCGCCTGCTGCGCCGCGCGGGCCTCCGAGAGCAGGGCGCTCTGGCGATCGAATTCTTCGCGCGTGACCAGGTCCATGCGGGCGAAAACCTCCTGCAAGGCGGCGTGCAGGTTCCGATCAACCTCCTGCCACATGCCCGCCTGGTTGCTCTGGTAGAAGCGCGATTTGATCTGCTCCCGCACGCTTTGCACCAAATTGTCCAGGGCCATCGCCACCTCCGCTCGAAAAACGCACCAAAAAAAGGAAA
>JAYRMT010000289.1:0-2875 GCA_041912575.1 Fluviicoccus sp. | reverse complement strand
GCCGTTCAGGGCGGGATAATTGATTTCCTGCGGCTGGAAGATTTCGGCGCTGTCCGCGACGATCTGCGCTTCTCCGGCGCGGATTTGCGCCAGCCGCCAGTCGTTGACGGCGCCGGCTGCCGCGGCCCGCGCGAAACGGGCGGCCACGGCGTTTCCGTGTTCATCGTCCTCAAGCAGGAGCAGGTAGCGATCATTCCCCAGACTGACCGCCGTGATCCGGTCGTTGGCGGCCACGGTATCGACACCTTGGGTGTCCAGCCCCGTGATCTCGCGCACCAGCGCGGCTGATCCCGGTCCGATCAGCCCCCAGGCCCTGACTGCCGGAGTTTCAAGCGTCGCTTTCGAGAAAATGATGTACTTCTGCAAATGCAGGCGTGCGCGCTCATGCAGTGTCGCGTCCATCAGCAGCCACAGGGTGTCGCGCCAGTTGATGGCGCGGTAGCTGAATATCGCCCGGCCTTTCAGGTTGCAGACGCAGCCCAGTCGCGAGACATCGGGCGTGACTTCCCGGAAATCGGTGGTCGTCTGCCCTTGCAGGAACTTTTCGCGGTCCGGTCCGGTCACCGCCAGCAGGCGGTCCTGTTCCAGCGCGATCCACAGCGGCTTGCTCATGCCGTCATCCTCCAGAAATCCTGATCCCGATATGGGGGCCGGGAGTGAAAAAGCAATGTCCCATGCTAGCATTGTCGCCCCCCGATTGAGGAAACCAACATGACCCGTGAACTCACGAATGAGGAGCGCCGCCTGGTCTGGCGCGCCCGGCGCGGTCTCAAGGAACTGGATGTCTTTTTCGAGCCGTTCATGCGCGATCACTACCTGTCCGTGACCGAGGACGAACAACGCATGGTTGCGAAGCTGATCGCCTGTGAGGATCCGGACCTGCTGTCCTGGTTCATGGGGTACGAACAGCCGGCGGATCCGGAGATTGCGCACATTATCCGGGTGATCCATGAGTGCGTGGGACATTCATAGCCTGGTCGAGCCGTCGCGCGTGTTGCGCGGGCTCGGAACCGCAGCTTACGGACTGGCGGCGGCGGCCGTGCTGATGACCACCATGCCGGTCGCGGTTCAGGGCCTGTTGCTGGCGGTGATCGTGGCGGGATTGCTGGTCGCGTTGAACCGGTGGCGCTTGCACGGACAGGATGCGATTCGCGAATTGCACTGGACGGACGAGGGGATACGTGTGGTGACGTCCGCCGGACAGCGCATGCGGGTGGTGATCCGTCGTCCGACGGTGTGGCCGGCGGTGGTGATCCTGCCGCTGGAAAGCCGCGATACCGGCTGGAAAGAGACGCTGTTGCTGTTCGCGGACGGCCTGCCGCCGGATCAGTGGCGGAAACTCCAGACGCGCTTGCGGCTGGACAGGCGGGATGCCGGGGAGATCAGGGCAGGGTAGCGGGGACCGGCTCAGGAGCCGGTCGCGAGTTTGGGGAAGCGCAGGACAACGAGGTTGGACGAGGAGGGCAGTCCGGTCGTTTTCACGTTATCCCAGTCCTGTCCGCAATCCAGGCAAGTAAAGGCCGTCAGGCCGACGCGCACCAGACGGACTTCTTTTTTGTCGGAATCGCAGCGCGGGCAGCAATCGGCGAATTTTTCAGAGCAATAGTTGTTCGGACACAGGACGTGCTCGGGGTCGTCACCAATTTGTCGTAGATAGAAGCCGCAATGAGGGCAGGCACGCGTTGTTATAATCATGGTTTGCACCGTGTATTTTTCTGCGTTTGCGTCGGTTTCGGGGCCAGTATAAGCAGGATTTCCTTCCCCGTCGCCCACCGATTCCTGACAATCCGCTTCACCTGTTTCAAGTCCTTGAACCATCTGTGAATTCCTCGCGATTGAGTTTGTAACCAAATGTCCCGCGGAAAGTATGTCAAAATGTAACAAGGCTGATTCTATAGAAATGAATGGCTTAAAAGCAATAGCTAATGTGGATTGTCAAAAAAGTGAGCAAATTGACACGACCGCCCGGTCACGTGAGGGCGTCTGATTGAATTCACAGGAATTTTTCGGAGGCGGCCGGAATTCGTTCACACCTGAGAAATTACTTTAAGTCGGAAGGCGCCGACGAACGGTTCCGTCCCGACGCCCAAAGACATGGCGAAATCACCGGGGCTATTTCTCGGGGGCAAGCCCTCCCCTGCCGGGCGGGAGATTCCACAGGCATGAAAAAGGGCGCCATGAGGCGCCCTTCGGGGGAAGTTGTCGGTGTGGCTTATTCGATCGCCAGCAACACCTGACCGTCCTGCACCAGATCATCGGCGCTGACGCGGACTTCGGAGAGTACGCAATCTTCCTTGGCGGTGATGCGGTGTTCCATCTTCATGGCTTCCATCACCACCAGCGCATCGCCTTTCTTGACCGCTTGACCGGCACTGACCAGCACGGCGGTAATGCGGCCGGTCATCGGCGCGCGATAACCCGCATGGCCGTCGTCCGCGCCCTTGGCGTGACGCCAGGGCTCCACCAGCGCGCATTGCCACAGGAAGCCTTCGTGAGTGAGTTGCAGGCCGTGATGGTCGATAGTGACGTTGAAGGCGACACGGGCGGCATCATCCTGCCACACGAATTGTTCCTGGTGCTCGGTAAAGGCGAAGCGGCCTTCCTGACCGTCCATCTTCCAGTGGAACCCGTCCGGCAGCGGGGTAAGGTCGAGTTCGCGCGCTTCGTCGTTCAGGCTGATGCGCATCCGGGTATGGTTGTCGCCCAGCAAGCGCCAGCCGGGCAGGGATGACCACGGCGAGCCCAGCTGACCCGGCGCGGCGCTGCCCGCTTTCTGCTGCTGGAAGAACCAGGCGGCGGCGGTGAGCAGGGCGGCCTGTTCGTGCGGGCTGCGGCGATTGATCAGCTCGTCGTGACGCTGCACCAGGAAGGCGGT
>JAYRMT010000288.1:0-2919 GCA_041912575.1 Fluviicoccus sp. | reverse complement strand
TTCCGGCGCCGACCGTAGCCGTGGTGCAAGGTCCGGCTTTCGGCGGCGGCGTCGGTCTGGTCAGCTGCTGCGATATCGCCATCGCCAGTGAAGCCGCCAGTTTCTGCCTGTCCGAGGTCAAGCTCGGACTGGTACCCGCCGTGATCAGTCCCTACGTCATCAGCGCCATGGGTGCGCGCCAGGCGCAACGCTACTTCCTGACCGCCGAACGCTTCAGCGCCGTCACCGCGCAGCAGACCGGGCTGGTGCAGCACGTCGTCGCTCCGGAAGCGCTGTACGCCGAGGCAGACAAACTGGTCACCGCCCTGCTCGCCAACGGTCCGCAGGCGCTGGCCGCCTGCAAGAAGTTGATCCACCGCGTCGCGGAAGCCAGCAACCCGGAACTGACCGAATACACCACGCACCTGATCGCCACCCTGCGCGCCTGCGATGAAGGACAGGAAGGCCTGCGCGCCTTCCTCGACAAGCGTCCGGCCAACTGGATCAAGACGACATGATCAAAAAACTGCTGATTGCCAATCGCGGCGAGATCGCCTGCCGCATCATCAAGACCGCCCGCAAGCTGGGCGTGCGCACCGTGGCGGTCTATTCCACTGCCGACGCGCGCGCGCGCCACGTGCAGATGGCGGACGAAGCCTATTGCATCGGTCCCGCGCCCACGCGGGAATCCTACCTGCGCGCCGACAAGATCATCGCCGTGGCGCAACAGAGCGGCGCGGATGCGATCCACCCCGGTTACGGCTTCCTTTCGGAAAACGCCGGATTTGCCGCCGCCGTCGCCGAAGCCGGACTGGTCTTTGTCGGTCCGTCCGCCAGCGCCATTTCCGCCATGGGCGGCAAGTCGCAAGCCAAGGCGCTGATGCAGCAGGCCGGCGTGCCGCTGATTCCCGGTTACCACGGCGAAGCCCAGGACGAAGCCACCCTCGTGGCAAAATCGCTGGAAATCGGCCTGCCCGTGCTGCTCAAGGCCTCGGCCGGCGGCGGCGGCAAGGGCATGCGCGCCGTGCACGCGCCCGAGGAACTGCCCGGCGCGATCCAGGCCGCCCAGAACGAAGGCCTGAGCAGTTTCGGCGACAGCCGCCTGCTGGTGGAAAAACTGCTGGTCCAGCCGCGCCATGTCGAAGTGCAGGTGCTGGCCGATCAGCACGGCAACTGCGTCTACCTCTTCGATCGCGACTGTTCCCTGCAGCGCCGTCACCAGAAGGTAGTCGAGGAAGCGCCCGCACCCGATCTGTCGCCGGAGCTCCGTCAGGCCATGGGCGAAGCCGCCGTGCAGGCGGCCAAGGCCATCGGCTACAGCAACGCGGGCACCATCGAGTTCCTGGTCGCCAACGGCCGTTTCTATTTCATGGAAATGAACACCCGCCTGCAAGTCGAACATCCGGTCACGGAAATGATCAGCGGACTGGACCTGGTCGAGTTGCAACTGCGCGTCGCTTCCGGCGAAAAACTGCCGTTCAGCCAGTCTGACCTGAAGGTGAATGGCTGCGCAGTGGAAGTGCGTCTGTACGCGGAAGATCCGGCGCACGGCTTCCTGCCGCAAATCGGTCGCCTTACCCGTTTCAGCTATCCGGAAACCGCCGCCTGGCAGCGCGTCGATACCGGCTTCCAGGCGGGCGACGAGATTTCTCCCTATTACGATCCGATGCTGGCCAAGGTCATCGCCTGGGGGGAAACCCGCGAACTGGCGATCACCCGTCTGGTGCAGACGCTGGCGGGCATGCGCGTCAGCGGCCTGCGCCACAACCTGAGCTACCTGCAGCGCGTACTCTCGCACCCGGATTTCGTGTCCGGGCAGCTGGATACCGCCTTCCTGGTGCAGCGTCACGACGAGCTGATCAATCGCCGCAGCCCGCACGAACAGGCCGCCCTGCTCACCGCCGCCGCCTGGTTCTTCCAGCAGCAGAAAGCGGGTAGCGCCGCGCCGGGTCAGCTGGGCTCGCCGTGGTCATCCCTGCCCGGCTGGCGCTTGCTTGGCGACAACCATACCCGGATGCACATCAGCCTGAACGACGAAGCGCGCGAACTCGACCTCACCCCGCTGCCGGACGGTTTCCACTGGAAGATGGACGGACAGGACGGCCGCTTTGCCTTCACCGAGCACCAGGAGCAGTTCGTGTGGCAGGATGACGCCGCTCGCGTCGCCTTCAACGTCACCATCGACCATCACGGACTGCAACTCACTCACGAAGGCTTCCTGTGGCAATGCGCGCTGGTGGAGCCCTGGCGTCACGCCAAGGGCGCGGACGACGGCCATGCGGGTTATCGCGCGCCGATGACCGGCCGCATCACCGCCGTGCTGGTCAACGCCGGTCAGGCCGTCAAGAAGGGAGACCCTCTGGTGGTGATGGAAGCCATGAAGATGGAACACCGTATCACCGCCAAGGAAGATTGCGTACTCTCCGAAGTCCGCGTCAGCGCCGGTGACCTGGTGCAGGACGGTCAGGTGTTGCTGGCGATCGCATAAGCCACACCGACAACTTCACCCGAAGGGCGCCCCATGGCGCCCTTTTTCATGCCTGTGAAATCTCCCGCCCGGCAGGGGAGGGCTTGCCCCCCGAGAAATCATCCCGGTGATTTCGCCATGTCTTTGGGCGTCGGGACGGAACCGTTCGTCGGCGCCTTCCGACTTAAAGTAATTTCTCAGGAGTGAACGAATTCCGGCCGCCTCCGGAAAATTCCTGTGAATTCAATCAGGCGCCCTCACGTGACCGGGCGGTCGCGTCAATTTGCTCACTTTTTTGACAATCCACATTAGCTATTGCTTTTAAGCCATTCATTTCTATAGAATCGGCCTTGTTACATTTTGACATACTTTCCGCGGGACATTTGGTTACAAACTCAATCGCGAGGAATTCACAGATGGTTCAAGGACTTGAAACAGGTGAAGCGGATTGTCAGGAATCGGTGGGCGACGGG
>JAYRMT010000287.1:0-2925 GCA_041912575.1 Fluviicoccus sp. | reverse complement strand
ACCCAACGGGGTATAGTATTTTGGCATAACCCATAACGAATGTCAGAGAGGGCGCGCCATGACGCACATCGTCATCATCGGAGCAGGGCTGGGCGGCATGGCCGGGGCCTACGAGCTTCGCGATACCTTGGGCAAGGACGTGAAGATCACCGTCGTCAACGAGCGCGAAAGCTACCAGTTCGTGCCCTCGAATCCGTGGATCGCCGTCGGCTGGCGCAAGCGCGAGGACACCAGCTTTCCCGCAGCGCCCTATCTGGCCAAGAAGAAGATCGACTTCATCGCGCAGCGCGTCGACCGCATCGACGCGGCGGGCAACGCCCTGCAGCTCGCGGACGGCAGCACGTTGGGCTACGACTATCTGGTGATCGCCACCGGTCCGAAGCTGGCCTTCGAGGAAGTGCCCGGCGCCGGCCCGCACGGCGGTTTCACCCAGTCGGTGTGCACGCTCGACCATGCCGAAAAGGCGCACGAGGACTTCCAGAAACTGGTGAAGAACCCCGGTCCGGTGATTGTCGGCGCGATGGCGGGGGCGAGCTGTTTCGGTCCTGCTTATGAATACGCCTTCATCCTGGAAACCGCGCTGCGCCGCGCCAAGGTCCGCGACCGCGTGCCGATGACCTATGTTTCCAGCGAACCCTACGTCGGCCACCTCGGTCTGGGCGGCGTCGGCGACTCCAAGTCGATGCTGGAGTCGGAATTCCGCAACCGCCACATCAAGTGGATCACCAACGCCAGGGTGACTCGGGTTGAGGAAGGCAAGATGTTCGTCGACGAGATGGACGATCGCGGCCAGTTGGTGCGCCAGCACGAGTTGCCCTTCGTGCATTCGATGATGCTGCCCGCGTTCAAGGGCGTGGAGGCGGTGGCGGCGGTGGAGGGGCTGTGCAATCCGCGCGGCTTCGTGATTGTCGACAAGTACCAGCGCAGTCCGAAATACCGCAACATCTTTTCCGCCGGGGTGTGCGTGGCGATCCCGCCGGTGGAGCAGACGCCGGTGCCGACCGGCACGCCGAAAACCGGCTACATGATCGAATCGATGTGGACGGCGATCTGCCACAACATCGCCGCCGACCTGACCGGACAGCCGGGCGAAGCGGTGGGGACCTGGAACGCCTTGTGCCTGGCCGACATGGGCGATACCGGCGCCGCCTTCCTGGCGATGCCGCAGATTCCGCCGCGCAACGTGACCTGGTTCCGCAAGGGACGCTGGGTGCACTGGGCGAAGGTCGGTTTCGAGAAGTATTTCCTGTACAAGATGAAGAACGGGTCGTCCGAGCCGGTCTACGAGAAGTACATCCTGAAGATGATCGGGATGAACCGGCTGAAGGATGCGCCGGAAAACCCCTGATGCCGTGGCGGGGCGTCAGCGCGCGCCCCTAACCATCGCCGCCACCAGAAACGCCAGCTCCTCCGCCAGCGCCTGCCGCGACAGCCCCAGCGAGCCGTCCAGCCAGGCGATCTGCAGTTCGTGCATCGCCCCGACAATCCCCACCGCCAGCACGCGGTAATTGCGTGCGGGCAGCCGTCCGTTCGCCACCAGTCCCCCCAGATAGGCCGTGATCAGGTCGGCGAAGCCGCTGATGACGCGGTTGCGCGCCGCCTCGGCGCGCGGACTCACGCCCAGGATTTCCTGCGTGGTGATGCGCGCCCGGCGCGGATCGTCGAGATGACTGGCCAGAAAGGCGTCGAGCGCGCGGGAAAAGCGCGCCTCGGGCGGGGCAGCGTCATCCAGCATCACCGTCATCACCCGGCGTTGCGTGTCGGCGAGGATGTCCTCGAACAGTGCGATCAGCAACGACTCCCGGTCCCGGAAGTGTTCGTAGAAATGTCGTGTCGTCACCCGCGCGTGGCTGCACAGTTTCTCCACGGTGGTGGGCAGGTAGCCCTCGGTACCGAACAGTTCCAGCGCCGTCTCCATCAGCCGTTGCCGCCGCTCGGCCGACAGTTCCTCCGCCGAACGGCCGCCGTAGCCGCGCTTCGCCGTCTTGCGGACGGGCGGCGGGGCGGCGGGTTCCGGGGATTCCGATGAATTTGTCATGCGGCCTCTTGAATCAGGAAAGAAGTCTTGTCTAAAATGATTTTCGCTGAAATTACGGACAATCGCAATGTCCCGGTGGACGCCCTCCTGTGGAACAGGGGGGCTGCCCGCAGGGCTGGGGGGTTAGGGCCGGACGCCGGACAAGACCATAATTCAGAGGGGTGTTCGGGCTTCTGTCCGCAACCCCCCGGCCGCCTTCGCGGCTCCCCCCTGCCTTGCAGGAGGGAATATTTATTAAAGAGGGTTTCCATGTCACGCCAGAGCATTTTCATCACCGGCGCCGCCGCCGGAATCGGTCAGGCCGTTGCCCGCCTGTTTGCCCGCGAGGGCTGGTTTGTCGGGTTGTACGATGTCGATGAGGCCGGCGTGCAGGCGCTGCGCCGCGAACTGGGCGAGGCCAAGACCCTGGCCGGTCGTCTCGATGTCACCGATCCCGCCGCGTGGGAAGCGTCGCTGAACGAATTCGTGGCGGCCGCCGGTCGGCTGGATGTCTTGCTGAACAACGCGGGCATCCTGTTTTCCGGTCCGGTGGAGAGCATTCCGCTGGCGCAGCAGCACAAGATGATCGACGTCAACCTCAAGGGCGTGCTTAACGGTTGCCATACCGCCTTGCGCCACCTGCGCCTGACGCCGGAGTCGCGGGTGATCAACCTGTGTTCCGCTTCCGCCATCTACGGGCAACCCTCGCTGGCAGTCTATTCGGCCACCAAGTTCGCGGTGCGCGGTTTGACCGAGGCGCTGGACCTGGAGTGGCAGGAGTACAACGTCCGCGTGATGGACATCCTGCCGCTGTTCGTGCAGACCGCGATGGTCACCGACATGAACGCCAACAGCTTCCGCCGCATGGGCGCGCAGCTCACCGCCGACGACGTGGCGGACACCATCCT
>JAYRMT010000286.1:0-2934 GCA_041912575.1 Fluviicoccus sp. | reverse complement strand
CCGATGCTGCGGGTGACCAGACCGGCGAAGCCGTGGACGACGGCCAGCCAGATCATGGCGAAATAGAAGGTGGAGCGGGTGAGTCCCGCCAGCAGGCTTTCGCCGGTGCTGGCGGAGGAGGCGTAATAGCGCTGCGTCCGCCCCTGCTGGCCGATCGCCTTGCTGCCGATCCACAGGATGGCGAGCAGGCTGCCCGCGAAGAAGCCGCCGCCGCCGGTCCAGGCCGGGTCGGGAATGAAATCGATGAACAATCCGTAGATCGCGAGAATGAAGCAGATGACCAGGATGCCGGTCATGACCTGATGGACTGCGGTCGGGGAATCGTCACCGTAAAGGAAGCGTTGAAGGCTCATGGTAGGGGAGTCGTTTTATTGTTCTTTGTTTCCGTTATACGACGTCCGTCACAAAATTCAATCACCTGCCGTTCGTCGCCGTCGAATTTCCGCCGGGATGCTAAGATGCGCCACCCTGCCCCGACGCCCCTTTCCGGAGACTCCGTTCATGGCGCTCAAATCCACGATCTTCAAGGCGGATCTCCAGGTCAGCGACCTGGATCGCGAGCATTACGCCGGGTACAACCTGACCATTGCCCGCCATCCCTCCGAGACCGACCAGCGCATGATGCTGCGCCTGATCGCCTTCGCGTTGTATGCGGATGAACGCCTGCAGTTTACGCGCGGGCTGAGCGCCGAAGACGAGCCGGATCTCTGGCGGCTGAACCTGCGCGACGAAGTGGATCTGTGGATCGACCTGGGCCAGCCCGATGAAAAACGGGTGCGCAAGGCCTGCGGCCGCGCGCAACAGGTGGTGATCCTGAGTTATGGCGGCGCGGCGGCGGACATCTGGTGGAAGAAGAACGCCGACAAGCTGTCCCGTTGCGACAACCTGACCGTGCTGAATGTGTCCGAGGCGGAGTCGTCGGCGCTGGAGGCGGTGGTCGAACGGACGATGCAGGTGCAGGTCACCATAGACCACGGCCAGGTCTGGCTGACGTCAGGCGAGCACAGCCTGTCGGTGACGCCGGCGGTTTGGAAACGCGTGTCCTGACGGGCGTTACAGGGTGTAATCGTCGCCGGACGGCTTGCCGTTCGCCCAGCTTTCGGGCGCGCGCCAGTCCGCGATCCAGCCGGGAATCTCCCCGGGCGGCATCGGCCGGGCGATGCCGTAGCCTTGCGCCAGTTCGCATCCCAGGTCCAGCAGCAGCCGTCCGTGCTCGACCGTTTCCACGCCTTCCGCAATGACGGTGCGCCGGAAGGTGCGCGCCAGGCCCACCACCGCCTCCACGATCGCCCGGTCGTCCGGATCCCCCAGCATGTCGCGCACGAAGGACTGGTCGATCTTGAGCGCTCGCGTCGGCAAGCGGCGGAAATAGGTCAGGGAAGAGTAGCCGGTGCCGAAGTCGTCCAGTGCGAAACTGATGCCGAGCCGTGAGCAGGCGTCGATCACATGGGAAACCTGCTCGATGTTTTCCATGGCGGTTGTTTCGAGAATCTCCAGCTCGACCTGTCCCGGCCGGATGGACGGATGGGCCGCGAGGAGCCCGGACAGTTCGGTCGTGAAGTCCTCCTGCTGCAACTGCTCGCCGAAGACATTGATGCTGACCGGCAGGACCAGGCCGTCCTCCGCCCAGGCCGCCATCTGCCGGAAGGCCTCGCGGATCACCCAGCGACCCAGCGGCAGGGCGAGGTCGGAATTCTCGATCATCGGCAGGAAGAAGCCGGGCGCCAGGAGTCCTTTCTCCGGATGCTGCCAGCGGATCAGCGCTTCCGCGCCGATGACCCGTCCGAGGCGCATGTCCACCTTGGGCTGGTAATGCAGCCGGAACTCCCCGGCGGCGAGACCGATCCGGGCGCGGGACACGATATCCCAGTAGGCGCGGGTGCGCCGGTCCTGCTCGGCGTCGAAGAGGTGGTAGCGGTTCTTGCCGGATTCCTTGGCGCGGTACATGGCCTGGTCGGCGTGTCGTAGCAGGGTATCGGCATCAATGTCGTCCTCGCGGTGGTAGAGCGAGACGCCGATGCTGGCGGATACCGCGACACGTGCGTCGCCGATGGCCTGGGGTTCGGCGATGACCGCAAGCACCCGCTCCAGCGCCGCCCGGCATTCCGCCGGATCGCCGAGATCGTTGAGCAACAGCACGAATTCGTCGCCGCCGAGTCGAGCCACCGTGTCGTCCCCGCGCAGCACGCCGAGCAGCTGGCGGGTCACCTGCACCAGCAGCTGGTCGCCGGCGGCATGGCCGTGGGTGTCGTTGACCGGCTTGAAGCCGTCCAGGTCCAGGTAGCAGACAGCCAGCAGGCGGCCGCTGCGCCGGGTGCGCGCGATGGCTTGCGCCAGCCGGTCGGACAGCAGGCGGCGGTTGGGCAGGCCGGTGAGGGCGTCGTAGTGGGCGATACGGTCCAGTTCGGCCTCATGTACCTTGAGCAGGCTGATGTCGGTAAACACCGCGACATAATGGGTCACCTGTCCGTCGTCGTCGCGGACGGCGTCGATGGCGATCCGTTCGGGATAGACTTCGCCCGATTTGCGGCGGTTCCACAACTCCCCCTGCCAGCCGCCCTCCTCCTCCAGTGAGCGCCGCAACTGGTCGAAGAATTCCGGGGGCTGCAACCCGGCGCTGAGCATTTTCGGCGTGCTGCCGATCACCTCCTCCGCTGTGTAGCCGGTGATCCGGGTGAAGGCAGGGTTGATGGACAGGATGCGGCGCTGGCTGTCGGTGATCACGATGCCTTCCTGGCTGCTGGAGAACACGCTGGCGGCCAGCCGGTCGTGCTCTTCGGCGCGCTTGCGCCCGCTGATGTCCCGCGACAGCATGATGAAGCGCCAGCGGCCGCCGCCCGCGGGCTTGCGCGAGGTCGACAGCTCGAACCAGGACGCGCCCCGCTCCAGCGGCAGCCGGATGACATGCCCTTGCGCCCGGCCGTCGCGCGCGGC
>JAYRMT010000285.1:0-2950 GCA_041912575.1 Fluviicoccus sp. | reverse complement strand
ACGGCGCGGGCCACCGCTTCGTTGCCGGACAAGAGAACCCGGCTCGCGGCCGGTGCGGGCATGACTGCCGCCATGACGACTCCTCGATCATTGTTACCAAAGCAGACCATTATAGGAAGCCGCCCGGCCCGGCATTTGATACAGCGCAAGCCGGATGCATTTAATTCTTGTAACACTTGTATGCCTCCGGCCGGCTGCCAATTTGCCCGACCTGGATCAAAGCCGCAGCCCCGCGTTCCGCGCAGAATGGCCTTTTACCCACCCGGCAGCAGCAGTCATGGTCGCAGCGGTACTCCAGCCGCCCCCCGAGCTTCCGCTCGACGAAACCCGGCGCATCCCCGGCAACAAGGGGATCTGGGTCGGCATCACCTGCGAGATCGTCGAGTTCGTCGTGCTCTTCGCGGTCTATTTCGTGGCCCGCGCCCATTTCCCGGATGCCTTCCACGCCGGTGCCCAGCGCCTGTCGGTGGTCGCCGGCACGGTGATCACCCTGCTGATGGTGACCAGCAGCTATTTCATCGCCTGTTCGGTCAACGCCATCCGCCGCGGGCGGCACCGCGCCTCGGTGTTCTGGCTGGTCGCCGGACTGCTCGTGGCACTCGGCTATCCGCTCGCCAAGTATCTCGAAATCAGCTGGAACCTGGCACACGACATCAACGGCAGTTCGGGCATCTTCTTCACCGTCTACTACTACCTGACCTTCAACCACCTGGTCCATGCCACCTGGGGCATCCTGGGCATCCTCTGGGTGCTCGCCCGCCTGCTCTTCCACGGCTACACGGCGGCGGACCACAGCGGGCTGGAGGCGCTGGCCAGCTACTGGCACGCCACCGACATCATCTGGCTGATCATCTTCCCGCTGTTCTACGTGCTGGCCTGAGCATGGAATCGAAAATCGACCGTTTCCGGGTGTTGACCGCAGCATGGCTGGCGCTGGTCGCCCTGACGCTGGTAGGCCTCGGCCTCGGCGAATGGTTCCGCGACGCGCGCTGGCTGCCCCTGCTGGTCGCCGCCATCATCTGGCTCAAGGGGGCGCTGGTGGCGCGCTGCTTCATCGAGTCACACGTCGCCCACCCCTTCATCGCCCGCCTGCTGCAGGGCTTCATCGCCGTCGCGCCGGGCGCCCTGCTCCTCACCGCCTTCTTCGGCGACACGCTGGCCCGCTGGGCCTCACTCTGAACCGCCCCACCCTCGCCAACGCCCGCCGGTGACCGGCCGGGCGCGACGAGACGCGTCCGGGTTCCGCTTCGCTTGCCGACTAAGGGAAATCCACTAGCGAATTTGCGCAAAAATCCCAGTTGATTATATTGCACGATACGAATTTAATTTTTACAATGCGAAACGTTGCCTAGGGGTAATTACGGGTTTGCGATCCATCCCCGAAGCGCCACAATTCGCGTTAAAGTCGTTTCGCTCAAAAGGCGAAACGGAGTGAAAACCAACTTAGGAGACAAAATCATGGCCGACCAGCCGAATGCCCTGCCAGACCCGACGGACGCAGACCCCCAGGAAACGCAAGAATGGACCGAGGCGCTGCAAGGCGTCATCGCCAACGAAGGGCCGACGCGGGCCCATTACCTGATCGAGAAGGTCATCGGCCAGGCGCGTGAAGCCGGGGTCGACATCCCCTACTCGGCCAACACCGAATACATCAACACCATTCCCGCCGACCAGCAGCCGAAATACCCCGGCAACGCGGACATGGAAATCAAGATCCACTCCTATATCCGCTGGAACGCCATGGCCATGGTCGTGCGCGCCAACAAGAACACCAACGTCGGCGGCCACATCGCCTCCTTCGCCTCCGCCGCCGCGCTCTACGACGTCGGCTTCTCCCATTTCTGGAAGGGCATCAACGACGAATCCGGCGGCGACCTGATCTTCTTCCAGGGCCACTCGGTGCCCGGCGTCTACTCCCGCGCCTTCATGCTCGGCCGCCTGACCGAGGAACAGATGGACAACTTCCGCCAGGAAACCGACGGCAAGGGCATCTCCTCCTATCCGCACCCCTGGCTGATGCCGGACTTCTGGCAATTCCCGACCGTCTCCATGGGCCTCGGCCCGATCCAGGCCATCTACCAGGCCCGCTTCATGAAGTACCTCGCCTCGCGCGGCCTGATCGATGCCGCCAAGGCGGAAAAACGCAAAGTCTGGGCCTTCCTCGGCGACGGCGAGACCGACGAGGTCGAATCGCTCGGCGCCATCGGCATGGCCGGCCGCGAGAAGCTCGACAACCTGATCTTCGTCATCAACTGCAACCTGCAGCGCCTCGACGGCCCGGTGCGCGGCAACGGCAAGATCATCCAGGAACTCGAATCCGAATTCCGCGGCTCCGGCTGGAACGTCATCAAGCTGATCTGGGGCACCCACTGGGATGCCCTGTTCCAGCGCGACAAAACCGGCATCCTCAAGAAGCGCATGATGGAACTGTGCGACGGCGAGTACCAGACCTTCAAGGCCAAGAACGGCGCCTACGTGCGCGAGCATTTCTTCAACACGCCGGAACTGAAGGCGCTGGTCGCCGACTGGACCGACGACCAGGTCTGGCAACTGAACCGCGGCGGCCACGACATCTTCAAGATCTTCGCCGCCTACAACGCCGCCGTCACCCACAAGGGCGCGCCGACCCTCATTCTCGCCAAGACCATCAAGGGCTTCGGCATGGGCCAGGCCGGCGAGGCGATGAACATCTCGCACCAGCAGAAGAAGATGGACAAGGAGCAGATCGGCCGCTTCCGCGACCGCTTCGCGCTGCCGGTGCCCGACGACAAGCTGGAAGAGTTGCCCTACCTGACCTTCCCGGAAGACTCCGAGGAATACAAATACATGCGCCAGCGCCGCATGGACCTCGGCGGTTTCCTGCCGCAGCGCCGGCGCAAGGCCGAGCCACTCGCCATCCCGGCGCTCGACACCTTTGCCGCGCTGCTCAAGGCCTCCGGCGAAGGCCGCG
>JAYRMT010000284.1:0-2953 GCA_041912575.1 Fluviicoccus sp. | reverse complement strand
TGGTGTGCCACTGGTCGCGGATGCGCCCGGTATTGAGCACCAGCGGGTAATCCGCGCCCGGCGCATTGAGCGGCGCGCGGGCATGCACTGCAATGAAGCGGGCGCGATGGTCCGGCGTGAAGAACCGTCCGTCGCCGAACAGGCGCGCGGGCCCGGTCGTTTCCCCGGCGGGCAGCGGCCATTGCACCGGCTGCAAGCTGTCGTATGCCGACGTATCGAGATCGGACAGCGCGCCGATGTCGAAGTCGCGGCGGCCGTGCGGCTCGTCGTTTTCAAAGGCGGAAAGCGCGGCATGCTCGCGGAAGATGGCATCCGGTCCGGTCCAGGCGAAGCTCTCGCCATAGCCCATGGCGGTAGCGACCTGCGCCAGCGCCCACCAGTCGGGCTTCGCCTCGCCGGGCGCGGGCAGAAAGCCGCGCTGCCGGGAAATCCGCCGCTCGGAGTTGGTCACAGTGCCGTCCTTTTCCCCCCAACCCAGGGCGGGCAGGCGCACATGCGCCAGACGCAGGGTGTCGGTGTCGGCAATGCAATCCGAGGCGATGACCAGTTCACAGCGGGACAAGGCCTCGCGCACGCGGTCGGCGTTGGGCAGCGAGACCACCGGATTGGTCGCCATCACCCACACCGCCTTGATGCGGCCTTCGTGCATGGCGTCGAACAGGTCCACCGCCTTGAGGCCGCCCCGCGACGGGATAGACGGGGCACCCCAGAAGCGTTGCACGCGCTCGCGATGCGCCGGGTTTTCGAGATCCATGTGCGCGGCCAGCATGTTCGCCAGACCGCCGACTTCGCGGCCGCCCATGGCGTTGGGCTGGCCGGTCAGCGAGAACGGCGATGCGCCCGGCTTGCCGATGCGCCCGGTCGCCAGATGGCAATTGACGATGGCGTTGACCTTGTCGGTGCCGGTGCTGGACTGGTTCACACCCATCGAGAACATCGTCAACGTGCGCGGCGTGGCGACGAACCAGTCGAGGAAGGTTTGCAGCGCCTCCGGCGAAACCCCCAGTTTCGCGGCCACGGCCGGACGGTCGTGCGCATCCTTCTCCGCATTGGCCAGCGCCTGCGGGAAATCCCGGGTATGCGCCTCGATGAAGGGAACATCCAGCGCGCCGCGCCGGGCGATTTCCGCCAGCAGCGTGTTGAACAGCAGTACGTCGCCGCCCGCGCGGATGGGCAGGTGCAAGTCCGCCAGTTCGGTGGTCGCGGTGGCGCGCGGATCGATCACCACGATCTTCAGGTCCGGGCGCTTCGCCTTTTCCGCCTGGATGCGCTGGAACAGGATCGGATGGCACCAGGCCGTGTTCGAACCGACCAGCACCATCAGGTCGGCATGGGCGAAATCCTCGTAGCTCGCGGGCACGGTATCGCTGCCGAAGGCGCGCTTGTAGCCCGCCACGGCCGACGACATGCACAACCGCGAGTTGGTGTCGATGTTGGCGCTGCCGAGGTAGCCCTTCATGAACTTGTTGGCGACGTAGTAGTCCTCGGTCAGCAGCTGGCCGGAGACGTAGAACGCGATCGCCTCCGGACCGTGCTGTGCGCGGATGGCGCGGAAACGCTCGGCGATATGTGCGACGGCCGTCGGCCAGTCGGTGCGCCGCCCGCCGATCTCCGGATACAGCAACCGCCCTTCCAGCCCGACGGTTTCCCCCAGCGAGGAACCCTTGGAACAGAGGCGTCCGGCGTTGGCGGGATGATCCGTATCGCCGGTCACGCGGATGGCGCGGGTCGCGGGATCCAGCACCTCGGCGCGGATGCCGCAGCCGACGCCGCAATAGGCGCAGGTAGTGCGAATGGCTTCAGGCAGCATCGGCGGTCTCCGGCTTTCCGAACAGCAACACATCCCGATGCGGCGCAACATCGCCCGCCTCGCGGATCAGGTCGAAATACCAGCTGCCGTCCTGCGTATCGCCGAACAACACCGCGCCGATCACCCGGTTATCCTTCAGGAACAAGCGTTTGTAGACGCCGGCGGCGGCATCGCGCAACACGATGCTCTCCGCGTTGGCGCCGGAGAAATCTCCGGCGGAATACAGGTTGACGCCGCTGACCTTGAGCGTGGTCGCCGTGGCCTTGGGCATGAAACGTGTCACCCCGACCTCGGCCAGATGACTCGCGCAGACCCGCGCCTGCTCGTACAGGGGCGCGACCAGACCGAACAGCGCGCCGCGATGCTGCACGCACTCGCCCACGGCGTAGATGCGCGGATCGAAGGTCTGCAAGGTGTCGTTGACCAGGATGGCCTTGTCGACCTGCAAGCCGATGGATTTCGCCAGCGCGACGTTGGGGCGGATGCCGACGGCCATCACGACCAGGTCGGTTTCCAGCGTGCTGCCGTCCTTGAACCGCAGGTGGCTCAGGAGGTCGTCGTCCTTCGCGACGATCTCCGCGGTCAGCGCGCCCAGCCGGAACTGCATGCCGCGCGAGGCCAGATCCCGTTGCAGCAACTGCGCCGCCTCGGTATCCAGCTGCCGGTTGAGCAGGCAAGGCGTGTCATGAATCACCGTGACTTCGACGCCGCGCTTGAGCAGGCCGTTCGCCGCTTCCAGCCCGAGCAGGCCGCCGCCGATCACCGCCACGCGCTTCTTGGCGCGGGTTTCCGACAGCATGCGCTCCACGTCCTGGATATCGCGGAAACTGATCACGCCCGGATGCTGGTGTCCCGGCACCGGAATGATGAACGGCACCGAGCCGGTCGCCAGCAACAAACGGTCGTAAGGCAGGCTCAGGCCCTGATCCGTGGAAACGAGGCGACGGGCGCGATCCACATCCACCACCGTCTGCCCGGCGATGAGCTCGATGCCTTGCGCCGCATACCATTCGCGCGGATGCAGCAGGATGTCCTCGAAGGCCTTCTCGCCCGCCAGCACCGGCGACAGCATGATGCGGTTGTAATTGCCGTGCGGCTCGCGGCCGACCACGGTGATGTCGTATTTGCCGGGCGCGAGCTTCA
>JAYRMT010000283.1:0-2965 GCA_041912575.1 Fluviicoccus sp. | reverse complement strand
ACCAAATCAGCTACAATCCCCCCATCAAACCCCCCTTTGCCGGAGCCACCGGCCAGGAACCCCGCATGATCCGCATCACCGAACTGACCCTGCCGCTCGACCACCCGCCCGAAGCCCTGCGCAAGGCCATCACCGAACGCCTCAAGATCAAGGACGCCGACCTGCTCGACTTCACCGTCTACAAACGCAGCTACGACGCCCGCAAAAAAGGCAGCACCATCAGCTTCGTCTACATCATCGACCTCAACGTCAAAGACGAAGCCAAAACGCTGCAACGCTTCAGCAAAGACCCGCACATCCGCACCGCACCGGACACCCACTACTACCCGGTCGCCCAAGCTCCCGCCGGACTCACCGAACGCCCCCTCATCATCGGCTTCGGCCCCTGCGGCCTGTTCGCCGCGCTCACGCTCGCGCAAATGGGCTTCCGGCCCATCGTGCTGGAACGCGGCAAAGACGTGCGCAGCCGCACCAAGGACACCTGGGCGCTGTGGCGCAAGCACGTCCTCACCCCGGAATCCAACGTGCAGTTCGGTGAGGGCGGCGCGGGCCTGTTCTCCGATGGCAAGCTCTACAGCCAGATCAAGGACCCCAAATTTTATGGCCGCAAGGTCATGCGCGAGTTCATCCGCGCCGGTGCGCCGGAAGAAATCATCTACGTCAGCAAACCGCACATCGGCACCTTCCGCCTCACCGGCGTGGTCTCGACCATGCGCGAGGAAATCCGCGCGCTGGGCGGCGAGGTCCGTTTCCAGAGCAAGGTCACCGACCTGCTGATCGATAACGGCCGCATCGAAGGCGTGATGCTGGAAAGCGGCGAGGTCCTGCACAGCCGCCATGTCGTGCTGGCGCTGGGCCACAGCTCGCGCGACACCTTCCGCCTGCTGCACTGCAAGGGCGTGCATCTGGAAGCCAAGCCCTTCGCGGTCGGTTTCCGCATCGAGCATCCGCAATCGCTGATCGACGAGGCGCGCCTCGGCAAGTACGCCGGACACCCTGAACTGGGCGCGGCGGATTACAAGCTGGTCCATCACGCCGCCAACGGCCGCGCGGTCTACAGCTTCTGCATGTGCCCCGGCGGCACCGTGGTCGCGGCGACGTCCGAACCGGAGCGCGTGGTCACCAACGGCATGAGCCAGTACTCCCGCAACGAGCGCAACGCCAACGCCGGGATCGTGGTCGGCATCAGCCCGGAACAGGATTTCCCGGGCGGCCCGCTGGCCGGAGTCGAGTTCCAGGAGGCGCTGGAATCGCGCGCCTTCGAGTTGGGCGGTCGCGATTACTGCGCGCCGGGGCAACTCGTCGGCGACTTCATTCGCGGCACCCCGTCCACGCAATGGGGGGAAGTGCAGCCATCCTACAAACCCGGCGTGAAACTGGGCGATCTGGCGGAATCGCTGCCGCCCTATGTGATCGAGGCCATCCGCGAAGCCTTGCCGGTGTTCGGCAAGCAGATCCGCGGTTTTGACCGCGACGATGCGGTGCTGACCGGCATCGAGACGCGCACGTCCTCGCCGGTGCGCATCACCCGCGATCCGCAGTCGCTGCAAAGCCTGAACACGGTCGGGCTGTATCCGGCCGGGGAAGGCGCGGGCTATGCGGGCGGCATCCTGTCGGCAGGGGTGGACGGCATCAAGGTCGCGGAAGCGGTGGCGCTGGATATCGTGGCCCGGCAGGAGGGTGCGGCGTGACCTTCGACGAGATTCGCAAGCTGCACCAGAAGAAATACCGCGAGGCCTTCGGCTGCTTCCTCGTCGAAGGCGAGCATCTGGTGCTGGAGTTGCAGAAGGCCGCGCAAACCCGGCCGGCACTGCGCGACGCTACGCTGTATCTGACCGAGGCCTATGCCGACTGGCGCACGCCGTTCCGCAAGGTGGCGGTGAACGCGAAGCAGATGGCGCACATGGCGGATACGCAGACGCCGCAAGGGATTCTGGCGGTCGTCCCCCTGTTGTCGGGAAGCGGCGAGCCGGTCGCCGGTGAGCAGGCGGTGTATCTGCACGAGATCCAGGACCCGGGCAATCTCGGCACCATCCTGCGCACGCTGGCCTGGTTCGGCGGCTTCCGTTGCCTGTTGGGGCCGGGCAGCGTCGATCCCTTCAATCCGAAAGTGGTGCGCGCCAGCATGGGCGCGATTTTCCACGTACCGCTGGAAGTGGATGTATCGCTGGAAACCCTGTCGGCGCGCTATCCGCGTATCGCCTGTCTGGACATGGACGGCAAGCGGGTCAGTGCGGGCGGTTTCGCGGATTTCGATGCCTACGTGTTCGGCAATGAAGCGCGCGGCGTGCCGCGTGCCGCGCTGGCGGCCCTGAAGGCGCAGCCGTTCACCATTCCGGGCGGCGGGGCGATCGAGTCGCTGAACCTCGCGACGGCGGTGAACCTGTGCGTGTATGAGTTGAAGCGCGGGTAGTGAGGCTATCCGATTGGGCTATGTCGCCCTGAATCGTTGCGTCTTTCCCTCCTGTGGAACAGGGGGGATGTCACGGAGTGACAGGGGGGTTGCGGAACGTGTCAGAACAGAAACTCCGATATTGAGATCACGTTCACCGTACCGCTGTCAGAGGAACCGCCACTGTTCTTCGGCGCGGGGCAGATAGCAGGTGTCGCGCTTGCCAAGGATGCGGTAGCGGTTGCGCGCCACCCAGCGGTAAGCGGGATCGCGCAGGAAGCGGGGGATCAGTTTGCCGAGCACGGCCAGCCGGTACAGCCCGCCCAGCATCACCAGCACGCGGATAATCGCGTCGGTGTGCAGGGTGATGCGGCCTCTGTCTTCCTCGACCAGCATCATGGTGTCCAGCCCGACCAGCGGCAGCCCGGCCTGCGCCAGCAAGGCCTGTCCGCGCGGGGACTGGATCGAGGCAAAATGGTAGCGCCGCTGACGGTCCGCCCGCAGCAGGAACTGCACCCAGCGCGAGCACGCCAGGCATTCCGCATCAAAGACCACGATGTTCATCGCTCGCCT
>JAYRMT010000282.1:0-2977 GCA_041912575.1 Fluviicoccus sp. | reverse complement strand
CGCCTGCTGTTGCGCCGCCGCGCCGTCCAGATCCAGCAGCGCCAGTTTCGCGCCCTTGGCGTGCAGCGCCTTCGCCAGCGCGGAGCCGAGTCCGCCGGTGGAGCCGGTGATGGCGATGGTCAGTCGGGAAATGTCGTATTTGGCCATGATGTCTGCTCGCTCAAACCGGCACATGCCGTTGCAGGAATTCGATCTGGTCCTTCACCACGTGCTCGAAGGCCTCGCCCACATAGATATCGAAATGTCCGTCCGGGTAGCGTTTGATTTCGCCCTTCGGCGCACGACGGGCGTGGTACAGCGTCGGCTTGGCGGGGGCGACCGTGTCGGTGTCGCAGACGCAGAACAGCACCGGGCACGGGATCTTCGGCGTCTTCAGGCCGGGGAAATAGCGGATGATCTGCAGGCCGAAACGGGCGGCGACCTCATTGCGGAATCCCGTGGCGTCCTTTTCGGACAGCAGCCCCAGATAGCCGGGCACCGCGTCCGGCGCGGTCATCAACGCCGCTTCGCCCCGATGTCCCGCCGTTTGCACCATCACCGGCTGTGCGCCCAGCCAGCCGCCGAGTTGGTCGCGCAGCGCCAGGGCGGTCACCTTCAGCGAGCTGACCGGATTCAGCGCCAGGCCCGAAGCGAGGCCGTTGGTGAACGGGCATTGGGAGATCACCGCCGCGATGCCGGGCACGTCGGCGGCGGTGCTGAGTACGTGGCCGCCGCTGAACGAGGTGCCCCAGAGGATGACCCGGCGACCGTCCACCTGCGGGCAGGCGCGGGCGTAGGCCACGGCGGCCTTCCAGTCCTGCAGTTGCTTGCCGACATCCAGCAGTTGCCGGGGTTCCCCGTCGCTGGCCCCGAAATGCCGGTAATCGAAGACCAGGCAGGCGTAGCCCGCCGCGCAGAAGCGTTCGGCGAAGGCGTCCAGCCGCATCACTTTCACCCCGCCCAGGCCGTGCGCCATCACCATGACCGGACGCGGCGCATCCGAGGCGGGCAGGTACAGCCAGGCGCGGCAGGTCACGCCGCCTGAAAGGAATTCCACATCTCGTCGTTGGGTCATGGTTGTCTCGCGGAGCCGGGGAGGGCTGATATCTGGAATCGGATGTTTTCAGATTATATCTGATAACGATCGTTGTCAAATTTTGGTTTTCACCGCCCCTTCCGTTATAGTGGCGGCATCACCTGACTGTCAGCCGACGCCATGAATCTTCCGCTTTCTTCGCCACCGTCTTCCGAGCGCCCCTACGGCGGCCGCGACCATGACGCGCGGGTCAGCGAGCGGCGGGAGCGCTTTATCCAGGCGGGCGTCCGTGTGATTGGCACCGCCGGTTACCGCGCGGCCACCGTGCGCGCGCTGTGTGCGGAGGCCGGGCTCAGCAACCGTTATTTCTATGAGTCCTTCGACAGTACCGAGGCGCTGCTGATGGCGGTGTACCGCCAGCTGATGGGGGAATGCCAGGCGGCGATCCTGAACGCCATGCAGGAAGCGCCGCGCGAACTGGAGGCCGTCACCGCTGCCGGAGTGCGGGTGTTCTTCGAGCATGCCCGCGACCCGCTGTTCGCCCGCGCCACCTTGCTGGAAGTGATGGGGGTCAGCGCGGCGGTCGATGCGCTCTACGAGGAAAACATCCGGGTATTCGGCCGGATGATCATGGCTGGTGCGCGTTCGGTGATGACGGCCGATGCGCTGCCGGAGGAAGAAGCGGACATGCTGGGGCTGTCGCTGGTGGGGGCGCTGGCCTATGCCGCCATGCACTGGATGCAGGACGGTTACCGGCTGTCGGTGGAGCAGATGGTGCGCAACGCCGTGCGCATTATCGGCGGCACGGCGCTGGGCATTCAGCAATCATTACCATCACGGGGGAAACAGGATGACTGACATCCACGAAGGCGGCTGCCTGTGCGGCGCCGTGCGCTACCGTGTCACCGGCGCGCCGGTGGCGGCCTATGTCTGCCACTGCAACTATTGCCAGAGGTCGTCCGGCACGGCTTTCCAGATGCCGGTCTTCTTCAAGCACCGGCAGGTGGAATTCAGCGGCGAGCCGATGCAGACCTTTGACTACGTCGCGCCCGCGCACGGCCGCACGATCACCACCCAGTTCTGCGGCCGCTGCGGCACGCGGGTGGGGTCGCGCATCACCCGCGCCCCGGGCATCCAGATCCTTTCGGCGGGATCGTTTGATCAGCGCGACCGGTTTGCGGTGACCTGTCACCTGTTCACCGAAACGAAAGTGCCGTGGGTGCGCCTGCCGCCGGAAACGCCCTGCTACGAAAAGCACTTCATTACCGAATCCGGCGAGCCGGTCGCCCCGATCCCGGTCTGAGCCGGCGCGCGGTCACACCGCCAGCGGCACCCCGTGGTCATTCCGGTCGGTCAGGATCTCGAAGGCCGCCCCGTGCGCGCTGTGCAGCTCGCGCGTGCGCCCGCCCTCGGTAACGCGCACCGTGCAGCGCGCGATCTTGCTGTTGAGGCAGGTCTTGCTGCCGCTCGGCGGATTCAGGTAGGTCAGCGCCGTGAAGTGCGTCGCCGGCGCCTCGATGTGCACCTCGATCCGCGTGTTGCGGTCGCCGGTGGCCAGCCGCCAGTCGAAGAAACGGTATTCCCCTTTCGCCTTCACCGCCTGCGTCAGCGTGTTGAAGCGGTATTCCCGCCCGTCCAGCCGTAACACCACCAGGGTCATCGCCGGGGTCAGCACCGGCCCGACCTTCACCCGCGCCGTCGCGCATTCCAGGAAGGCGTCCGGCGCGTCGTCAAAGCCCGCCACCTGGCCCCAGGCGTACTGGTCGGTGTGTTTCGAACCCCAGTTGTGGCTCTCGCTGCCCGGCCAGTTTTCCAGCGCGTGCGCTTCGCCGTCTACCCGGAAAAAGCCGTTGAAGCGCAGGCGCGGGCGGCTGATCACCGACTTGGCCTTGGGGAAGGGGCCGCGATAGAGGTTGTCCGGCAGGAACAGCAGCGGCGGCGCGTCGCCGTCGAAATCCAGCC
>JAYRMT010000281.1:0-3004 GCA_041912575.1 Fluviicoccus sp. | reverse complement strand
GACCGCAAAGGGGCTGATGGGTTCGCTGGCGGTTGTGGAGATGCTGGGGGCGGCGAATGCTGTGAAATGCGCGGAGAATTACCGGGCGCTGCGCAAGCGGGGGGTGACGATCCGCAAGACGATGGATGTGATCATTGCGACGTATTGCATCGAGAATGCCCGTCCGCTGCTGTTTCAGGATCGGGATTTTTGGCCTTTTGTGGAGCATTTGGGGTTGGTGCCGGTGATCCGGGGGGTGTGAGGGTTCAGTCGGTCTTTGTGGGGGAAATCCCACGCAATAGGGATCGCCCCCGATTTCCGGCGACTAGAGGCGAACGAATCCGGCCAAGCATGACCCTAGCGAAGGGGTGCCAAGAAGGTCATCATTATCGCCTCGGCAGAATCAAGGCAAAAGCTTCAACATCGCGGTTGCTTGAGAACACTCTTCATTCCCGAGTTTTGCGCACTGGGACCAGAGTTCCGCTGCCTTTTCTTTGCTCTTTTCAACACCATGTCCCATGGCGTAGATCCATCCCAAATTACGCATGGCATCCGTATTTTTTTGCTTGATCGCATCCTGGTACAGCGAAATCGCTTTCTGGTAATCCTTCTCTACGCCCCGGCCTTGCTCGTACATATAACCCAGATTGGTTTGTGCATCAGCGTTGCCTTGTGCGGCAGCAGCCAGATACCACTTCACGGCAGAGGCATCATTCGCCGTCACTCCCACCCCTCTCGCATAATGCACCCCAACGCTGTTTTGATACTCGGAGTTTCCAGACTCAGCGAGCTGGAGCTCCTTCTGAAAGGCGTCTGCCGGGGTCTGACTCTCTTGTGGGGGGAAGCTTGCGCAGGAAGCCAACAGTAAGCAGATGGGTAACGCGGTTTTCTTCATGGCGAGTTCCTTGTTTGAAGCCAATGGGAGGAATGGACTCCTTCACCCCTGAGGCTGCCATGAGTACCCGTAAGCCCGCAAGGATTGCGGGTCAACTCTTTGAAAAATCATACAGCCCTGCCCGCTAAAAACCTGTGTTTCGCAGCATCACACGGGCTATCGACTTCTCCCCAGATCAAGCCCACCAAACGCAAAAACGCCCCGGACAGCCACCCTGCCCGGAGCGCAAAACCATCCTCAGGGGAAACCGGGCAGCAACCGCCGCCCGCCCCCCCCCCGCGACCCTACATCCCCGCCATCTTCAACCGGTTCAACTGCTCCCGGTACACCGCCTTCGGATCCGTTGTCAGCGAGCGCAACCCGAACAGATGGTTCATGAAATCGATATGGTTCATGTCGTAATTGTCGCGGATCACCTTGCCCACATGGCTGCTGCAACGCCCCACGAACCCGTCGTTCTCCACGCCCTTCGGGAACGCCAGCGTCACGATATTGATGATCGCATCCAGCGGATCCAGCATATTGGTGCCCTTCGACGTCCCCCCGAAGGAGAAGTACTTCACCCCGTTCACCTCGTACGCGCCCTCGCCGCACGCGGTGGTCGGAATGGCCTGCGGGAACTTGGCGTTGAAGGCCGCCGACCCGGCAGTGCTCAGCGACACCAGACTGTGGTTGGCGTTCACATCCAGCCCCTGGCTGTTGCCGCCGGTGAAGTAATTCAGCAAGGTGCCCGCCGCTTGCAGGATCTGCGTGCCCACGGTGCCCAGCGTCCCGCCGTTGACGATCAGGTCGGCCATCGGCGCGCCCTTGGCCGGCGTCGCCATGGTGGTGACTGACGCGATCTTCGACGGGATCAAGGCCGCCACATAACGGACCGAATGGCCGCCGTGGCTGTGGCCGATCAGGTTGACCTTGGCCGCGCCGCTGATGGCGAGAATGTCCTTCACCTGCGACAGCAGCTGCTCGCCGCGCACTTCCGAACTCTCCAGGCCGGAGACCTGGGTCACGTACACGGTCGCGCCGTTGGCCTTCATGTCGGTGGGAATCTGGTACCAGTAATCAATGGCCCCGAGCATCTTGTCCCAGCCGAACATGCCGTGGGCGAGGACGACCGGGTACTTGGTCTGGTCATAGGTGGAAGCGGCTTGAACGGGCAAACCGGCGACGGCCAGCGCGAGGCCGGCGGCGAGAAAAATCTTCTTCATGATGCGAATCCTGGCAGTGCGTGTTGTTGTTATTGCCGTGACGAGCTCCCCTGCGGCTCCGTGTCCGGCCCGCGCAGAGTAACGCCAGAAAAACGTGAAACGAATCACAAAAACGGACCGCTCATACGACAAAAACGGCCACTCATCCCCGCTCCAGCGGCCAATAGCAGACAATCGCGGTTGCAAAAACCGGGTGGCGCCGCTTGAAACCGTCCGTCGCTCAGGTGTAGAAAGACCCCATAAACGACACCCCCATAACAACAACAATGAACGCCGCCGAATCGTTTCCGCCGCCATCCTCCCCGTCGCAAGGCGTGGTCTCCGCCTTCGTGATCCGCCACGTCATGACCTTGGGCGACCGCTTGGGCGTCGGGCGCGGGCCGCTGATGGACCGCGCGCGGGTGACGGAAGCGGACATGGAGCCCGCCGACGGCTGGGTGCGGCAGGATGTGCTGGAACGGCTGCTGTTGTGCTCGCTGGACCACTGGCGCGATCCGGTGGTGACGCTGCGGGTGGTGCTGGCGATGGAACCCGCGATGATGGGCGTGGTCGGTTACCTGATGCAGTGCTGCCCGACGCTGCTCGACATGCAGCAGGCGGTGACGGAGTTCGGCAATCTGGTGTCCACCCTGCACAAGCCCTTCCTGATCCACGAGCCCGGCGCGGCGTTGTGGGGCGTGCACGTCGATTCGCAGGAGGCCGGTTTCGCGCGGAACAGTATCGAGGGCTATCTGGCCCTGTGCGCGCTGCTGATCCGCCGCCAGTTGCCGGAGGCGCTGCTGGCGGTGCGCTTCAGCCACGCGCCCGTACTGCTCGACGGCGAGATCCACCCCTTGTACGACAAGGCTTTCGGCTGCCCGGTGCTGTTCGGCCAGCCGCTGTCGGCGCTGGTATTGCGGCCGCAAAGCCTGAACCGGCCGCTACC
>JAYRMT010000280.1:0-3019 GCA_041912575.1 Fluviicoccus sp. | reverse complement strand
CGGTGCCGCCCGCCGCCCCGAACTCGGGCACGATGCGTTGCAGGAAGTGGCTGCACAGTTCTTCCAGCGACTGGTTGCGGTTGAAGTCCTTGCTGATGTCGTAGAGCACCGAGAGGTGCCGGTTCTTTTCGCCCAGCCGGACGGTCTTTTCCTGGACGCGCGCTTCCAGCTGGGTGTAGGACTGCTGGAGCTCGTCGGCCATGGCGTTGAACCCTGCCGCAAGCTGGGCGAACTCATCCTGCCCCTCGACCGGGAGCCGCACGGTGAAATCGCCGTCCTTCATGCGCTGCAAGCCCTGGTGCAATCGGGTGACCGGCGTGACGATCATCAGGAACAGCAGGATGATCATCACCAGCGTCCCGGTCATCGCGAGCACGATCAGCATCATCTGCGAGGAGCGCAGCCAGAAGGTCTGGCGCGCGTATTCCTGCTCGATCAGGCCGACGGTGGTGTGGATTTTCTGGACATAGCGTCGCGTCGCCAGCTCCCAGCCCGCCGCTTCGTTCGGGGTGACGGTCTGACGCCGCATGAGTCCGTCCAGGGTTGGCGCGAAGTACAGCCGCCATTCGGTCTGCAAGCCCTGGAGGTTGTGGCGGATCAGTTCGCGGTGCGGCAGCACCAGCGGGCGTTGCGGATCGCCGCGCCGCAGGTCGGCCAGCACCTGTTCGAACTCGTCGCGGGTCTGTTGCAGGTCGGCGAGCTGGGCCGGCTGCATCCGCCCGTCGATCTGCGCCTCGTTGAGGATGGCGGCGATCTTCCAGGCGCGCATGCGCAGGCTGCCGCTGTCGTTGATGGCCGCCGCCGCGCCTTCCAGCTCCCAGGACAGGTAGAGCGTGAAACCGATGGCGAGCAGGGCAAGGACCATCGCGCCGAGCAGCATGGCGGTGATCTTGTAGGTGAGGCGGGTCTTCAGGGTGTCGATGAGCGTGGCCATGCCTGATTAAACCATACCTTTCGCCGGGGGCGTCCTGTCCGGATGGACAGGTGGCGGCCCGTCTTCCGGAACGCGGCCACTCCGCCTCCGGCCGATAATAACCCACTGTCCGTGTGCGTATTCTGGTCCCAAGTTCCTGATGAGGCCCGACGCCATGTCCCCATCCCCGCAGACCCGGAAATATTCGGTCCTCGCCAGCAGCACGCTGGCGTTCACCGTGTGCTTCATGGTCTGGATGATGTTCGGCGTGATCGGCATTCCGATCAAGAAGATGCTGAGCCTGAACGCGACCGAATTCGGCCTGCTCACCGCGATGCCGGTGCTGACCGGTTCGCTGTCGCGGATTTTCCTGGGCGCATGGACCGACCGCTTCGGCGGCCGCATCGTGCTGTTCCTGATCATGCTGAGCACCGTCATTCCCATCTGGCTGATCGGCTCCTCCACCGAGTACTGGCAGTTCCTGACGCTAGGGCTCTTCGTCGGGCTGGCGGGCGGTTCGTTCTCGGTCGGTACGCCCTATGTGGCGCGCTGGTTCGAGCGCAAGCAGCAGGGCATGGCCATGGGCATTTTCGGCGCGGGCAACTCCGGGGCGGCGGTCAACAAGTTCGCCGCGCCGGCCATCATCGCCGCCTTCGGTTGGGCTGCGGTTCCCCATGTCTATGCCGGGGTGATGCTGGTCATGGCGATCCTCTTCTGGCTGTTCAGCTACAGCGATCCCGCGCACGTGGTCGGCAAGTCCGTGACCCTGCGCGAGCAACTGATCGTCCTCAAAGATCCGCGTGTGTGGAAGTACTGCCAGTACTACTCGATCGTGTTCGGCGGTTACGTCGCGCTGGCCCTGTGGATGGTGCAGTACTACGTGGGCGAATACGGCCTGAGCATGAAGGAGGCCGCGTTGCTGGCCGCCTGCTTCTCGCTGCCCGGCGGCGTGCTGCGCGCGGTGGGCGGCTGGCTCTCCGACAAGTACGGCGCGCACAACGTGACCTGGTGGGTGCTGTGGGTGTCCTGGGTCTGCCTGTTCCTGCTGTCCTACCCGCAAACCGATTTCACCATCAAGACCGTGGACGGCGAAAGCACCTTCCATCTCGGCCTCAACATCTATGCTTTCACCGCCCTGATGTTCGTGATGGGCGTGGCCTGGGCCTTCGGCAAGGCCTCCGTCTTCAAGTATGTCGGCGACGAGTTCAGCCACAACATCGGCGCGGTGTCCGGCGTAGTGGGTCTGGCGGGCGGCCTGGGCGGATTCATCCTGCCGATCATGTTCGGCGCGCTCCAGGACCTCACCGGTGTCCGCAGCACCTGCTTCATGCTGATGTACGGGATCGTCTGGGTGTCGCTGAGCTGGAACTACTTCACCGAAGTGCGTCGTGTCGAAGTGATGAAAGCGGTGCAAGCCGCCTAACCGGATTGACCAACGAGGAGAAGCCCCATGACTTCTGTCTTGCAACACTGGGAGCCGGAAAACCCGGCCTTCTGGAGCGCGACCGGCAGATCGGTCGCCAACCGCAACCTGTGGATTTCCATCCCCTGCCTGTTCCTCGCCTTCGCGGTGTGGATGGTGTGGAGCATGGTGGTGGTGAAACTGCCCGATGTGGGCTTCAAGTACAGCGAGAACCAGCGCTTCTGGCTGGCCGCCTTGCCCGCGCTGTCCGGCGCGACGCTGCGGATCTTCTACTCCTTCCTGGTGCCGGTGTTCGGCGGCCGTCGCTGGACCGCCATCTCCACCGCCACGCTGCTGCTGCCCGCCATCGGTATCGGCTACGCGGTGCAGGATCCGAATACCTCGTACCCGACCATGATGCTGCTGGCGCTACTGTGCGGCCTGGGCGGCGGCAACTTCTCCTCGTCGATGTCCAATATCAACTTCTTCTTCCCGAAAGCGCAGAAGGGCTACGCCCTCGGCATGAACGCCGGTCTGGGCAACCTCGGGGTGTCGGCCATGCAGTTCATCGTGCCGATCGTGATCACCCTGGGCCTGTTCGGCGCGCTGGGCGGCGACCCGCAAACCGTGGTCAAGGACGGTGTGAGCAAGTCGGTCTTCCTGCAAAACGCCGGTTTTGTCTGGGTGCCGTTCATCGCGCTGTC
>JAYRMT010000279.1:0-3024 GCA_041912575.1 Fluviicoccus sp. | reverse complement strand
TCATCGCATCGCTCAGTCGGGCCTTCAAGGCAGACATATCACCGTCCTGAAAATATCGGTTACAGCGGAGTGGAAAGGGTGACCGCGGCCCGGATCAGTACAGGCGGGTGGTGCGGACCGATTCGCGCGCCAGCTTCTTGGCGTAGCGCTTCACGGCGGCGGCCTTCTTGCGCTTGCGTTCCTGGGTCGGCTTCTCGTAGAACTCGCGCTTGCGGACGTCAGCCAGGACGCCGGCCTTTTCGCAGGAACGCTTGAAACGACGCAGGGCGACGTCAAACGGCTCGCCTTCTTTCACTTTGACTTGGGGCATTACACTCTCACCTATGGAATTTGCTGGATTCCGGCGGGACCGGCCCGCAGGAAGGCGGCAATTCTACGCAAAGATGGCCCCGCGGACAAGCTCGGCGTACAATCGCCGCCTTTCCGCCGCCGGACTCCGCGCGGCATGACCACAACCGGGAGGCAGCATGCGGGTGCTCGGCATCGAAACGTCCTGTGACGAGACCGGAGTGGCGGTCTATGACAGCGAGCGCGGCTTGCTGGCGCACCGCCTCTACAGCCAGATCGACGTGCACGCCGATTACGGCGGCGTGGTGCCCGAGCTGGCGTCGCGCGACCATGTCCGCAAGCTGGTGCCCCTGCTGCGCGAAGTGCTGGCGGCGGCGGACACCGCGCCGGAAGCGGTCGACGGGATTGCCTTCACCAGCGGTCCGGGACTGGCCGGCGCGCTGATGGTCGGCGCGGTACTCGGGCGGTCGCTGGCTTTTGCCTGGGATGTGCCCGCCATCGGCGTGCATCACATGGAAGGACACCTGCTGGCGCCGTTGCTGGAAGAGGGCGGTCCGGAGTTCCCTTTTGTGGCGCTGCTGGTGTCCGGCGGCCATACGCAACTGTTGCGGGTGGACGGCATCGGCCGTTACACCTTGCTGGGCGAGAGCGTCGATGACGCGGCCGGGGAGGCTTTCGACAAGGTGGCCAAGATGCTCGGGCTGGATTACCCCGGCGGTCCCCAGGTGGCGCGGCTGGCCTTGCAGGGCAACGGCACGGCCTTCAGTTTCCCGCGTCCGATGATCGACCGCCCGGGGCTGGACTTCTCGTTCAGCGGGCTCAAGACCTCGGTGCGGCAGGCCATCGAGCAGACGCCGGATTATCCCGCCAAGACCGTGGATATCTGCGCCAGCTTCGAGGCGGCTGTGGTGGACACGCTGGCGCGCAAGTGCGAGCGCGCCCTGAAGGAAACCGGCCTGAAGCGACTGGTCATGGCGGGCGGTGTCAGCGCCAATGTGCGCCTGCGCGCGAGCCTGCAGGATCTGGCGAAGCGAAAGCGCTGGCAGGTGCATTATCCTGCGCCGGCGTTCTGCACCGACAACGGGGCGATGATTGCCTACGCGGGCTGCCAGCGTCTGATGGCGGGACAGCAGGAAGGCCTGGAGGTCGCCGTGCGTCCGCGCTGGCCGATGGTGGACCTGCCCGGCCTCGGCTGATCAGGCGTCGCTGTCGCCGGGCGGCGCGGATTTCCGGAAGCCCTTTTCCTCGCCCCGGAGCAGGGCGATGATGTTTTTCTTGTGGCGGAGGATCAGCAGCAGGCTCATTGCCCCGACGCCCCAGAGGTAACCGGGGTCCCAGAACCACGCGAGCACCGGCGCGACGGCGAATGCCGTCAGGGAGCCCAGTGACGAAATCCGGAACGGCGCGAAAGCCGCCGCCCACACGCCAATGACCGCCAGTCCGAGCTGCCAGTCCAGCGCCAGCAGTACGCCCAGGGCGGTGGCCACGCCCTTGCCGCCTTCGAAGCGGAAAAACACCGGATACAGATGGCCCAGGAAGGCCGCCAGCCCGATGGCGCCGGTCAGGTCGCCGGACAGCGTCCAGTGTTTCGCCAGCAGCACCAGCGGCACCCCCTTGAGCATGTCCCCCGCCAGCGTCAGCAGCGCGGGGCCCTTGCCGCCGATGCGCATGACGTTGGTGGCGCCGGGATTGCGCGAGCCTTGCGAGCGGGGATCCGGCAGGCCGAGCAGCTTGCAGACCACGATGGCCGAGCACACGGAGCCGAGCAGGTAGGCTACCGCGAGCAGCAGGAATGGCATCACGTCCGACATTTTGCAGAATCCCCTCCGGGAATGGCGTCCGGCCATCTATAATGGCAGGCTGATTCGAATGCAAGGCGAAAACTGGCGCGCGATGGATATCCTGTACATTCAAAACCTGCGGACCGAGGCGGTGATCGGCATCTTTTCCTGGGAAAAGCGGATCCGGCAGCCCATCCATCTCGACCTGGAGATCGCGGTCGACATCCGTCAGGCCGCCGACACCGACGATATCCGGCATGCGCTCGATTATAAGACCGTCGCCAACCGCCTGACCGATTTCATCGTCCACAACGAGTGGCATCTGGTGGAAACCCTGGCCGAACGCATCGCGGCGTTGCTGATGCAGGAATTCGGCGTATCGTGGCTCCGCTTGAAACTCTCCAAGCCGGCGGCCCTGCCCAGCGCCGACAGCGTCGGCCTGATCATTGAGCGAGGCGACCGGCATGGCCCGCGTCTATCTGGGACTGGGCAGTAACTGCCGCCGCGAGGACTCGTTGCGGTCCGCGCTCGCGCGGTTGCGCCGCGAATTCCCCGATTTGCGTTGTTCGCCGGTCTATGAAAGCGAGGCCGAAGATGCCATCGGCGGACCTTATCTGAACCTGGCGGTTGCCCTGGAAACGCGCATGCCGGTCGCCGAGCTGAAAGCCTGCCTGCGCGGGATCGAGGCCGCACTGGGGCGTCAGCGGGGGCAGCCGGCCGTGGTCATCGATATCGACATCCTGCTTTACGAAGGCTTGTGCGGCTTTCACGCCGGTATGGAATTGCCCCGGCCCGAGCTGCTCCGGCGCGCCTATGTGCTCAAGCCGCTGGCCGACCTGGCCGGCCAGGAGCGCCATCCGCTGACCGGACTAACCTTTGACGAGCATTGGCAGGGCTTCATGCATCCGGGACGGCTGCAACGGGTGGAATTGCCGGAAGCCGGTCATGTATGACG
>JAYRMT010000278.1:0-3033 GCA_041912575.1 Fluviicoccus sp. | reverse complement strand
GCGTGCACGAAGGCGTCCACCAGCCCGTTCTGCAACTGGCGGTCGGGCAGGCTGGCCATCACCGCCGGATTGAGGATGGCGAAGCGCGGACGCACCGGCTGCGCATAGAACACCCGCTTCTCGCGCGTGGCGGCGCGGGTGACCACCGCGGCAGCGTTGGATTCCGAGCCGGTGGCGGGCAAGGTCAGCACCACGCCCACCGGCAACGCGGTCGCGACGGCATGGCGGCCGGTGACGATATCCCAGCCGTCACCGTCATAGCTGGCGGCCGCCGCGACAAACTTCGCGCCGTCGCTGACCGAGCCGCCGCCCACGCCGAGGATGAAATCCAGCCGTTGCTCCCGCACCACCGCCACCGCGCGGCTCAGGGTCTCCAGGGTCGGGTTGGCTTCGACGCCGCCGAATTCGACCACCGTGCGCCCCGCGAGCGCCCGCGTCACCGCCGCGTGCACGCCGTTGCCCTTGATGGAGCCGCCGCCGTAGAGCAGCAGCACGCGGGCCTCGGCGGGGATCAGTTCCGGCAAGCGGTCAAAGCTGTCCGGGCCGAAGTGGATCTGGGTCGGATTGTGGTAGCTGAAGGCGAAAAGAGGCGGCATGGCGGGCGCGTCCGGGGGGTGGGCATGGGGCGATGGTGCAGCTTCAAGGCGGCGGCGACAAGTCCCCAACGTCAGGACACTTCCACCACCACCCCCATCGCCAGCTGCACCGCCGCCTCGACGAATTCCGCTTCGCTGACGCGCGGGAAGGGCTGCACCAGCCAGCGCAGGTACAGGAAGATCAGCGCGCTCATCGCGGCCTGCATCCCGGCCTTGCCGGCGGGAATGCGGTAGCGGTGGCTGTTGTGCAACAGGTAGTCGCGGAACAGGTCGAGCAGCGCGCGCTCCATCAGGGTCAAGAGGCCGTTGTCGGCCAGCAACGGCGATTCGCGCACCACCCGGCGCAGCACGTCCATCCACGGGTCGTAGTAGCGCAGCATGGCGGTCAGGGTGAAGCGCAAGCCCTCGCGCATCGGGGTGTCGAGGAAGGCGCCGTGCATCGACTCCAGCACCTGCTGCACATCCAGCAGCGAGCGCTCGATGATGCCGGCGAGGATGCTGTCGCGGTTGGCGAAGTACTGGTACAGCGAGCCGATGCTGACGCCCGCGCGATCGGCCACGCGGTTGGTGGACATCGCCGCCAGCCCCTCCTCGCGGATCACCGCCATCCCGGCGTCCAGGATGTTGTGCACCATCACCACGGAACGCGGCTGGCGGGGAATCTTGATCAGCGCACGCGTCGGCAGCGGCGGCGAGGTTCCAGTCATGCGAGTACTATGCGAGTATTTTTACGGATTACAGTCAGCCTAGTCCGTGCGCCGCCGACCGGCAAGGGGCGCGCGCGTTTTTTCCGCTCCGGAGGCTGCCATGTCCCTGCTGCACCGCCTGTTCTCGGCCGAAATTCCCGAACCGCCCGCCTGGCTGCGGCCCGGCTTCACGCTGTATGTCGCCCTGTTCGCCATCCTCTACCCCATCGGCTTTCTCGCCAGCCTGCACTTCCTGTTCCTCGGCCCCGGCCTGGGCGATGAATTCACCTTCCGGCACCTTGCCGCGCTGGTCGACGGCGCGGCGCGCGGGTCGCAGGACAGCGGGAACGCCCTGCCGCTGGCGCTGCTGCTGGGGCTGATCGCGTTCAGCACCGCGTTCCGGGGCTACATTGTCTTTCGCGGTTACGCCGACTACCGCCGCACGCTGGGTGAGGACGTGCCCATGCGCGAGATCGTCACCTTCGGCCTCGCCAACCTGCTCAACCTGCTGTTCGCGCCACTGTGCCTGCTGGCGCTGGCCGGGCTGGCCGCCCTGCTCGGGTTCGATCCGATGGCGGGCCTGCACGCGCTGGACCGGCTGGCCGGGCTGGCGGCGGCGGGGGTGGATCGCGTACCCACGCTGGTAGCGTTGCCGCGCTGGGCGGCGCTGGTCGTCACGCTGCTGGCCTGGTCCTTCGCGCATTACTGGCTGCACCGCCTCAGCCACACCCGGCGCGCGCTGTGGCTGGTGCTGCACCGCCCGCACCACATGACGCCGCACCTGACCTACGCCACCACGTTGCCGGTGTTCATGTCCTTCCCCTTCTTCCTGCTGCTGGCCCTGCCCTACCTGCTGCTGTTCGGGGCGCTGTCGCGGCTGTTCTCGCCGGAGCCGCTGTACCTGGAGCTGATCGTGCTGCATCTGGTGACCTACATCGGCGAGATCTTCGGCCACAGTCCCGCCGTGTACGCCGAGTGCGTGCGCAAGCCTTGGGCGCGGGCGATCTCGCTGGCCTACGGGCAGGGGCTGTACCACGTGCTGCACCACTCCTCGGAGCCGGACTGCGAGCGGGTCAGCAGCAACAACACGGTCAATATCGGCCCGGGCTTCTTCTTCGTCTGGGACCGCCTGTTCGGCACCTTCAAGCCGCTGACGGCGCAGCCGCCCCGCCTGGGCCTGCACGGCAATCCGGCGCTGGTGCAGAACCCGTTGCGCCTGCTGACGGCGGGCGTGGCGCAGCTGGGTTACGAGCTGTGGCGCAATCCCGGTCTGGCGGTGCGCTGGCGCATCCTGACCGGACCGTCCACCTGGACGCCGCCGGTCAGCCGGGATTTCGCGGTGAAGACTGACGTCACCGCACCGGCCGCAGCGGATCATCGGGTCGCGCCGGACGCGCCCGCCGCAGCGAGGGTCTGATCATGCGCGGACGGACGGGGTGGATCGCGGCGGGCGGCTTCGGGCTGCTGCTGGGCTGGCTGTTGTGGCTGGCGCCCGCGCCGGTCGGCGCGTGGCTGTATGCGGCGAACGCGCGCCTGGAGGCGACGCTGGCCGGTCTGGAGGAACAGGAACGCAGGGTGGACGGGGTGCGCTGGCGGTACTTCATCCGCCACGGCGACACGCCGGGCCCCTGCGCGGTGCTGATACACGGCTTCACCGCCGAAGCGGCGAACTGGTTCCGCCTGGCAATGCGGCTGGACCGCGACCGCTGCCTGATCGTGCCGGACCTGCCCGGTTTCGGCGGCTCGGACGC
>JAYRMT010000277.1:0-3037 GCA_041912575.1 Fluviicoccus sp. | reverse complement strand
TGTCCCGCAGTTCGTCGAGATCGGCTTTTTCAGCCGCCATCGCCATCGGTGCGGGGGCTGCCGCCGGGGCCGACGGCGCATTGCGCATCGCCGACAGGCTGTCAGACCGGTTCTCCCGACGCGCCACGGATTCCTCCAGGCGCATCTGCGGCGGAACCGCCATGCCACCCGAGGCCATCATCTGCTTCTGCTTGACCGGCCGCACCGGTTCCTGCGAGAAATCCCGTTCCCACCAGCGCACTTTTTCCTCGAAGCGCGCCACCACGCTCTCCAGGTGGCGGCTGCGATCCTGCTCCAGACCTTTGATACGCTGCGCCATCAATTGCCGGTATGCCGGCAACAGGGCGTCCGGCGGCGTGATCTCATGATTCACGTAGTCCCAGACGTTATCGAGGACGATCAGCGAGGTCTCCGGCGTCACCAGATTGAAGCGGCTGCCGATCTTGCGGATTTCCTCGCGGTTGGCGTCCGCATCGGGCTGCAGCTCCGCCAGTCGCAAGACCGCCCAGCGGGTTGCCGCCAGCGCGCCGCCCGCATCGTCGCGGATCGGGATGTCCAGTATGCGGGTGGAGCCGTCCGCCAGACCAAGCTTCAGAGACAGGCTGCCCCGGGCACTGTTCAGCGCGCCCGCGAGCTGCAGTCGGCCGTTTTCCGGGAGGCGCGACGCGGCGACCACCTGACTCACGCCGTCGCCGCTCCAGGACAGCAAACGCGGCCCCAGGGTGGTCAGCCGGTTCAACGCCGCGCCGGTGTCCAGCCGGTCCAGATCGAGGAAATCGCCACCCGAGGCTTCCGCCACCTGCCGCAGCCACGGTGCGTTGTTCCCGTCGGCGGCGCTCACCGCGAACACCGGCGCGCGCGCGGACGGCTTGCCGGCCTCGCCGTAGTTGACCAGTCCGTCGCTGAACAGCAGGTTAAGGCCGGCGCCGCCCGGGGCGGCCAGCGCGCCGGCCGAGGTCGCGCCGTCATAGGCGACACACTCCAGCGTCCGGCGCAACTCATGCCAATCCCCGCCCTTGATGCGGAACTCGCCGCCGTTATCGGCCGTATCGCGCGCCAGCACCAGCTTCACTGTCAGATTGCCCCAGCGCCGGAACAGCGCGTCCAGAAGCGCGAACTCGCGCGCATGATCGCGTTGCGCGCCGGAGCCGGAGGCGTCCCAGACTATCCCCAGCGTTTGCGGCGCCGGTCGCGGCAGCGTGACCGCGCTGTCGGGCACCGGGACTTCGGCATAGAACCAGGTCTGGCGGTCGAAATCCTGCGTGGCCACCATCGGGCGGTTATCCGCCGTGTCGTCCAGGGTGATCGAAAACCCCTCATCCGTCGCCAGTCGTCCGGCGGGCAGGCTCGCCACGCTCAAACTGTCCTGCGCGGCCACCCGCAAGGCGGAGGCCGCGCCCTGCCCGTGAATCTGCGCGGCACTGCGGCCGTCAACCTTCAACTGGAAATCCACGTCGGGACTTGCGCCGCTGAATTGCAGCGGCAGACGGTAGCGCGCCTGACGACCGTCACCGGGCAGGCTCTCGACGATATCCAGCGCCACGCGTCGCGTGCCGTTGGCAGGCAGCGGATAGACGCGCAGCTTGTAGTTGTTGCCCTGTGTGGCTTCCAGCAGCGCGGGATCCACGCGGCGGCGGATGGTGTCCTCGAACACCTGTTGCCCCTTGGCCTTGTCCACCGGCACGGCGTCGCGCAGTTCGCCGTTGATATCGAGCGCGAATCCGGCGATCGACTGGCCGTCATAGAGCGGGAACTGCAACTCCCCTTCCAGTACCTGCGGATTCGGGTTGCGGAAGGTCATCTCGATGCGCGTGCGCGCGGCGTGTCCGGCTACCTCGCCGCGAATCACCACGCGCTCGAGGCGGATGGCTTCCTTGGCCTCCGGGGCGCGCAGTTCGGGACGCATCTTGCCGGGCAGGTTTTGCCCGAAAGGTTTGAGGCCGTTGGCGTCCAGGTTGCCAGACGCTGGCGCGGCGGGCTTCGGTGGGGCCAACACGGAAATGTCGGGGCGGGTCTGGGCAATGGCGGCGCCGAGCAGACTGAGGCTGAAGACCGCGAAAACGGCGCGGCGGGTGGGGGTTCCGGTCATGGCGATATCCTTGAGTGTGGGGTCGGGATATCGGGGTTAACGCGGAGGGTTTCAGAAAGGGTTAAGCGGGGATGGAAATTTTATGCACTGGGGGAGGCTGCGGAAAATCCCTCAGGACCTCCCCCGACGGCAGAGATCAAGTCAGCATGAAATGCACCTGCATTTCCCCGACCAGGAAGCCCAGCGCCGCGCCCACGGCAATCAGCGACCACTCGTCTTCCTTGAACGCCGGACGCAGCATGCCCTCGAACTCGGTCGCGGTCAGTCGCTGCATGCGATCCACCAGCGTATTGCGGATATCCATCGCGTCTTCGGCATAGGACTCCACATGCTTCATGGTTTCCGGCAGGCGGGCCATGATCTTCTCGGCCACATGCGCCTTCATCTCGATGTACTGGCGGCTGCCCACCGCATACACCACCAGCGGACGCACCATGCCCGCCTGATCATCGATCAGCTGGCGCACGTTGCGCTGGATCAGATCGAGGATGCGGTCGGACAGCGGACCGCGGAACAGCTCCTCCATCATGTTCGCGGAGGTCAGCAACTGCTTGGAAATCAGCGCCGCGTAATCGCCCGCCACTTCCTTCTGGCGACGCAGGAACAGGCCCTGGAAAGTGATGCCGAGATATTTTTGCGGTTCCAGCGGACGGAACATCATCTGCAACGCCGCCCAGTCGCTGAAGAAACCGACAAAACCGCCGAAGGCCGGCAGCATCCAGGACTGGTGCCAGACCAGCCAGCAGATCATCTGGATCAGGCCGATGCCGAAGCCGAAATAGAATCCGGCGTTACTGAAAAAGCGGAATTCCTGACGGCCGACCTTCTTGAAGATGTCGTTCAGCATCCGCTTGTCTTTCAACAGGTTGCTGATCACCATGTGCTTGATGTCGAAGTAGCGGTTGACGTCCGACTGCACTTCGCGCATCACCGCCTCGACCACGGCGG
>JAYRMT010000276.1:0-3072 GCA_041912575.1 Fluviicoccus sp. | reverse complement strand
AGGCTGGTGCGGCTGGGCGAGGCGGTGGTGATCTGCGAGCAGGTTGGCGATCCCGCAACCAGCAAGGGGCCGGTCGAGCGCCAGGTCAGCCGCATTCTCACGCCAGGCACGGTCAGCGATGAGGCCTTGCTGGACGCCCGGCGCGAAAACCTGCTGTTGGCCGCGCACGTGTGGCAGGAAGAAGTCGGGCTCGCGGTGCTGGATATGGGCAGCGGCCGGTTCAGCGTGCTGACCTGTCCTTGCGAGCGCGAAGCTTTCGCTGCCGAGCTGGCGCGCCTGAATCCGGCCGAAGTGCTGGTGGCTGAGGGCTCACTGTTGCTTGATTGGTTGGATCAGCGCCCACTGACGCGTCGCCAGCCTTGGGAATTCGTGCTTGAAACGGCGCAACACGCCCTGTGCCGGCAATTCGGCGTAAAGGACCTGCAGGGTTACGGCTGCCAGTCCATGCCCGCCGCGATCATCGCCGCCGGGGCGTTGCTGGGTTACGCCCGTGACACCCAGCGCAGCAGCTTGCCGCACCTGCAGGGCATCCGGGTGGAGCGGGGGGATGACTTCATTTATCTGGACGCCGTGACCCGCAGGAATCTGGAATTGACCCAGACCTTGCAGGGCGAGTTCCAGTACAGCCTGGCCTGGGTCCTGGACGGTTGTCAGACCGCGATGGGCAGTCGCCTGCTGCGCCGCTGGCTGCACCAACCCTTGAGGGATCGCGTCGCCTTGAAGGAGCGACAGGACGCGATTAGCGAGCTGGTGGCGGAATATCGTTACGAGCCCCTGCAACCCCGCTTGCATGCGATCGGCGATTGCGAGCGCATCCTTGCGCGTATCGCCTTGCGCACAGCGCGGCCGCGCGACCTGAGCCGCTTGCGCGAGGTGTTCGCCACACTGCCGTCCTTGCAGTCATCGTTGCAGCCCCTCCGGAGCCCGCGCATGCGATTCCTGGCGGAGAGCGTCCGGGAATTTCCCGAACTGCTCGAGCTCTTGCAGCGCGCCATCGTCGAAGCCCCGCCCATGGTCGTGCGCGACGGCGGCGTGCTGGCGGAGGGCTATGACGCCGAACTGGACGAACTCCGCGCGATCAGCACCAACGCCGGAGATTACCTGCTGCAACTGGAAGCGCGTGAGCGCGACCTGACCGGGATTCCCGGACTCAAGATCGGCTACAACCGGGTCAGCGGCTACTACATCGAACTGACCCGTGCGCAGGCGGACAATGCCCCTGCGCACTTCATCCGTCGCCAGACGCTCAAGAACGCCGAGCGGTTCATCACTCCCGAGCTGAAAGCCTTCGAAGACAAGGCGCTGTCCGCCGCCGCGCGTGCGCTGGCCCGGGAGAAGTCGCTCTACGAGCAGTTGCTGGAAACCCTCGGGCAACATATTGCCGCCTTGCAAGCCATGAGCATGGCGCTGTCGGAACTGGACGTGCTCGCCAATCTGGCGGCCAAGGCGCAGGAGGGCGCCTGGGCGACGCCGGAGCTGACCGACACGACCGAAATCCATATCGTGCAGGGGCGCCATCCGGTGGTGGAACAGGTGCTCAGCGAACCGTTCACGGCCAATGACACCCATCTCGACAGCCACAGCCGCATGCTGGTGATTACCGGGCCCAACATGGGCGGCAAATCGACGTACATGCGCCAGACGGCGCTGGTGGTATTGCTGGCGCATATCGGCAGCCGCGTTCCGGCGGCCGAGGCGCGGATAGGGACAGTCGACCGCATTTTCACCCGGATAGGATCGGCGGATGACCTGGCGGGCGGCCGCTCCACCTTCATGGTGGAAATGACGGAGACCGCCAATATCCTTCAGAACGCGACGCCGCGCAGTCTGGTGCTGATGGACGAAGTCGGCCGCGGCACCAGCACCTTCGACGGGCTGGCGCTGGCTTGGGCCGCTGCCGTCCATCTGGTGAGGGATATCAAGGCGTTGACCCTGTTCGCAACGCATTATTTCGAACTGACGGCCTTGCCGGAGCACTATGCGGGCTCGGCGAACATCCACGTCGCGGCGAGTGAGCAGGGCGAACATCTGGTTTTCCTGCATCGCATGACGCCCGGTCCGGCCAGCCGCAGTTACGGCTTGCAGGTCGCCCGGCTGGCGGGGGTGCCGCACGGAGTTATCCAGGCTGCGCAGCACAAATTGCAGGAGCTGGAGCAGAGTCCGGTAGCCAGGCGCGCGCGCGCGCGGCCGTCGCCGCAACAAAGCGACCTGTTCTCCGAACCCGCCGTGGTGGAGCGGGTGGTTGAGAAGCGTGTCCGCATTCCCGGTCCGGTGGAGGAGGCATTGGCGCGGCTCGACATCGACAGCCTGTCTCCCCGAGCCGCGCTGGAGACGCTCTATACGCTGCGAGTGTTATTAACGCATGACAAGGCGGCGTCCTAGCGCTTAGAATAACCGTCGATTTTTCTGTCCCGGTCCGGTCCCGGCCGGGCATGCAGCGAGGCTGGCCCTATGACGTTCGTCGTTACCGAAAACTGTATCAAGTGCAAGTACCAGGATTGCGTGGAAGTCTGCCCGGTGGACTGTTTCTACGAAGGTCCGAATTTCCTGGTCATCCACCCGGACGAGTGCATCGATTGCGCGCTGTGCGAGCCGGAGTGTCCTGCGAACGCCATCTTCTCCGAGGATGAAGTGCCGAAGGGTCAGGAAGCGTTCATCAAGCTGAATGCCGAACTGGCCGAGGTTTGGCCCAACATTACCGAGAAGGGCGAGCCGCCCGCCGATGCCAAGGAGTGGGATGGTGTCGAAGGCAAGATGAAGTACCTCGAAAAGTAATTTTCAGGTCTTCCGGAGAGGCCGCCCGCGGATTGCCGGCGGCCTTTTTCATGTTGGCGAATGTGCATGTCAAAATGGTGATGTTGCCTGGCGCGGACGTCAGCCGTCATGCCGGTATGGAGGCTGATCCGTCGGAAAATGCGGATGGAAATGAAGCCAGGGCGGTGAGTGCGTCATCGAGAATGAGGCGGCGGGGATGTCGATCGGATTATCAGGAGCCCAAAATGCAAACGGGGCGGATAATCCGCCCCGATTTGTATCCTTCCCGTTGGCATCCATACACGTCCTGGTGTCTCC
>JAYRMT010000275.1:0-3086 GCA_041912575.1 Fluviicoccus sp. | reverse complement strand
CTGATCTCGATCTTCGCCGTCAGCCAGTTTCCCAACGCGGTCTTCGCCGACGACCTCTTCATCGCCAAGTTCGTGTTCCTGCCGATCGCCATCGCACTGATGTGCGTGCTGCTGTTCGCAGAGAAACCCTTCTTCGTCAGGAACTTCCAGTGGATGGCCGCACCGGTCAGCACGGTGATCCTCAGCTCCATCCTCGTCGGCAGCGTCAGCAGCTACGACACCAACTTCTCGCAGCACGCGGCCTACGACGTCATCATCATCACCACCATTGTCTGCTTCGGCATCCGGGTGCTGTTCCCGGTCTGCGTGATGATCGTCTCGATCTCGCTGTGCATGACCATGCTGGCGGTCAGCGCCCTCGGCTGGAGTTTCGACTGGCTGAAACTGTGCCACTACTTCGGCCTGGGCTCGCTGACCACGCTGGTGATCGTCGGCCTGATGGAGCGGCAGGAGCGCCTGGCTTTCCTGCAGGAACTCCTGGTGGCCCACCAGACCGTGGAGCTGGATCGCCTGAACCGCGCGCTGGACCGCATGGCGCGCGAAGATCCGCTCACCGGCCTGGTCAATCGCCGCGGCTTCGACGAGACGCTCCAGGTGGAGTGGGATCGCGCTCGTCGGGATCAACAACCGCTGGCGATGCTGTACATGGATATCGATTTTTTCAAGCTGTACAATGACACCTACGGACACAACATCGGCGATGTCTGCCTGCGCCGTGTCGCGCAGACCATCAAGGGCGCCCTGAGACGCCCCGCCGACATGGCCGGCCGTTATGGCGGCGAAGAGTTCGTGGTGCTGTTGCCGAACACCAACCAGGAAGGGGCGGTGGATGTGGCGCAGCGGATCGTGAAGCATGTTGACGCGCTGGCCCTGCCGCACAGTCGGTCCAAGGCAGCCTCGCACGTCACGCTCAGCATCGGAATCGCGCAGATGATCCCCGAGCCGCACCACAGCCTGAAGGAATTCATCAAGAAAGCCGACGAGGCCCTTTACGAGGCCAAGGAACGCGGCCGCCATCAGTATTTCCTCTCGCAGCGATGAGCAGGGGTCGGCATGCGCGCGCGTCCTCCCCCGTCATCCGGCCTCGCCGACAGCCTGCGCGAGCTGATCAATGATGACCCGACGCTTTCCGTCTCCGTCCAGGAGCTGATTGACCGCAATCCGCTCGTCCTGCATTTCCGGCCCGCCATCGAACACTGCTTCCACCTGAAACGCGAGCAGGAATTCAGCGCGATCTTCCCGATCGCGGCCTTTCTCTGGGCCGCCCTGTTCGCCATGATCCTCGGCAGCAGCCGGTTGTTCTTCGATTACGTCTGGACGCCCGGTCGATTCCCGATCTGGCAGGCCGCCTTCGCCTTCACCGGCGCCATGGTCGCGGTGTTCAACCTGTGCGCCTGGCTGCCGCGCACGCACCGCCTCATCCACCGGCACGCCATCGCGCCGGTCTCGGTGATGACGCTGTACCTGCTGATGCTCGGCAACTTCGCTTACCCGGACCACGCGTTCAATATCCACGCGTCCTACAACATCATCATCGCGATGATCCTGATCAGTTTCAGCATGCGGCTGTTCTGGCAGACGGGCACCCTGGTGCTGCTGACGGCGGGCGGACTGGCGGAAATGACCTTGCTGGTCACCCACTGGGAGGCCGACTGGCTGCAACTGATGCACGCCTACGTGATGATCGGCATGGTGCTGTCGGTCATCGGTTTTTTCGTGGAACGCCGCGAACGCATCGGTTTCCTGCACGAGGTCCTGGTCGCGGTCAAGTCCGGCGAGCTGGAGCGGCTGAACGGCCACCTGTCCACCATGGCCAGCAAGGACGCGCTGTGCGGCCTGGCCAACCGCCGCGCCTTCGACGAACTGCTGGCGCGCGAGTGGGAGCGCGGTCGCCGCGAAGAGCAGCCGCTGTCGGTCATTTTCATGGATGTGGATTACTTCAAGCGCTATAACGACACCTACGGCCACGCCGCTGGCGACGAATGCCTGCGTCAGGTCGGCCGGGCGATCCGCCAGGCGCTGCTGCGGCCTGGCGACATCGCCGCGCGCTACGGCGGCGAGGAATTCGTGATCCTGCTGCCGAACACCGACCTGCAAGGCGCGATGGAGGTGGGCGACCGCCTGCTGTCCTCGGTCGACGCGCTGGCGATTCCGCATCACGCCTCCGAGGCGGCGTACCATGTGACCGTCAGCATCGGGCTGGCCTGCCTGGTGCCCTCCGCGCACGCCTCGACCGCGCGGTTGCTCGAAGAGGCCGACAAGGCCCTGTACGAAGCCAAGAGCCGCGGCCGTCATCGCATGGCCTGCCTGCAACCCCTGCCCGCCGCCGCGTTCACCCCGGATGACATCCTGCTGCGCGATCTGGTTTCCCTCGGCGGGCGCGGTCACAAATCGTGACATCCGGGTCGCCTTTTCCGGCGACCGGCTGTTATGCTTGACGCACAACAATTAACCACCCCGCAGACGACTCCTCGCCATGACCGAGACTGACGTCCGAGCGGACCGGAACGCCGATCAGGCCTGTATCCGCGACCTGCTCCAACGCAAACCGATCTTTTTCCGCTTTCCGGCCGCGATGGAGACGGACTTTCAGGCCAAGCGCATCGAGTCGAGCCTGTTCTACATCAGTTCCGGCCAGTGGCTGCTGATCGCGATGTTCCTGACCATGATCGCGGTGGCGGGCATCGGCTTCCAGGAATACCTGTCCACCAATCACTATTTCCTGCTCAAGTACATCTACGGCCCGGTGGGCCTCGGCATCCTGTTCATCATTTACGGGCCGGCCCTGCATTGGGTCAGACAGCATTACCATCATGTCATGCTGGCCGTCAGCACCTTCCAGATTGTCGCCATCCAGGAGCACATCTTCCTCTCGGTGGACACCGGATACTACGCCTTCGCCGTTTACAACCAGATGATCTGCTTGCTGCTGGTGGCGCTGGGCCTGCGCTTCCCGACGCCGATGCTGGTGGCGCAATACGCGGGCTGCGCGGCGGTCAGCGTGGGGATCGCCCTGCTGGCGCGGCTCGACATCCAGCCGCTCGCGTTCAGCTACTACTTCCTGCTCTACGGGCTGGTGATCGTGG
>JAYRMT010000274.1:0-3112 GCA_041912575.1 Fluviicoccus sp. | reverse complement strand
CCCTACGCCTGATCGTTCGCCCCCTGTCGGTCGGCTTTGCCGCCGCAGGGGGCGGTGCTAGACTGATGCGGTGATCAGATATTCATCCAAGGAGAGCTTCCATGTCGGGAAATCCGTTGTTCGGCGAACGCCTGTACCAGAATGTCGAGACCCGGACGTCCGGCATGACCATCAAGGGCACGGTCAACCGCCTGGCCATGCTGCTGGCGATGACCCTGATTACCGCCTGCTGGTCCTGGCAGCAGTTTGAAGTCGACCCCGGCGCGGGCATGCTGTGGGCGATCGGCGGAGCGCTGACCGGCACCGTGATGGTGCTGGCGCTGGTGTTCAAGCGCGAGATGGCCGGCATCCTTGCGCCGGTCTACGCGCTGGCGGAAGGCCTGTTTCTGGGCGCGATTTCCGCGAGTCTGGAAAAGAAGTTCGGCGGGATCGTGATGCAGGCGGTGCTGCTGACCTTCGGCGTGATGTTCGCGATGCTGTTCGCCTACGCCACCGGCATCGTCAAGGCGACGCCGGGGCTGATGAAGGCCGTGTTCGCGGCGACCATGGGCGTGGCGATCTATTACCTGATCGCGATGGTCATGGGGCTGTTCGGCATGTCCGCGCCGCTGATCTATGACAGCGGCCCCTTGGGCATTGCGTTCAGCCTGGTCGTGATCGGGATCGCGGCATTCAACCTGGTGATTGATTTCGCCGAGATCGAGAACGCCGCCGCGCAGGGCATGCCCAAGTACATGGAATGGTACGGCGCGTTCGCGATGATGGTCACGCTGGTCTGGCTGTACATCGAGGCGCTGCGCTTCCTGCAGAAGATGCGCGACTGAAACCTGTCCCTCCGGCGGGCGTCACTCCGGACGCCCGCCGCCCAAGGGCAGCGTGACCACCGCGCGCAGCCCTTTTCCCTGTTCCCCCGCTTCCAGATGCGCCTCCCCGCCGTGAATCCCGGCGATGTCACGCACGATGGCCAGTCCCAGGCCGCTGCCGTCCGACGGTGCGCCCGGCGCGCGGTAAAAGCGCCGGAATACCGCTTCCCGCTCTTCCGGCGCGACCCCGGGGCCGTTGTCCTCGACTGTCAGTTCCGCCCGCCCGTCAAGGGCGGCCAGGCTGACCGTGATCGTGCCGCCGTCCGGCGTATAGCGGATGGCGTTGTCCACCAGGTTGGCGACCATCTCGCCCAGCAGGAAGCGGTCGCCGCGCAGTACGGGCGACGGAGAGGCCAGATTCGCGCGGATGTCGTGCCGGCGCTGCAGCGCCAGCGGCACCAGCGCGGCGATGCTTTCCTCCGCGACATCTCCCAGATCGGGCCATTGCATGACCGGTTCGCGGGTGCCTTCGGGCTCCGCGCGGTTGAGGTTCAGCAATTGCCGCACCAGTCGCTCCAGCCGGTCCGCCCCCGCGCGGATGCGTCCCACGCCCGCCCGCAAATCCTCGATACCTCCGGATGAGCGGGCCGTCAGGTCCGCCTGGGTCTTGAGCACCGTCACCGGCGTCCGCAACTGGTGGGCGGCATCCGCAATGAAGCGTTGCTGGGCCTCCAGCGCCTGCTTGAGCCGCGCCATCAGCTTGTTGATCGCGTTGATTTCCGCGCGGATCTCGCGCGGCACCCGCTCGGCGTCGAGCGGCGTGAGGTCGCGGTGGGATCGTTGCGCCAGCGAATCGCCGATGATGCCCAGCGGCGCGAGACTGCGTCCGATCCCGGCCGAGAGCAAGGCGGCGGTGAAGAGCACGAGGGAGACCAGCGGCAGCAACAGGAAGGTCAGCACGCGGTTGGCCAGCCGCGTGCGTTTGCGGGTGGTTTCCGCGACGGCGACATGCGCGATCCCGCGGGCCCGGTCATCCAGCGCCATGCCCGCCAGCCGGGCGGGATGGCCGTCCAGGCCGATGTCGCGAAACGTCATCTGCCCCGGCGCGCCGTCGATGACGGGCAACGGGCGATTGCCGGCAATCATCCGCCCTTGGGCGTCAGTCACGCAGAAATACACCAGGTCGTCCTTGTCGAATTCGATGATGCCCTGCGCGGCGCGCGACAGATCGATGCTGGCGCCGTTCATGCCCGGACGGACTTGCGAGGCCACCGAACGCACCATGTCGTCCAGCCCCCGGTCGTGCACGCCGTTGGCAAAGTGCAGGACGACCAGGTAGGTCCCGCCGCCCCAGAGCAGGGCCAGCAGGGTGACGGGCAGCATGACCCAGATCAGCAGCCGCGCGTGGATGGACAGGCGCTCAGGCAGTCGCATCGGGAATTTCCAGCAGGTAACCCAGACCGTGGATGGTGCGGATGCTGACGCCGCTGTGCTCCAGTTTCTTGCGCAGGCGGTGGATGTAGACCTCGATGGCGTTGCTGCCGATCTCGGCATCCCACTCGCTCAGCTGCAAGGCCAGCCTGTTCTTGAGCACCACCTGGCCTGCGCGCTGCATCAGCGCTTCCAGCAGGTCGGTTTCACGGGCGGACAGCGACAGCGGCTGTCCCTGCAGGCTGGCCTGACGGTGCGCGGGGTCGAGCCGGAGCGGACCGGCTTCCAGCAAGGGGAGGCTGTCCGAGGCGCGGCGGAGCAGAGCGCGCACGCGGGCTTCCAGTTCAGGCAACGCGAATGGTTTGGGCAGGTAGTCGTCGGCGCCGAGGTCCAGCCCCTGCACGCGGCTTTCGATGTCGACGCGCGCGGTCAGCACGAGCACCGGGGTTTTCCGGCCGCGATGCCGGATGCGGCGCAGCAGCGTCAGGCCGTCCAGGCGGGGCAGCCCGAGGTCGAGAATCACCAGGTCATACGCATGATCCCCCGCCAGGGCGTGGTCGGCAACCTGTCCGTCAGCGGCGATGTCGATCTGGTATCCGTTCTGCCGCAAGGCCTCCGCCAGCGTTTCCGCCAGCGCGGGATCGTCTTCCACGACCAGAATCCGCATGGGTGCTGTCCCCCTGAAAGTACTTTGTAAGTTCTGCGACCTACCCTCGCCGACGTCCGGAAACAGGCGGGCCCGTCGGGCGTCGCCCTGCCGGATGGTGATGTAGCGCGCCGGAGACATCCTGTATGTATGGTCATCTTACGAGACTTGTAGCCGCTGTGTGTCTGGCGGCCGGTTTGCTTTCCGCCGCCCTGGCGGCCGGGGACTGCGA
>JAYRMT010000273.1:0-3128 GCA_041912575.1 Fluviicoccus sp. | reverse complement strand
TAGACCGCCAGGATGACGGCGCTGACGCGCTGGATGATCCAGTCACTCATGCCGGAACGGCTGAAACTCGTTGCACTTTTCATTACAGCACCACCCACACAAAGCTCAGCGCGATGCCGGCGGCGGCGATCGCGAGGACCACCTTGGCGAACAGGCGGCCGCTTTCCAGTTCTTCCGCCACGCCGAAGTCCATGACCAGGTGCTTCAGGCCCACGAAGAAGTGGTAGACCAGACCGGCCAGGGTCACGAAGACCGCGAGACGGCCGACGATGCCGCCGAAGACACTGTCGCGGATCGCGTTGAACGACTCCTCGGACGCCAGGGAACCCTGCAGGATGTAGAGCAGGAAGGGAATCAGCAGGAACACGACGATGCCGGAAATCCGGTGCAGGATCGACGCGACGGCCACCGGGGAACGCATGTTGACTGCGAGCACCAGGTCCAGCGGCAGGTTGACAGGTCTGTTGCTTTTCACAGCGGGCATCCTGTAGCTTGAGGCCCCAAAACAGGGCGTGAACCAAAGGGAATACAGCAAGGAACGCCCCGCGGACGGCGACTTTGCCGGGCGCGCGGACGGCGGAAAATTATAGTCATCTTGCCTCGCCATTACAAACTGAAACACACTGACATCAGACACTGGCTTTCTTGCCGATGGTATCCGGACACCGACTGTCGAAAAACCGGACAAAATCGTTTCAGCCTGTGTATTTCAAGGGGTTATTCGACCTTTGTCGCCTCTACGGTTGATTGACAAAATCCCAACAAACCTTAAGCTAGGCCCGTTTCATGCATCCCCAGTTCCCAATGCCGGGTCAAACCCAAGCCAGGCCGTCCGACGGACCTGCCCCGGCACATGCGCGTAAAACCACAGGAGACTGCCCATGTCGGCCAAAAAAGCCACGCTCACGATCGGTGACAAGAGCCTGGACCTGCCCATCCACAGCGGCACCCTCGGTCCGGACGTCATTGATGTCAAGGATGTGCTGTCCAACGGATACTTCACCTATGACCCGGGCTTCATGGCCACCTCCGCCTGCGAATCCAAGATCACCTTCATCGACGGCGACAAGGGTATCCTGCTGCATCGCGGTTACCCGATCGAGCAGCTGGCCGAGAAGTCCGATTACCTGGAAACCTGCTACCTGCTGCTGAACGGCGAACTGCCGAACGCCGCGCAGAAGGCCGATTTCGTGGGCCGCGTCATGAACCACACCATGGTCCATGAACAACTGCAATTCTTCTATCGCGGTTTCCGCCGCGACGCCCACCCGATGGCCGTGATGTGCGGCGTGGTCGGCGCCCTCTCCGCCTTCTATCACGACAACCTGGACATCAACGATCCGGAACACCGCCGCATCGCCGCGATCCGCCTGATCGCGAAGATGCCGACCATGGCCGCGATGAGCTACAAGTATTCCGCCGGCCAGCCGTTCATGTACCCGCGCAACAACATGGGCTACGCGGAAAACTTCCTGCACATGATGTTCGCGACCCCGTGCGCCGACTATGAAGTGAATCCGATCGTGGCCAAGGCCATGGACCGCATCTTCGTCCTGCACGCCGACCATGAGCAGAACGCCTCGACCTCCACCGTGCGCCTGACCGGTTCCACCGGCGCCAACCCGTACGCGTGTATCGCCGCCGGCATCGCCGCGCTGTGGGGCCCGTCGCACGGCGGCGCCAACGAAGCCGTGCTGAAGATGCTGGACGAAATCGGCGACGTGTCGAACCTGGACAACTTCATCGCCAAGGTGAAGGACAAGAACGACAGCACCAAGCTGATGGGCTTCGGCCACCGCGTGTACAAGAACTTCGACCCGCGCGCCAAGGTCATGAAGCAGACCTGCGATGAAGTGCTGACCGCGCTGGGCATCAATGACCCGCAACTGGAACTGGCGATGAAGCTGGAAGAGATCGCGCTGAAGGACGATTACTTCGTGTCCCGCAAGCTGTACCCGAACGTGGACTTCTACTCCGGCATCATCCTGAAGGCGATCGGCATTCCGACCAGCATGTTCACCGTGATCTTCGCCCTGGGCCGCACCCCCGGCTGGATCGCGCACTGGCTGGAAATGCACTCCGCGCCTTACAAGATCGGTCGTCCGCGCCAGCTGTACACCGGTTCCGTGCAGCGCGATTTCGTGCCGCTGGACAAGCGTTGATCTGCTGACCGCAAAAAACAAAGGCCGCTTATCGCGGCCTTTGTTTTGCCCGTCCCCTGCCGGTAATATCCATAAAAACAATATCCGGATCATATTCATGGAAGAAATTTCGCCGCAAAAGCAGGAAGCCATCGAAGCGTTGGCCAAGTCCTATTATGAGGCGCTGCATCGCGCGCTGAAAAATCCCGACGGCGGCGTGCCCCTTGAACTGCTGATCCTGACCGCGAGCCGGATGGCGGGCACGCTCATGCTGCGCCAGATGAATCTCGATACGTCCCGCCTGACGCCCGGAGAGCCCCTGCGCAACGATGTAGCGCAGCACCATATTCACCGAATGACCAACCTCGCCTTCGTGACGCTGAAAGCCGTGGACTGCGAGGTCGATCCGGACAAAATCCTGAACAAGATGGATGCCAGCCTGTTACAGGCTACGCCCTTGGCCGTCAGTCAGGAGACCTTTGAATCCCTTTTCCGCGAACTGGCTGACAAGGCCGGGCTGATGTTGAAGGAAGCGGCGATTTCCGCCCTGTTTACCAGCGTCCACTTCGTCAAGGCGGGACGTACGCGGCTGGAAGCCCATCGCGGCGGGTTCCTGGTCATTGCGGGTTTCAATGAGGCCCTGACCAAAGCGCCTGCCCCGTTCCCGGCGCGTCAGTCCGCACAGGCTAATCCGCCCGCATCTTCCGCATCACAACCCCGGAAAGCGTCGCATCCTTCAGTGTCATCGGCCAATCCCGAAATTTCGCTGACCGATACGCTGGAGTTCACTTACGGCGCCAGCGCGGCGTACTTGCTCCGGCGATCCATCCTGTGGTTTCTCGGCGGGGTTTTCTTTCTGGGCGCCTCATTGGCCACCCGGCACTTTACCCTGACCGGCACGCTGGTGATCCTCCTGCCCGGCGTCAACGCGCTTCTGGCGTTTTCCCGCTGGCGCAAGGCTGAACCGATTCGGCACCTCGACCTGAC
>JAYRMT010000272.1:0-3139 GCA_041912575.1 Fluviicoccus sp. | reverse complement strand
GTAGAGGGACATGGCGGCGTTGCCGCGATCCAGGTAATCCACCGTCTGGCCTTGGTTGTTGGTGGATTTGCCGACGGAGGCGCCGGCCACCTTCGGACCGATCACGATGGTGGCGCCGGTGGAGGCCGTGTAGGTCGCCGTGCCGTCCGCGGCGATGGTGAGCGAGCAGGCGTGGTTGAAGCTGTTCGTCATGTCGGCGGTTCCGGTGGTCTGGGTGTGACCGGTGTAGGTCCCGGCGTGGCTGCCGATGGCGGCCCACTTGGCGGTAGGATCATTCCCCGTGCTGCAGGTCTTGCTGAGCGATCCGTTCACCAGGATGCCCGCGCCGGTCGTGCCGTCCGGCTGGCGGTTGATGTCGAACAGGAACCAGTCGCCGGTGGCCGGGTGCACCTCGTACTGGACTTTGGCGGCGGTTTGGGTGTTCGTCACCAGCGCGGTGTACGGGACGTCCATCTTGCCGTTGGGCAGGCTGGCGGTAGTGATCGAGAAGTTGCCCTTGTTGTCGATCGAGAACGTGCAGGCTCCGCTGCCGTCGAGATTCAGCGGTGCATTGTAGGAGCCGACCAGCGCGGTGGCGGTGAAATTGCTGGCCGGCGCGGCGTTCAGTCCGGAGGGCGGCAGGTCGGCAATATTGCCCGCGAAGCCGTTGCCCGCGCACACCAGCGTGGTGTTCGTGCCCGCCGCCGGATTGGGACTGCTGTCGGTAATGCGGCTGGCGTAGCTGTAAATCAGCTTGCCGTTGCCGTCAAAGTTCAGATCGATGCTGATCAGCGCGCCGTTGACCGTGGCATAGCCCGCATAGTTGCGCACGGTGCCGGTGCCGAAAATGCCCGGACCGATTTCCCGGTCGCCGCCGGTGCTTTCGGCATAGGTACCGTCCAGGGCAACCGAAATGGTCTGTCCGGCGGCCGTGACCGTGGCATTGGCGCCGGAAACCCCGACCGAGCAGGCGCTGCCGTCGTTGATCCGGGCGGTATAGGACCCGGCGGCCGGTACGCCGCTCAAGGCGACCGGAATCTGGGGCAGGCTGGTCATCGGGCCGGTCAGTCCCGCCAGCGCGGTCTTGGCGGCGGCGTCGGTCACCCCGGCGGTGATGGCGGCGAGGGCGGTTCCCCAGTCCGCGCCGAAGGTGCCGGGCGCATACCCCGGGCTTGCGATGTCGGCGGCGTCATGCTTGCCGTCCAGCGTGCCGTCGCTGAGGTCGTTCGCCAGTTTCGCCGCAATGGTCAGGGCCGGCGTCGCGTCGCCGGCATTGGCGGTTGCGGCCAGCTTGGCCAGCGCCGCCAGCCGGGCGGCATATTTCCCGGCCTCGGTGTTGGTCAGCGCATTGAGGTCCGCCGCACTCGCCACCTGCGACGGGGCGGAAGTGACATCCGCGACGCCGAAGGCCTGGCTCACGCTCTGGTTGGCGGCATTGATCGCGCCGGCGGTCAGCGCTCCTCCCCCCAGCTTGAGCGCGCGCTGGTAAGCGATTTCGGTCAGCGCCGACACCCCGAGGGTGGCGTTGGCGGAGCCGCGCACGACATGCAGCGAGCCGGTGGTAAACGGAACGTCCGCGCCTTTGGCTTCGTCAAAATAGCTGGCTCCGGAAGCCCCGGAGATTTCCAGGATGAAGGGTTGTCCGCTCGGGATGTTCAGGACCGGAAACGCGCCGTCCGCGCCGGTCGTGCCGGCCGGGGCCAGCGCGGTGACGCCGTCCAGCGCCAGAACGCGGAAGGGCGCATTCTTGATCGCGCCCAGCGAGGCGGTCGTTGTGACCGTCGTGGTGGAGGCGGCAGGCGTCGAGCCGCCGCCACCGCCGCCGCAGCCCGCTATCAGCGCGGTCGCGGCCAGCAGGCTCAGGGAAAGGGGGTGTTTCATGGGGAGACATCCTTATGTCGGGGGAAAAGCGGTATGGCCCAATCTAGGCCGCGCTCCCGCGCGTAACAACCCTACCGCCGGGGGGTGTTTTGCGGCCTCCGGAGCGGTCGCGTATAGTGACGGACCATCCTTCTCCTTGTCGTTGCACCGGACATGAGCCTCTTCAGTCATCTACTGATCATCCTGATCCTCATCGTGGTCAGCGGCTTCTTTTCCTCGGCCGAGATCGCGCTGGCGTCCGCGCGCAAGCTGCGCTTGCAGCAAATGGCCGAGCAGGGGGATGCGCGCGCCGGGCGCGTGCTGGCCCTGCAGGCGGAGCCGGGCATGTTCTTCACGGTGGTCCAGGTCGCCCTGAACGCCATCGCCATCCTCGGCGGCATCCTGGGCGAGCAGGCCCTGTCCCCTTATCTGGCGGAAGCCCTGAAGGCCTTGTTCGGCGCGGACCCGTTGATCGACCGCATCAGCTTCCTGTTGTCCTTTGTGGTGGTGACATCCCTGTTCATCGTCTTCGCCGATCTGGTGCCGAAGCGGCTGGCCATGACCTGGCCGGAACTGGTGGCGGTGCGGGTGGTGGGGCCGATCGGCGTCTGCCTGACCGTGCTCAAGCCCGTCGTGATCATGTACGACGGGCTGACGTCCGGCCTGTTCCGGCTGTTCGGCATCCGCGCCGTACGGGAGGAGCAGGTGACCTTTGACGATGTGTCCGCGATGGTGGAGGCGGGCACCGAATCCGGCGCGCTGGCGCGGCAGGAACAGCACCTGATCGAGAATGTGTTCGAACTGGACACGCGTACGGTCACCTTTGCCATGACGCCGCGCGACAGCGTGGTGTTCCTGCGTCTCCAGGACGACGAGGCGGCGCTGCGCGACAAGATCGCCGGTCATCCGCACTCCAAGTTCATTGTGTGCGACGACCGGATCGACGCGGTGGTCGGCTTCGTGGAGTCGAAGGACATCCTCAAGCGCACGCTGATCCAGCAGCCGATTTCCCTCAACCGCGAGCTGGCCGTCCGGCATGTACTGGCGATCCCCGATTCGCTGACGCTCTCGGAGCTGCTGGAGCGCTTCAAGGTGACCAACCAGGATCTGGCGATCATCCTCAACGAGTACGCGCTGCTGGTCGGCATCGTCACCCTCAACGACGTCATGAAAACCCTGATGGGCGACCTGGTCAATCCGTTCGGGGAGGAGCAGATCGTGCGCCGCGATGAGGTGTCCTGGCTGGTGGATGGCGTGACGCCGATCGAGGACCTGAAACGGGCGCTGGCCCTCGATACCC
>JAYRMT010000271.1:0-3164 GCA_041912575.1 Fluviicoccus sp. | reverse complement strand
ATATGACAGCGATGGTCCGCTTGCCGAAACGGCGGCTGACGTTCGCCAGCAACTGATCGATCGACGGCGAATACGGTCCGTCCCAGCCGTTGTCGCGTTCAATGACCTGTCCATCGGCACTGAAGTCGATCTCGTGTTCCACCGGAGCGATCAGCAACTCGCCAAGCTTGAGACTATCCCCTTCCCGGCCGATCCGGCAGGGCATGTGGTTGTGCCGGATAAGCACGCGCGTCAGGGACTCCTGCATGCGGACATCAATATGCTGGGCCAGCAGGAAAGCCACCGGAAGACCCTGCGGCAGATAATCCAGGAACTCCTTGACCGCTGCCGGTCCGCCCAACGAGGCCGCCAGCACGCAAACATACTCGATCCGTCGTGATTGGCGACGCTCGATCAAAGCCTTGGGAACCTGCAATTGCCGTTCCGCCGTGGGCTTGAAGAAACTTCGCTCCAGCTTCTCCAGCGATTCCGAGACTACGGGCAGGCCGATGATGTCGTGCAGCTTGATAAAGACCCGGCGCTCCCAGCGAGGATACTGCCGGGTTCCCTGATTGGGCGCCGGTTCCAATCCGAAAAGGATCAGGGTCTCGCAGGCGAGCAGCCTGTCCAGCAGATCATCATCCTCATGCTGGAGATCGACCAGCCAGACATCGGTCTGGGTGTTGCGCAGGACCTTCTCATCCAACCGCTCAGGCGGGATGTTCAGGACCAGATCGTAACCATGCCCCTTGACCGCATGCGAGAGCGCCAAACGCTGCAGACTCGAGTCTGAAACGATGGCGACGCGCGGATTGTGGGTCTGGGTCATGGCACTTATCTCGCCACGGGAGCCGCCAGGAGTTCACCGATCGTATCCAGCAGCTGTTGCTCCTGGAAGGGTTTGCCCATGTAACAGTTCACGCCGATCTGGAACGCCCGCTCACGGTGTTTCTCACCGGTACGCGAGGTGATCATGATGATCGGCAAACCGGTGAGATTGGGGTTGTGCCGCACCAGCGAAGCGACTTCGAAACCGTCCATGCGCGGCATTTCGATATCGAGCAGCATGATATCCGGACGGATTTCCTCCAGTTTCGAAATGGCATCCAGACCGTCCTTGGCGAGCACGACGTCGTAGCCGTGACGTTCCAGAAGACGCGACGTCACCTTGCGCACGGTAACCGAGTCGTCGACCACCATGACCGTCTTGGTCGCCTTTTCCGGAACCGGCGCCGTTTCGGGCCCCTTCTCGGCTGTCTTGAGCCGCGGGCGCTGGATAGCTGCGGCGCGCAGCATGGCCACGACGTCAAGAATGATGACCACGGAGCCGTCGCCGAGGATCGTCGCGCCGGAGATGCCGGCCACGCTTGCCAATTGGGCGCCAACCGACTTCACGACAATTTCACGTGAGCCGATCAGCTGGTCCACCTGGATGGAGACCCGTTGATCGCCGCCACGCACCAGCAGGATCGGCAGCGGCAAGGTCTGGCCAAACAGGCTCGGAGTGCGCACACCGTGCACAAACTCACCGAGATAGTGCAGCTTGTAGCTCAGGCCAGCGTATACGAAGGGAGGAGCATCCGGACTGTAGTAAGTTTCCAGCTCGTAGGGGCTGGCGCGGACGATACCCTCGATCTGTGACAAGGGAATCGCGTAGACATCCTCGCCGATCCGAACCATCAGCGCGCGGCTGACGGCTACGGTGAACGGCAGACGCAACACGAAGGTGGTGCCCTTGCCGCGTTCGGACTGGATGCTGACCACGCCGCCGAGTTGCTTGATCTCGCTCTGCACGACGTCCATGCCCACGCCACGACCGGAAATCTGCGTCACCTTCTGCGCCGTGGAGAAGCCGGCATGGAAGATGAACTGCAGCAGCTCGCGGTCACTGATGGTCTGGCCTTCCTCGATCAGACCGCGCTCAAGGGCCTTCTTGCGGACAGCGTCCACATTAATGCCCTTGCCGTCATCGGTCAGGTGCAGCACGACTTCACCGCCTTCACGGGAAATCGACAGGCTGACGCGTCCCATCGACTCCTTACCGGCAGCCGCGCGCTCCTCGGGGTTTTCCAGTCCATGGTCAACCGCGTTCCGGAGCATGTGCTCCAGCGGGGCCACCAGACGCTCCAACAGCGTACGGTCCATTTCCCCTTCGGCGTTGATCACGTGCAGTTCAGCCGGCTTGTGCAGTTCCTGGGACGTTTGGCGGACAATCCGTTGCAGACGCGGCACCAGTCGGGAGAACGGCACCATCCGCGAACTCATCAGACCTTCCTGCAGTTCCGTGTTCAGACGGGACTGTTGCAGCAGGAGCGTTTCGGTATCGCGCGCCTTTTCAATCAGCGTCACCTTGATGTCCATCAAGTCGGAAGCCGATTCATACAGCGACTTGGAGAGCTGGTTAACCGAGGAGTACTGGTCCATTTCCAGCGGGTCGAAGTCGGCGTACTTGGTGCTGTCATCGGTATGTTGCGCGATGATCTGGGCTTCAAGCTCGCCCTGCATCCGGCGCAGCTGGTCGGCCAGACGTTGCACGGTCGCGCCCATTTCTTCCACAGTCTGCGCAAATCCATGCACACCCATTTCAACGCGGGAGCGGATGATCGAGGATTCGCCGGCCAGGTTGATCAGCTTTTCCATCAGTTCCGAAGAAACCCGGATCATTTCCTGAGCGGCCTGCTGCGCGCTTTCCGCCTTGCGGAAATTGCCCATCATGGAGGGAATGCCCGAGAGGTCAACCGGCGTCAAGTTCAACGCGGGAGCTGCGCTTGGCGCCTGCACCGAAGCAGGAGCGGACGGCGCTGCGGCAGCAACTTTGGGTGCAACAGCACGAACGACATCTTCGTATCCAGCCGGATTCACCAGGTAACGCTTCAGCGCATCGACAAGATCACTGAATCCCGGGCACTCGCCCTTCTCCTGAAGATCCTCCACAGCAACAGCAATACTGTCATGGCAGCGCTGCAGCAAGGACAAGCCCGACGCGGTAATCTTGAGACGCCCCAAACCGGCCGCTTCGTAGAGATTTTCCATTTCATGGGCAATATCGCCCAACGCTGTCACTCCGGCCATGCGCGCTCCACCCTTCAAGGTGTGCAAACCGCGCTGGAGGATCCGTACCGGTTCAAGAACTTCCGGGTCCGCCATCCACTCTTCGAGCATCCGGGTCGTTTCTTCTACAATCT
>JAYRMT010000270.1:0-3169 GCA_041912575.1 Fluviicoccus sp. | reverse complement strand
GCCTTCGGCCAAGGGCGTCCGGAGATGCTGAGCCCGGAACAGGCGCTGGCGGCGGCGCGCGACACCGCGCCGAGGCCGGTGCCCGAGGCCTTCCGCACCGGGCCGCATCTGGGGAAAGCCGTGCGGATCGCGCCGTCGGATTACGGGCGGATCGCCACGGAAGGGGTGCTGGCGGGCGAGAGTCCGTCGGGCTGGATTCTGGCGCGGGAAGCGCCCGGGGTCGGCCCGGTGCATGTCCATTTCCCGAAAGACGGTTTCCGCCTCGACGTGCCCTGAGGCGGGCATGACTGGAATAGACGGCGGGAGCGTATCGCTGCGCGGGGCCTCAGGGCGCCACATGCACGCGATTGCGCCCCGCCAGCTTGGCGGCGTAGAGCGCGCGATCGGCGCGATCGACCATGCCCTGGAGCGTGTCGCCGGGACGACCGACGGTCAGTCCCAGGCTCATGGTGACCCGCTGCGGCTGCCCGGACAGCACGAAGGCCTGCTCCATCAGGCGGAAACGCAGGTCATCCGTCAGCCGCAGGGCTTCCTCCTGACCGCAATGATCCAGTAGCAACAGGAACTCTTCCCCGCCCCAGCGGCAGATCAGGTCGTTATCCCGCACCGCGCCTTGCAGCAGCGCGCCGACTTCGCGCAGCAGGCGGTCGCCGGACAGGTGCCCGAGACGGTCATTGATCTGCTTGAAGTAATCCAGATCGGCCATGACCAGCGCGAAGGGCTTGCCGTCGCGAAGGCGTTCGGCCAGACGGCGCTCGCTCACCAGCTCGAAGGCCTGCCGGTTCATCAGCCCGGTCAGCGGGTCCACGGTCGCCATCACTTCCAGTCGCCGCCGGAAACGCCGCACGGTGATGTCGTTGAGCACGATCGCCAGCAGCACGATGCCGACGCAGATCGCGAGGTTCACGTACAGCGCCTCGCGGATGCGGCTCGCTTCGGCCCCCTCCTGCCCTTCCACGAACAGGAACATCCGCACCTCGGGCATGTAGCGCACGTTGAGGAAGACCGGACCGGCGGCGCTCTCGTAGCGGAAGTTGCCCGTGCTGCCCGCCAACACCCGCGAGGCAATCGCGCGCAGGCCGGGGATGTCGCGGATGCGACCCGGACCACCGGTTTCTCCGCCCAGCCGGATGTCGCCGCGCGGATCCACCAGGTAGATGCGCTTCTGGTAGCGCTCCCCGTATTCGGCCAGCAGGCGGTGAAGCCGGTTCATGCTCAGTCCGACCCCGGTCGCCCCCAGATAACGCCCGTGCTGGTCGACGACGCGGAAATTCATGAAGATCGCCAGCGCGGTCGGATTGGACGAATCCCGGTCGATATTGATCTCGTAATGGTCCTTCATGGCGCGCACGCGGAAATACCAGCGGTCGATCGGCGCGTCCGGCGACACGCGCTTGAGGAAACCGTCCGCGTTGTAGTAGTTGCGGGTGCGCTCGGACACGAAAAAGCTGGTGAACACCTCGTACTTGTCGCGCGTTTCCCCGAGATAGCGGCTGATCACCGCCGGATCGCGCTCGCCGCTGTCCACCCAGTCATAGAGGAAGGTATTGGTCGCCATCATCGAGGAGATGAAATACGGACGGATCAGGTCTTTCTGGAGTTCGGCGTAGATGGCGTTCGAGGTCAGCGGCAGCTCCTTCTGCACCAGCACCATTTGCAGGGAGCTGCGCGAAGCCTGGTAACTGATCAGCGATACGGCGGCGAAGGCGGCGCTGAGCAAGACCGCGAGGATGAAGGTCAGGAGGCGGCGTTGCAGCAGGAAATCCATGCGAGAGAATCCGTCGGGCAAGGGGCGGCGCGCGGGGTGCTGCCACGATCCGGCCAACCCAGCGCCCGCCTATTGTATACGGGAACATCCTCCGACGGCATCCGGGCGATATTGACAAGCCAGAATATTGATTCGTATAACTATTCCCCTTGATTGTCCATGATCCGCGCAACCGGATCGATGAAGGAGACCGCATCATGAGTCGGTGGAAAGCGTCCGCCTTTCACCTGCTGATCAGCCTGGTTATTGTGAGCTGCATTGCCGCCTGGCTGCTGGGGTTCTGGTATCCGCCAGCCCTGATGCACATGGCCAATGCCGACAAGCTGCTCATGCTGGTCGCCGGTATCGACCTGGTCATCGGCCCGTTGCTCACCCTGATCATCTACCGCCATGACAAGCCCGGCGTCAAAACCGACCTGATGATCATCGGTCTGCTTCAGACCGGTTTCCTTGTCTACGGGTTGCATTCGATCGTGCTGTCGCGCCCGGTATTCATCGTGGCCAGCGTCAACCGGTTCGACATGGTTTTCGCCAACGAGCTGCCCCCGGAACGGCTGGCAGCGGGCTCCGCCCCGGCGTACCGCGATCTGGGCTTCACCTCGCCGCGCATCGTCGGCGCGATCATGCCCGCCGACCCCAAGGAGGCCCAGGCCGTCACGATGTCGGCGCTCTCGGGGCAAGGCGACCTCCAGACCATGCCGCGTTACTACGTGGATTACAGTCGCGTGGCGGCGCTGATGCTGGCCGCATCCTATCCGCTCGCCTACAGCAAGCTGACGTCCCGCACGGAAATCGACAGGATCATCGCGGCGGCGCGCGACTACGGCAGAACCCCGGACACCGTGCGCTGGCTGCATCTGGCCAGTTCCCGGGGCCTGGCCGTGATGCTGATCGACGCCCGCAACGGCGCCGTGATCGGTCCGGTCAACGCCGATCCCTGAGGCTCAGGAACGCCCGAGCAGGGCGTCCTTCAGGTCGGGCTGCACCGGATGGCCGCCCAGCCAGATTTTCAGCAGCGCCGCGCTGATCTCGTCCCCGGCCAGCGTTCCCCGGGGCTTGCCCCGGATGTACACCGTGGCGCCCTCGCCCGGAACGAAGTCAAAGAGGATGATGTCGCCCGCATCCACTTCCGGCACCGTGCGCATGATCGACTGGAGCTGTTGCAGCCGGGGTTGCAGCGCCGTCATCTCGGCCGGCGTCAGGTTGTCCTTCAGCCCCTTGAACATCGACTCCTGGATCGTCGCCGAATTCATGCCGCGCAGCATCGACAGCAGCAGGCGGCGCGGCTGGCGGCTGCTGATGGCGGCCTCGGCCCGGCCGGTCTTCTCGGCGGTGTACAGCGCGGCCACGTAGACGCGGATGAAGAACTTCGAGCGTATCCCCATCCCGTTGATCTGCAAG
>JAYRMT010000269.1:0-3180 GCA_041912575.1 Fluviicoccus sp. | reverse complement strand
GGGCGACGGCGGCCTGCACGGTGCGGGCGCGGTCCTGCGCGGAGATGCCGGTGGTGACGCCTTCGGCGGCCTCGATCGACAGCGTGAAATTGGTGCCGTGGCTGGAGCCGTTGCGGTTGACCATCAGCGGCAGGTCGAGCTGGCGGCAGCGCTCCGGGGTCAGCGTCAGGCAGATCAGGCCGCGGGCGTGCTTGGCCATGAAATTGATGTCTTCCGGACGGACATGGCTGGCGGCCATGACGATATCGCCTTCGTTCTCGCGGTCCTCGTCATCCATCAGGATGACCATCTTGCCAAGACGGATATCGTTGATCAGCTCTTCTACGGTGTTCAGCGGCATGGGCTTACTCGGTCCTGTCGGTCAGGCGGGGCGCGCCGGACGGACCGGCGCAAAGTAACCGCGAATCATAGCACAGGGCCTGTCCGCGCGGGATAGGCGGTCATCGGCCGCGCAGGAAGCCGTGCTCCGCGAGCAGTTCCATGGTCACACCGCCGGCGCCCGACGCGTGCGCGGCCTTCTCGCCCAGCAACAGCCGTTCGAGGTAACGCGCCAGCAGGTCGACTTCCAGGTTGACGCGCGAGCCCACGCCCCAGTCGCCGACGGTGGTTTCCAGCGCGGTGTGCGGGACGATGTTCAGGCTGAGGATCGCGCCGCGCACCGCGTTGACGGTCAGGCTGATGCCGTCGACAGTGATCGAGCCCTTTTCGGCGATGTATTTCGCGAGTTCGTCCGGCGCCTGCACCTCGTAATACAGCGAGCGCGCGTCCTGGCGGAAGGCAACGATCTCGCCCACGCCGTCCACATGCCCGCTGACGATGTGCCCGCCCAGGCGGCTGCTCGGGGTCAGCGCCTTTTCCAGGTTCACCCGGGAGCCGACCTTCCACTGCGCCAGCGAGGTGCGGCGGAGGGTTTCGTTGGACACGTCGGCGGCGTAGCCCCGGCCGGTCAGTTCGATGACCGTCAGGCAAATGCCGCTGGTGGCGATGGAGTCGCCCAGCTTGACGTCGGCGAGGTCCAGCTTGCCGGACTCGATGGTGAGGCGGACATCGCCGCCGCGCGGGGTGATCTGGCGGACGACGCCGACCGCTTCGATGATGCCGGTGAACATGCGGAAAACCTCGGAGGAAAGACAGGGGGACAAGGATACGCCAAGGCGGCGGCGCTGTCCTCTCACCCGGACTCGGGCACGGCCAGCAGCCGCCAGTCGCGGCCGACGGCGCGGATGTCGGTGATGCGCAGGCGCAGTTGCTCGGAGAGTTTTCCCAGCGTGAAGCCGAACAGCGGACGACCGTCGCCGCCAATCAGCGTCGGCGCGAAGTACAGCACCAGTTCGTCGACCAGGCGGTGTTGCAGGAAAGCCCCGGCCAGCGTGGGGCCGGTTTCCACCAGCACCTCGTTCGCGCCCTCGCGGCCGAGGCGCTCCAGCACGGGTCGCAACGGGATGCGGCCGTTATCGTCCGCCTCCAGATGCCAGACCGCGACGCCGCGCGCCTGCAAGGCCTGCGCGGCGGGGTGACCGGCGGCAACCGTCGTCACGACCACGGCGGTCGCCGGATCGTCAAGCACGCGGGCAGTCGCCGGGATGCGCAGGCGGGAATCCAGGATCACCCGGCGGGGTTGCACCGGGTCGCCGTACCGCCAGTCCGTCCAGGAATCCGGACGCACCGTCAGCGCGGGATCATCCGCCAGCACCGTGTCGACGCCGCAGAGAATCGCGCTGCTCATCGCCCGCCAGCGCTGCACATCGCGCCGGGCATCGGGGCCGGTAATCCATTGCGATTCGCCCGAGGCCATCGCGGTGCGGCCGTCGAGACTGCCTGCCATCTTCAGGCGCACCCACGGCAGGCCGCCCGCCATGCGGCGCAGGAAGCCGGGATTCAGGGCGCGCGCCTCGGCCTCCAGCACGCCGGTGACGGTCGCGATGCCCGCCGCCTCCAGGATCGCGCGCCCCTTCCCCGCCACCAGCGGATTGGAGTCCAGTGACGCCATGACGACTCGCGCCACGCCCGCCGCGACCAGCGCCTCCGCGCAGGGCGGCGTGCGACCATGATGGGCGCAGGGTTCCAGGGTGACATAGGCCGTCGCGCCGCGCGCCTGTTCGCCCGCCTGACGCAGCGCAAAGACCTCGGCATGCGGTTGTCCGGCGCGGGGATGGAAGCCTTCTCCGACAATCACGCCGTCACGAACCACAACGCAACCGACGCGGGGGTTCGGCTGGGTCGTATAGAGGCCTTCGCGGGCGACTTGCAGCGCCCGCGCCATGAAGGCGGTGTCGCTCACGCCGGTTTGTCCGGGGTGTTGAGGCGGTCGATTTCCGCCTGGAACGCCGCGACATCCTGGAAGTCGCGATACACCGACGCGAAGCGCACGTAGGCCACCTGGTCCAGCTGCCGCAAGGCGTCCATGACCAGCTCGCCGATCAGGCGCGACTTGACCTCGCGTTCGCCGGTGGCGCGCAGGCGGTGCAGGATATGCTGCACCGCCGTGTCGATCTGCTCGATGCTGACCGGGCGCTTTTGCAGGGCATGCATCATGCTGCGCCGCAGCTTGTCCTCGTCAAAGGGCTCGCGGTTGCCGGAGGACTTGATGACGCGCGGCGTCACCAGTTCCGCGCTTTCGAAGGTGGTGAAACGCTCGTTGCAGACCGCGCACTCGCGGCGGCGGCGCACCTGCTCGCCCTCGGCCACCAGACGGGAGTCGATGACCTTGGTGTCGGGCGCCTGGCAGAAGGGACAATGCATGTCGGAAAGCCTCGGGGGTTAATTCTTGCCGATCCAGTCGCCGTAGCGGATGCCGCCATCGAAGCCCTGGATCGACTGCTTGTCCGGCGCGAACACCGCCGTCGTGATGACCGGATCGTACAACGCCGGGTTCCCCGGCTTGGGCAGGGTGTGCAGCAGCGGCTTCAGGCGCTCGTCGAACAGCATGGGATCGGGATCCACCACCTCGACCTGGTAGCGGACGCTCATCATCATGCTGCTCCCCATCTTGCCGGGCATCTGGTATTCCAGGATGGACTTCAGGCGCAGTTCCTTGCCGAAGCAGAATCCGGAATGCAGGTCCTCTTGCGCCGCACTGTCGGACGACACGTATTTGACCTCGCCGACCGTGCAGCTGCGGTCATGCGCCGGTTCGCGGCTGCGCATGTCATCGTAGTACACCTTGCGGCCCGCTTCCGT
>JAYRMT010000268.1:0-3265 GCA_041912575.1 Fluviicoccus sp. | reverse complement strand
CGCGGGGAACGGCGCCAGCTTCGCGGCGGCGTTCAGCGGCTGGTGGTGCGAGCAGATCGCGTCGATCGTCCCGTCCTGCACCCCGGCGCACAGCGCCAGCCGGTCGGCCTCGCGACGCAGCGGCGGCCGCACGTGCGCCAGGCTGTTGAAGCCGTCAATCGCCGCATCGGTCAGGTGCAACTGGTGCATCGCCACATCGGCGGTCACCGGCAGCCCCTTCTCCTTGGCAATGCGGATCAGCTCCACCGAGCCCTTGCAGGACAACTGGCTGAAATGCGCGCGCACCCCGGTCTCCTCCACCAGCAGCAACTGCGTCGCCAGCGCCACCGTTTCCGTCACCGACGGCATCGCGGGCAGGCCCAGGCGCGCGGCCATGAAGCCGTCATGCGCACAGCCGCCGGACAGGCTCGGCTCTTCCGGATAGAAGAACACTGTCAGCCCCAGCGTCGCCGCGTATTCCAGGCAACGCAGCAGCGTCTCGGTATTGGCGAAGGCCTGGCGCGCGTTGCTCACCGCAATGCAACCCGCCTGTTGCAGCGCCGCCATGTTCGCGGGCTGCTTGCCGTCCAGTCCCTTGGTCAGCGCACCCAGCGGATAGACCTTCGCCGCGCGGGCGGCCTCGGCCTTCTCCTGGATCAGCGCCACGATGGCGGGACTGTCGGTGACCGGCCGGGTGTCCGGCGGCAGCACCAGATGCGCGAAACCGCCCGCCAGCGCGGCGCGGGTTTCACTGGCGATGGTGGCGTGATGCTTTTCCCCCGGCTCGCGCAGGCGCGCGCTCAGGTCCACAAAGGCGGGCAGCACCAGGCAGCCGTCAATCGCCTGCACGGCGTCATGCGGCAGCGCGCGGGCGTCCGCGCCGTAAGCGACCACCCGGCCGTCCGCCACCAGAGCGTCGGTGATCCGGTCCATGCCGTCGGTCGGGTCCAGCAGGCGGCCGCCGGTCAGGAGGATGCGTTGTGAAGTCACGGCGTTCATCAGAAATCCCCCCGGCTGGTCAGTTGGCCCTGCATGGCCAGGGTCAGCACCGCCATGCGCACGGCGATGCCGTAATTCACTTGCTTGAGGATCAGCGACTGCGGCCCGTCCGCCACCTCGGAGGCGATTTCCACGCCCCGGTTGATCGGTCCCGGATGCATCACCAGCGCGTTCGGCGCGGCGCGTTGCAGCTTGTCCGGCGTCAGGCCGTACAGCGCGTAGAACTCCTCCGGACTCGCCAGCAGCGGCGACTCCATGCGCTCGTTCTGCACGCGCAGCGCGATCACCACGTCCGCCCCGTCCAGACCTTCTTCCAGCCGTTCGAAGACTTTCACGCCCAGCAACTCGTAATCGCGCGGCTGCAAGGTGCGCGGCGCGATGATGCGGATTTCCTTCGCCCCCAGGGTTTGCAGCGCATGGATCTCGGAGCGCGCCACCCGGGAGTGCTTGATGTCGCCGATGATCGCCACCGTCAGCTTGGTGAAGTCCCCGGCGTGGCGGCGGATGGTCAGCATGTCCAGCATGCCCTGCGTCGGGTGGGCATGGCGGCCGTCGCCGGCGTTGATCACCGCGACCTTGGGCGTCACCTGGCTGGCGATGAAGTGCGGCGCGCCGGAATGCGGGTGACGCACCACGAAGATGTCGGCGGTCATCGCTTCCAGGTTCCACAGCATGTCGCGCAGGGTTTCGCCCTTGCTGTTCGAGGACTTGGCGATGTCGATGTTGAGCACGTCCGCGCTCAGGCGCTTGGCGGCCACCGCGAAGGTGGTCAGCGTGCGCGTGGAGGCCTCGAAGAACAGGTTCATCACCGTGCGTCCGGCCAGCAGCGGCTGGTTGTGGATGCTGCCGTCCGGCCCGAGGAAGGACTCGGCGAAATCGAGGATCTCGGTCAGCTGTTCGCGGGACAGGCCCTCGGTGGTCAGGAAGTGGCGCAACCGGCCTTGCGGGTTGAGCTGCAGGCGGCTGGGCGTATGCGCATGGGACACGTGCATGGATGCGGATTCGGTTGGGGGAGACTGGGGGCGGATTCTAGCAGAAAACCGCGACGGCTCCCCCGCCGCATCCGTTCAGGTGGTATTGAGTTTCTGGACCAGGAATTCTTCCAGGCGGGCGCCGTAACGGAACAGCTCGTCCACCGACAGCTCGCGGCCGCGCGCTTCCGGCGGCAACTCCAGGGACAGGTGCAGGTAGCGGCCGCCCTGCTCGCAGACAATGCCGGCCATGTGCACCGGCAGGGTGCCGGCGACGGTATCGCCCGGCTGCACCAGCACCGGATCCAGGTGCGGCACGCAAATGTCGTAATGGAGCCCGCTGGCTTCGGCCCAGTCACGGGCGCCGGGATGGCGGGAAACAAAGTAGGTAGTCATGACCACTCCGTTGGGATATGACATGACTATAGTAGACCGGCCCGCGACGTCGGGGGACGTCAGCGGACCGGCGGCGAACGCCATCTGTCGGCGATTCGTGAAGGAATGGTTTACTGGATGACCTTGGCCTTGTTGGCGTTGATCAGCGTGGTCACGTAGCCGCCGCCCGGATAGGCGTTGCTGTCGTGGCTGCCGGTGGCCATGTCGTTCACCCAGGCGGCGGAGAGGTCGCGCAGGTAGGCGGTGTTGGACGCCTTCGGCGGCAGGTTCAGGCAGGCGGTGTAGCCAAGGAGGTCGGTGTTGTTGCCTTCGGAGTCGACATGCGTGCTGCCGTCGGTCAATTGCAGGCCGACGAAGCCGGACTTGCCGGACGCCACAGCCACGGACTGGATCTGCCGCAGCGCGCCGTAGGCGTTGTTCAGCATGTTGCAGACGCTGCCGTTGGCGGTGATTGCAAGGACCGGGCGGCTGCCGCCGGCGGACATGGCGACCAGGTTGTCGGTGAACCCGCCCTGCGCCACCGGATCGAACAGCATCGCGCCCTTGAACGCGGGATAGCCGTCTTCCAACAGGCGACGGCCGACTTCGGTGGCAAAATGCCCGCCCGCCGAGTGTCCGCCCACAATGAAGTTGACCGGCAACGCCTGGCCGCCCGGCGGGATCACGTTGCGCGAGGCCAGCACGTCGGCGAAGGCGCGCGCCAGGGTGGGGTTGCCGCCGGACATCGAGGCGTTCATGCACAGCACCATCACGCCGCGCTTCATGATGTTCTTGGCGGTGTCGCGATGGTTGCCGCAGCCGCGCGAGAAACCGTGCTGGTAGGTCATCAGCGCGGTGGCGGTCTTGGCGGGGATGTACCAGTCGACGTTGTAGGACGTGCCCGCGACGGACAGCTGGGCGTTGATGACCTTGCCTTCCGG
>JAYRMT010000267.1:0-3317 GCA_041912575.1 Fluviicoccus sp. | reverse complement strand
CTGAGCTCGGTCGAGCAGCAGCGCTACATGGATATCATTGTTGAAAGTCGCCGAAGTCGTGAGGCGATTCAATCCGAGTTTTCCCGGAGTTTTGCCGCCGCGTTCCAAACCATGCTATCCCGGAAAAAACCCAAGGAAGAGCAATCCGGACCCGGCAATCTCGACAAGGTGGACTTCAGCAAGTTGAGCCTTGTGAATTCGGAGGACATGGAAATCACGGTTGCGATCGACAGCATGGTCGCGCGGACACGACTGGATTACGCCAACCTCCTCGCGCTGCTTCGACAACGGTTCCAGCACTTGCTTCCGGATGTCGATCTTACCGACAGCAACTTTCCCCTGGATACCGGGTTTATCGCCCAGAATTTCCAGAATTGCATCAAGGCGCTGACGCTGACGGTCACACAGAAAGTCGTGATCCTCAAAGTCTTCCAGCAGGAGTTTCTGGCGCATCTCTGGCCGGCGCTGGAGGAAGCCAATCAATTCATGATTGACGCCGGTGTCCTGCCGGATCTCAAGGTGACCTACAGTGCGCCCAAGCCGGGTTCGGACGCGCCTCAGGACAAACCGAAGGAAAAGAAGGAAGAGAAGAAGCTTGATACCGAGGATATTTTCTCTTTCCTCAAAGACGTGCATGACATCAGCAAGAGCGGCGCCGCGGGCGGGCTCAGCGGTATTGCCGGACTGGGCGGCGGCGGACCGTCCGGCCCGGTGGTGACTGGCGCGACCTATCACGGCGGACAGTATGTGGGCGGCGGCGGCGTCGGCCTGTTGCCGGCGCAGGCGGTCGGCGGGAGTGTCGCTGCGGTTCCGATCGTTCCGGAAAATATTGCCGCGACGGCTCAGGTCCAGGCCTTGGCGACCGAGCAACTGGTCGGCCTTCTGTCCAAGCTGCAAGAGTTCCAGCCGAAAGCCAAACTGGCGGATGACGACTCGTCGCCGACTGTGACCCAAGTGCGGGATGGCATCCGCAAGAATTTGAAGTCCGATGACAGGACCGTCGAAGCAGTGCGCCAGGCCGATGAGGATGTGATCAATCTCGTCTCCATGCTCTTCGATTTCATCCTCGACGATGATGACCTGCCCACGGCCATGAAGGCCTTGCTGGGCCGTTTGCAGATTCCCCTGCTCAAGGTCGCCATCCTGGATAAGACGTTTTTCAACGCCGAAAACCACAAGGCCCGACAGTTGCTGAACCTGCTGGCGAAGGCCGGGATCGGCTGGAACCAGAAAGATCCGGGCGGCGATGCGCTCTACGCCAAGATTGAAGAGGTCGTTTTCCGGATCCTTAATGAATTCATTGACGATCTGAGCATTTTTGATGAGCTCCTGAAAGATTTCACGGACTTCTTCGAACAGCAGCAGAAGCGCGCCGAAGCCATCGACAAGCGCACGCGTGAGGCTGAGGAGGGCCGTGCCCGCGCCGACATGGCGCGCGCCATGGTGCAGCAGACCTTGAATCGCCGTCTGACCGGCCGGCAATTGCCCTTGGTGGTGGTCAAACTGCTTCAGGAAGGCTGGAAGCATGTGCTGTATATCAATTGCCTGAAGGAGGGCACTGAGTCCGAGGCGTGGAAACAGGCCGTCAAGGTGGTGGATGCCTTGGTCTGGAGCGTGATTCCGCAGCCGGGACCGGATTGGGTGACCCGTTTGCGGAACGTGTCGCCCAAGTTGACCAACAGCCTGAAAAAAGGGTTGGCGGCCGTCAATTTCGATGCCTTGGCCACCGAGAGTTTGCTCCGGGAATTGGCCCAGGTGCATATGGAGTTGATGGGCGGCCATACCATGCCCACGGTGACGGTGCTGGACCCGGAGGCGGCCAAAACCGAGGCGCCTGAACAAGGCGTCATCTCGGCCGACCAGATTAACCAGGCTGGTGCCGGACAGCAGGTGGCTGCCGTCGTGCTGCCAAGTGAAAGTATTTCTCCTGCGGTCTCCGAAACCCTTCCGAACGATGATGTCAACGTTCAGAAGGTGAATCAGCTCAATGTCGGAAGCTGGGTCGAATTCGTGCAGACGGATCGTCGGGACCGCCATAAACTCGTGGCGCGCATACGCTCGGTGGACAAGCTGATCTTCGCCAATCGACGCGGTATCAAGGTCGCGGAAATGACCTCCATGAAGCTTGCGGTGGATATGAGTCAAGGCCGGGCGCGCATCATCGAGGAAGCCCAGGTGCTGGATCGTGCGCTGGAGTCGGTGATCGGCAATCTGCGGCAGCTCAGCGAACAGCAGGCGAAGCCCTGAGGGCGCATGATGTCCATCATGGATGGCGAGGGATGGATTGCCGGAGCGAGAAGTTGTCCGTCGCCGAATTGCAATGACCGACCGCCGCATATGCCGGTGTCGCTCGTGGTTGTTCACGGAATCAGCCTCCCCCCCGGTGAGTTCGGTGGAGCGCATATTGATGACTTGTTCTGTAATCGTCTCGACCCCGACGGTCATCCCTATTTTGCCGCCATCGCGGGACTGAAGGTTTCCGCACACCTGCTGGTCCGTCGTGACGGCGAGGTGGTCCAGTACGTGCCGCTGACGAAGCGGGCATGGCATGCGGGCTCGTCCTCTTACAACGGTCGTGATAACTGCAACGATTTTTCAGTGGGCATCGAGCTGGAAGGCACGGATGATGTGCCGTATGACCCGCGTCAGTATCCGGTGCTGGCGCGTCTGATCCGGCAGCTGCGTACCTGTTTCCCGGCGATTGGCGACCATATCGTCGGGCATGAGCATGTGGCTCCCGGCAGGAAAACCGATCCCGGGCCGTCCTTCGATTGGACGTTGTTGCGGCGATTGCTGGACGATCAGGAGGAGACCGGCCATGTTTAGGGAGCGCGTTGCATGAAATTGTTGCTGGTCCTGATGGCGCTGGCTTGCCGGGAGATGGTCACGCCGGAATGGAAGCAGATTGCCGCGCGTCCGTTCCGGGGGTGGTGTGACTGGCTTCAGGACATGGGGGCGTCGCGTGTTCAGAGTGACATTGTACTGATCACCCTGATGGCGGCGGTGCCCATGCTGGCCTTTGCCGCCCTGGTGATGGGGATGGCTGACCATGGCTTCTGGCTGTTGATCTTCGAGGCGGCGGTGGTTTTGCCGGTGTTCATGGATCGCGAATTGCCGCCGGTGCTGATCGCGCGACGTCAGGAATGGCTGAATGTCATGGCGGTCGAGATGCCGGAAGAGCGGCTGGATCAGTCCCGCCGGCAGTTGTTGCTGTCGCACCTGCGCGAGCTGTTTTCCCCGCTTTTCTGGTTCTTGATGACGGGGCCCGTCATCCTTCTCGGATACTATCTGGTGCGATTGATCGGGTCCGAGGCGCG
>JAYRMT010000266.1:0-3358 GCA_041912575.1 Fluviicoccus sp. | reverse complement strand
CGAACCCCGCCTCGACCCGGCCTTCGCCGGTCAGCCGCACCCATTGCAGCACGCCCAGGCTCCAGCTCTTGCCGCGCTCTTCACAAATGGCGACGATTTCACCCGGACGAAGGGCCGCCGGCGGCTTTGGCCAGACCACGCCGTAACCGCCGGGGGAACTGTTGACCGCCTGCACGCGATAGGGCGTATAGGTGACCACCGGCTTCGCACCCGGCTCTTCTTCGGCTTCATCGGGGAGGTCGCGGGTATCCACGGTCTGGTAGGAAATCTGCCAGGCGTCGGGATGTTCCTCGGGCACGATGTCCTCTTCCAGGCCGAACAGGTAGGCCGGCTGCGATGCCGCCACTTCCTGCTCGTCGCCACGGACAATCTCCCGGAAATCCCGCTGGTCGGCCAGATAGTAATGCGCCGCCGACAGGCCCAGGCAGATCAGGATCTGCTTGTCGCAGGGCTTGCGCTCGAACATGCGTTCCTTGCCGCGACGCCAGACATCGGTCAGGTGGCTGATCAGGCTGAGCGACAGCTTGCCGGGATTGGCCAACTGCTCTTGCAAGTGCCGGACCAGCGCCTCGCCCTGTACCTGCCAGGCGTCGGCGGCAACCGGCGCGCGCTGGCGGAACACCGGCGGCCTGTCCTCCGGCACGCACACCACGACGCCGGAGCCTTCATGGGAAATCGCCAGGCTGCCCGCCCAGACTTCACTTTCGGCATAGAGCTGGTGGATTTCAGGCGGCCGCAATTTCTGCGTCTGGCTGGCGCCGAGCATGACGGCGCGCAGGTAGCTGCGGCGGACGGTGGTTTCCGGTTCATGGACGCCGTGACGGTCCTTCACCGGCACATCCAGCAGATCGGTCAACTCGCCCAGACGGAAGAATCCGTGTACGTCTTTCCAGACCCCTTCAGGGACCGGACGGTAGAGCATGTAGGCATCGTGCAGGAGGCGTCCCTGTTCGGACAGCACACGCTGCAGCGCGGTCGCCGCGAGCTGGCGGGCGCTGCGCTTGCCAAGATTCAGGAAGCCGACCTTGCCGCCTTCCAGTTTCTGCACGGTTTCCACCGCCACCACCTTGTAGCAGAGCACCAGTTGCTGATGGAGGTACTGCACGAGCAGGGCGATGCGATGCGCGGGCAGCGGCAGCTGCACCGGCTGGTTGGCGATCTGCTTGTTGAGGGTGCTGACCAGGTTGAATACGGCCGGTTCGAGAATCTCGATCAGCTCGAAGCGGTCGTCACCGGGAATATTCAGCGTCGCCAGCTCCTGCAGGGTCTGGTAGAGCTTCTTGCCGGTGTCCGCCGTGTTCATGATCGGCAGGTTGTCCACCCAGGCTTGCAGGGCGGACGGCGAATGGCCGGACTGGGTCAGGCGACTACGGTGTCGGGCGGGGAGATCCTGCTCCGCCAGCAGGGCATGAATGGTCGTCATTGTCGCAATTCGGCAAGGTTAACCGCGCGGGAAAAGCAGCGGGATGTCCGCCGGCCTTCCTGGAACTGTGACCCTTTTATCATTTTCCTTCCGGCATTCGCCAGTCCGCCGCGGGGTCGCTCGGTGAAATATCCCCATGAAACGGACTGGCAAGTCCTGAAATGGAGCCTAAGCAGCCCGCTGTTTAGAAAGAGTTAAGCCCGGCGCGGCGCGAGCCGGGCGGCGACAAAGAGGGTCGTTGCGGCGACGACCACCCCGGGGCCGACCGGCGTATCCCACCAGACGCTGGCCAGCAGGCCGCCGCCGACCGCCAGCAGACCGTTCAGGGCCGCCAGCAGGGCCATGGTCCCGGGCCCGCGGGCCAGGGGACGCGCCGCCAGCGCGGGGATGACCAGCAGGGCGGTGATAAGCAGGCTGCCCACCACTTTCATCGCCACGGCCACCACCAGCGCCAGCAGCAGCAGCAGCAGCAGCCGCAGCCGCACTACCGGCAAGCCCTCCACGGCGGCCAGGTCTTCATCGATGGCCGCGCGCACCAACGGTTTCCACGCAACAATGACGGCCAGCGCCACCACGCCGAGTCCGCCGCCCAGCACCGGAACTTCCGCCGGCGTCACGGACAGCAGGTCGCCGAACAGGTAGGCGAGCAGATCCACCCGAACATCGTCGCGCAGGCTGACCGCGATCAGGCCGGCGCTGAGCGTGGTCGCGGAAAACAGCGACAGCAAGGCGTCGGAGGGCACGTCATCCCGATCCAGCATCAGCGCCAGTCCCAGCGCCAGCAACAGGCAGACCGCCACCACGCCGCCCCAGACGGGAACGTGGAACCACAGGCTCAAGCCCGCGCCGAGCAGGGTGGCGTGGGCGAGGGTGTCGCCGAAATAGGCGAGGCGGCGCCAGACGAGCAGGCAACCGAGCGGGGCGGCGGTGAGGGCCGTCAGGCTGCCGCCCAGCCAGGCCGGCCAGAGGATGTCCCACATGGTGTCGTTTCCGGTTATCCGTGCGGATGCGGCTTTACGCAGCCGTGCGCATCGTGGTCGTGGTCATGGTGATGGCTGTACACCGCCAGCCCCCGGCTGCCCTGCAGGCCGAACAGGCGCAGGTACTCGGGATGACTGCTCACCGATTCGGGATGTCCCGCGCAACACACATGCCCGTTCAGGCAGACCACGCGATCGGTGGCGGCCATCACCAGATGCAGATCGTGCGAGACCATCAATACACCGCAGCGGTGGCGGGCGGGCAGCTCGGCGATCAGGCGGTACAACTCTTCCTGCCCGTTCAGGTCCACGCCCTGCATCGGCTCGTCGAGTAGTAACAGGTCCGGCCGTCGCAGCAGGGCGCGCGCCAGCAGCACGCGTTGCCATTCGCCGCCGGAGAGGGCGTGCACGGAACGCTCGGTCAGGTCGCCGCCGCCCGTTTCCTCGAGCACGGCCCGGCGTTCGTCGCGCGACGGCGACTCGGACAGCAGCGCGAGGAAGGCGTCGACGCTGAGCGGCATCGAGCGGTCAAGTTTCAGGCTTTGCGGCATGTAGCCGATGCGCAGGCCGGGCAGGCGGCGCAGACGGCCGGAGGAGGGCGTCAGCAGCCCGGCGGCCAGTCGCACCAGGCAGGATTTCCCCGCGCCGTTGGGACCGATCAGGGTGACGATCTCGCCGCGCTGCACCACCAGTCGGATCTGGCGCAGGATGTCGCGGCCGTCGCGCCGCAGGCTGACATCTTCCAGTTCGAGAAGGGCATCGCTCACGACGCTTCTCCCGGATCGGCGCAATGACGGCACACGCCGGTGATTTCCAGCATCGGCTGACGGATGCGGAAGCCGCGGCGCTCGGCGCAGGCGGCCAGCGTCAGTTGCAGCGGCTGGATGTCTTCCAGTTCCTCGGCGTTGCCGCAGATCTGGCAGATGAAGAAACAGGCCAGATGCTGGTGCGAGGG
>JAYRMT010000265.1:0-3476 GCA_041912575.1 Fluviicoccus sp. | reverse complement strand
GCTATGTGCAAACGACGCGGGTCAACGAGCCCGGGCGCACGGTCTGGCTGAAAATCGCCTGGACGCTGTAACGCAAGGGGGGGGATGACGCGGGAACCGGACCAACGGTCTTCCCGCACCACACGGCGGGGCTAGAATCAGGGAAAACCACTGCATCAGGAGCGATGTCATGATCCGGTTTCCCTCCCCCCGTCCGCTGGTCCTGAGCGCCTTGGGCGCCGCCCTGCTGCTGACCGGCTGCTATCCTTTCGACGACAGCTCGGCAGGAGGCGCGACGCCCGCCGCCGCACCCACGACAACCGTCACCGTCACCCCCTCGCTGGGCCGCATCAGCAACGCCCACGTGCTGCTGCGCAACGCGCGCACCAACGCCCTGCTCGACACCCAGCCCGTGATGCCTGACGGACGGGCCCGCTTCAAGATTCCGACCTCGGTGGACAGCATCGTGGTCGAGATCGCCCCGGATAGCGGCGGCACCTATTTCGACGAGGCCAAGGGCGATCAGCGCAGCCTGCCCTCCGGCTTTACCCTGCGCGCCGCCGCGCCGGTCAGCGGCGACGTCAACCTGGGCGTCACCGTGCTGACCGACGCAGCCGTGAAGCTGGCGGAGACCTTGCCCGGCGCGCTGACCGACCCCGCCAACATCACCCAGGCCGTGGGCAAGATCGGACAGGTGGTCGGGGTAAGCGACATCAATCAGCCGCCGACGCCGTTGGGTTCGACCGCCGACCTGGCCGCACTGACCGACTCCGCGGCGGACCGCTATGCCCTGCAACTGGCCGGACTGGTCCAGGCCGCCGCCGCGAAGACGACCTCCGACACGCCCGCGCTGGAGCTGGCCGATAAGCTGTCGCGCGACTTGAGCGACGGTCAGGTGGACGGCAAGGCAGGGACGCAGGACCTGGGCGGACAGCCCTATTCCCCCTTGCCGGCGGTCTTTGCGGAGGCTTGGAAGTTCGGCATGCAGAATGTGCTGGGCGCGCTGCCCGATGGCGACGTCAAGACCACGCTCCAGGCCCAGGTCGTCGACACCACCGCCGTCAAGGACAACATCACCAGCCCGGTGGTCACCGGCGGCACGGATTTCGGCGACACCAGCGGCAAGTGGAAGGGGGAAATCTACCTGCTGGATGTCGGCACGCCGGTTCTGCCGGATTTCTCGGCAATGACACCGATCGGGTCGCTGTACACCGACGTGATCGACATCAGCCCGCGCTCCTTTACCGAGCCCTTCCCCGGCGTGCCGAGCGACCGTTTCGAATGGTTCGGCGTGCGCTATCAGGGCCCGCTGACGGTCAACGAAACCGGCGATTACGACCTCCAGACCCTCAGCGACGACGGCTCGAAGCTGTACATCGACGATGTGCTGGTCATCAATAACGACGGTCAGCATCCGCCGTCCTACTCCGCCCTCGCCACCGTCAACCTGAGCAAGGGCGTGCACACGCTCCGCATCGAGTACTTCCAGGGCCCGGCCACGCAGATCGCCCTGCAAGTCTTCGGCAACAAGCACGGTCAGGCGCAGGCGCTGCTGCATCCCGTGCTTTGACGGACGGCCCGGAGCCTGTTCCCGGCGCGATTCAGGCCGGGAGCGGCTTCAGGCTCTCGCCCGCCTTGCGGTATCCCAGATCGATCATTTCCGCCGCCCGGTCGAACTCCAGCGTGCCGCAGGCATTGCGGGCAATCTCGATGGCGACATCCGGCGGATAGGCCGCCAGCTTGTGGCGGGCGATGGTGCTCTGCATGGCGTCGAAGGCCTGGTTCGCCACGTCGTAGATGCCCCAGTCCGGCGTCAGGCTCTTCACTTTTTCCGGCTGCAGGCGCTTGATGAAACCGCCGATCTTTTCGTGGATCACGGACACCGGCGGCGACGCGACCGGCGTTTCGGGAACGGACGGAGGTGCGATCTCGACCGGCCCGCCCAGATTGACCGCCAGCGTCAGGTCGGTGTTGTCGCTGAAGGTCGGGGCAATGGGCACCGGGTTGAGCACGCCGCCGTCAATCAGCAGCACGCCATTGCACAAGTGCGGCGTGAGCAGCAGCGGCAGCGAAATCGACGCGCGGATGGCGTCGAACAGGCTGCCGGACGTCAGCCAGACCTCCTTCTCGTGCCGCACGTCCGCCGCGACCGCCGTGAAGCGTATCGGCAAGGTTTCGATGGTCTGGTGGCCGACCAGCTCGGCCAGCGTGTTGATCACGCGATCGCCTTTCAGCAGGCCGCTCTTGCTCCAGGAAATGTCCATCAGCGAGAGGATGTCCCTGCGCGTGATCGCGCGCACCCACTGCTCGAACTCGTCCAGCTTGCCTGCCGCATGAATGCCGCCAACCAGCGCGCCGATGGAACAACCGGAAATCGACTGGATGACGTAACCGTTCGCCTCCAGCCAGCGGATGACGCCGATATGCGCCAGACCGCGCGCGCCGCCGCTGCCCAGGACCAGGGAAACCGTACGCGGCGTCTTCGCGTCCGGACTCATTTCCCGCCTCGTGAAGACCAGATGCCGTCAATCGGTTTCGCCGGGGCATCCTGCTGTCCCAGATCACCCAGCCCGAGGCCGGTTTCGAGGGTTTTCAGCAGGCGGTAGTGATCCGTGCGTTCGGTCACGGTCGCGCCCGGCTGCACGCGGGAACCGAGCAGCACGGTGTAGATGCGGTTGTCATGGCTGTAGTCGTCCTCGTCGAAGGTGACCACCGCGAGCCGGTCGCGGAGGAACGCGGCATTGTCGAGATAGCGGCCCAGCCGGGCTTTCAGCCAGCGGTCGGCGTAGACGGGGCCGGTGTCGTGGCCGTCGTTGTCCTGATCGGGAATGTAGAACGTGACATCCGCGAGCTTTCCCTTGGCAACGTCATCATCCAGGCGGTCGGCGCTGACGATGTTGGCGCAACGGGCGGGACTCAGGCGTACGTTGTTGAAGCTCAGGAACGGGACATGCTTGCGCACGTATTTCCCTTGGACCTCGCCGGTGAAACAACCACCCGGATAGCCTTCGGCATAGACCCGCCAGGTCTTGCCTTTCGCTTCCAACAGGTCGCCGAGATGCCGGATGTCGAGCTCCGCCTTGCCGTCGTGCTGGATGCCGGCGGTCTGGCCGCTGACCAGCGCGATGTAGTTGGGTTGCGAGGGGTGGGTGACGCCGTAATGCTGTGCGAGATACGCGCCGCGTTGCCGCAGGACGGAGAGGTAGGGCTGCTGTTCGGCGGCGGCGGCCGTGGTGTTTTCCAGGATGACGATGAAAGCCTGTCGGAACGGCGGTTTGGCGGTCGGCCCGCCAGTCGCGACGGCGGTCAGGGCGGACAGCGCGAGCGCGAGGCCGAGGGTTTTCAGGGAAGGTCGCATGACGGGTTCCGGCGGGGGATTCTGGTTGAACCTATCACCGGGCTTTCGGGAGGGTCAAGCCGCTATCGGCTCAGCCCTCCGTCTCCTCCTCCCGCAACTGCAACGCCCACATTCCCGCATACACCCCGTCCTTTTCCAG
>JAYRMT010000264.1:0-3477 GCA_041912575.1 Fluviicoccus sp. | reverse complement strand
CCCGCCTGCGTGATCGCCGCGAGGATATTCCCATGCTGGCGCATCATTTCCTCGCGCGCGCGGCACGCGAGTTGAACGTTGAGCCCAAAGTGTTGCGGCCGGATTCCGCGTCCTTCCTGCAGCAACTCCCTTGGCCTGGCAACGTGCGCCAGTTGGAGAATACCTGCCGCTGGTTGACCGTCATGGCTTCGGGAAGGGAAATCCTGGTGTCGGACTTCCCGCCCGAATTGCAGCAGGTGAGCACGCATGACGTGGTCCGGCCGGTGCAGACCTGGGAGCAGGTTCTGGCCGAATGGGCGCGCAAGGAGCTGGCCGGCGGCACGCATCACCTGCTGGATATCGCGTTACCCGCCTTCGAGAAAGTGATGATCACCGCCGCGTTGAACCAGACCGGCGGTCGGCGCCGGGATGCCGCTGAAATCCTGGGTTGGGGGCGCAATACCCTGACCCGCAAGATCAAGGAGTTGAAGATGGAAGTCGCCGGGGAGGAGGAGGACGAGTAGACCCTCGGTCAGGGCTTTGCTGGCACGACGGGGATGGGGGATGGCGCGCCCGCCGGAGCCGCCGCTGCGGCGGCTTTGGGGACTGCCTGTTGCCGCGCCAGCAGGGACTGGCGGAGTTCGGCGCGTTGCTGCGGCGTCGCCTTGAGGAAACGCTCGTGCAGGTCGTTCCGCTCCTTGGGCGACAGGGACTTCCAGGCGGCGCGAAATGCCGCCCGGTCTTCCGGCGCCAACTGGCGGAACCAGCGCCAGCGGCGCTCCAGGGAAGCCTGTTCGGAGAGAGACATTTTCCGGTAGGTCTGGTACTGCCTGGCCAGTTGCGCCCGCTTGTCGGGCGACAGATCGGCCCAGCGCTGAAAGTGATCACGCAGGGCGTCCCGTTGCGCGTCAGGCAGGTTTTGCCATTCTTTCGCACGGGTGGCGAGCGCGTCCTGGCGCGCGGGCGGCAGGTTTTGCCATTCGTTCTTGAACGGTTGCAGCACATGCTGGCTCCCGGCGGGGAGCTTTTCCCAGCGGACACCGTCCGCCTGCACATGACCGGAGACCGGCAGCAGGACAGCCAGCAGGATCATGGCAAGCCGGCGACGACGACGGGAGGCGAGGGTGGTCATTCGAGGCATCCCTACCGGGTCTGTCCGGGGTCTTCGCCGAGCGTGTTGACCATGTCCATGTCGTCCAGGAATTGCGGATCAATCCCCGGCTGCACCAGCACAGCGGTTTCGGCGTCGTTGGACGTGTTGTCAAAAAGTTGCGGCAGCAGGAAGAAGGACGCCAGACTTGCAGCGAGCGCCAGTCCGCCTGTCGTCATCAGCACGGAGCGACGCGAAACCGGAAAGCGGCGCCGGTGATGGGCGGCAATCACCTCGGAAAGACGCTGCTCGAATTCGACGTCCCGACGGTCGGCCTCGGTGTCAAGGGCCCGGCGGACGCGCGCCAGCAGGATATCGTCATCGGATGTCGGGTTCATCAGGGGGCCTCCCCGCCGCTCTCGTCGGCGAGCCGTGCGCGCAACGCCTGCAATGCGCGCGCGTAATGCGTTTTGACGCTGCCATCGCTGCAACCCATGATGGAAGCGGTCGTGATCGTATCGAAGCCTTCCCAGGCTCGCAACAGGAAAGCCTGTCGCTGCCGTTCGGGAAGCTCCTCAAGGGCTTGCCGGATATCCTCGATACGGCCGGCCCGCTCAAGACGGTTGAGAGGTTCATCCTCGACGCGTCCGGGAATGTTCTCCAGGGGATCTTCCTCTTGCTCCGGATCGGCCGGACGCAGCCAGGAAAACCATTTGCCGCGTCGGGCCTCCCGACGTCTCCAGTCCATGATGCGGCTTTGCAGGATCGTATGGAGCAGCGGCGCCCATTCGTCGTGCGGACGGTCGGCGTAACGGCTGACCAGCGCCATCAGGCTGTCCTGGACTATGTCCATGGCGGCCTCGCGGTCGCGCACGGCCATTTCGGCAATGACACGCGCACGCCGTCCGGCTTCGCGGATGAAGCGATCCAGGCTTTGGCTGGGATCTCGGGACGCAGTCATGTCCGTTCCGGCGCCGGTGGGTGTGAGCGCACCATAGTCAAAGACGGAGTTTGCCGCAACTAACATCAGATCCTCCCGGGCAAGGCCTGACGGGGCGGCGTGCCGGCCGCCCCGGTTGTCTTACTTCGCTGCCGGAGCCGCGGCAGCGGCGGGCGCCGGGGCATCCGCTTTCTTTACTTCGGCTTTCTTGGCCTTGTGATGATGGCGGTGCGCCTTCTTCATGGGCTTGGCGTCGGCAGGCTTGGTCTCGGGATCCTTGGCCGGCGCGGCTGCGGCGGCCGGAGCGGCGGCGTCAGCGGCGAAAACAACACCGGCGTTAGCCAGGGCGAGCGAAGCGGCAATAACAAGGATACGGGTCTTCATGATGGGATCTCCGGTCTGGATTCTGGGATGAATGACTTACTTGGCGGCCGGGGCGGCGGACTTTGCAGCCGGCGCGGCGGTCGGGGCCGGAGCGGGCGCGGCGGCATCCCCTTTGGCCTTGGCCATGTGGTGATGCTTCTTGTGGTGCTTGGCCTTCGCTGGGGCCTTGTCGGCGGCGGGAGCAGCGCTGGCGGCCGGCGTTGCAGCAGGGGTGGCGGCCGGAGCGGCGTCGGCGGCAAACACGGAACCGGCGGCGAACAGGGCCAGGGAGGAGATCAGGGTAGCGGCGCGGAGGTTCATGGGTATTTCCTCAATCGGTTTGTTGGGACATTCGTCTGAATGTACTCTTAACAACGCTCGACGCTGTCAGGCGTTGACACACCCCCCGTATTTTTTTTCAGTTCCGATCCTTTTGGTTGATTTATGATCAATTTGTTGCATGTGGTCCTTTTTGCGCCGGAAATTCCGGGCAACACCGGGAATATCATCCGCCTCTGCGCCAACACCGGCGCATCCCTGCATCTGATCCGGCCGTTGGGATTTTCCCTGGATGACGCGCGGATGAAACGGGCCGGTCTCGATTATCATGAGTGGGCCGACATGCGGGTGCATGACAATTGGCAGGCATTTCTGGCGAGCGCGAGCCCGAAGCGTGTGTTCGCCATGACGACCAAGGGCGCGCGCAATGCGTTCGCCGCGCGGTTCGAACCGGGCGATGCCTTGGTTTTCGGGCCGGAGACGCGTGGATTGGGAGAGGACTTTCTGGCGGCCGTGGCGCCGGAATACCGTTTGCGTTTGCCGATGAGGGCGGGGCGCAGCCTCAATCTGTCGAATGCGGTGGCGGTGATGGTGTACGAAGCCTGGCGTCAGGCCGGATTCGCGGGTGCGACGGCGGGGGGAGACGAGGCAGTCACCCAGTGACTGCCCCGGGAAGCGAGGGCGCTTATTGCAGCGGGGCGTTACCCGCTGCTTGCTGTTCCTGGCGCTGACGGACGCTTTCGGCGTAGAGCGCGTCGAAGTTGACCGGCGCCAGCAGCAACTGCGGGAAGCTGCCCTTGGTCACGATGTCGGAAATGGCTTCGCG
>JAYRMT010000263.1:0-3501 GCA_041912575.1 Fluviicoccus sp. | reverse complement strand
GACAGCCCGCGCCGCCTGCGCAAGGGCGAGGCGCTGACCGGCTACGTGCGCCGCCAGCGCAAGGATAACCGGCTGGACATCAGCCTGACGCCGCTGGGCTACGCCCGTGTGGACGACGCCGCGAAAACGGTGCTGGAACGTCTGGAGGCCGAGGGCGGCTACATGGCGGTGGGCGATGACACGCCGCCGGAGACCATCCGCGCCATCTTCGGTCTGAGCAAGAAGGCCTTCAAGCAGGCGATCGGCACGCTGTTCCGCGAACGCAAGATCGTCATCGAGCCCCGGGGCATCCGCCGCACCGGCGCGTAGCGTTCTCGTTACGGAAACAAGGCATCCGGCAATCCCCGACGCCGCACGCCTTGTCCGGACCGGGGGCGGCGGTTACTGTGTGCTCACCCGCTGTCCCGACGGCCCGATGCCGGCAGGGATGAGCCCGATCCCTGATTCCGGAGTAATACCATGTCCCGCTTCCTCGCTTCCGCCCTGCTGGCCGCTTCCCTGTTCACCGCCCCGGCCGTGTTCGCCGCCGGTCCGGACACCAGTCCGGCCAACCTGCCCGCCGGCGCTTACGCCGTCGACAAGACCCACGCCAGCATCACCGGCCATGTGCTGCACATGGGCCTGTCGATGTACACCTTCCGCTTCGACCGCTTTGATGCCGGTTACAGCTACGATCCGAAGGCGCCGACCGCCTCCAAGGTGCAGGTCAGCGTGGACACCAAGTCGATGAACACCGGTTTCGCCAAGGCGGATGAAGAATTCCCGGTCGAGTTCCTGGCCGCCGACAAGTTCCCGAAGGCGACCTTCACCTCGACCAAGATTGTGGACAAGGGCAATGGCACCGGCACCATGACCGGCGACCTGACCCTGGGCGGCGTCACCAAGCCGGTGACCCTGGATGTGACCTATCGCGGCACGACGAAGGGCATGCGCGGCGAAACCCGTGCCGGTTTCTCCGCGAAGACGGTGGTCAAGCGCTCCGAGTTCGGCCTGACCAAGTACATCCCGATGATCGGCGACGAAGTGGCCCTCGACATCGAGATCGAGTTCACCAAGTAAGCGGCGGTTCCCGCGCGCCCGTTCCGGATTACTCCGGGGCGCGGCGCGGACCCGCGTAAGCGGCCATGGTGCTGTCGTAGAGCAGCCGCATGGCCAGCTTGCTGCGCCGCAGGATACGCTCGCGTTCCTCCTCTGACACCGACAGCGTCAGTTTGGTGATCGAGCCGGCGGTTTCCGCCAGGATCAGCGCCATCCCGCCGATCATCTCCCGGTCCGCGTCCGGGTAAAGTCCCAGTATCGCATCCATGATCCGGTCCGCGGTATGCAGGGTGTCGCGGTCGTTCAGTTCCCGCAGTTCCGGCGTCGCGCCGACGCAGGCCCAGATTTCCACATAGGCCGGACTGGCCAGCTGCAAGGCCATCAGCAGGTCGACCATGCTGTCGATCAGGTCGCCGCCCCGCGCCGGATCGCCCGTGCGCAGGAATTCCGACAGTTCCCCTTCCAGCCGCTCGCGCACCGTGTCGCTGTAGCGCAGCCAGATTTCCTTGACGATCGCCTGCTTGGTGGGGAAGTACTGGTAGACGGTGGCGATGGGCATGCCGCACTCGCGTGCGATCTCCCGCATCGACACCGCCTCGTAGCCGCTTTCGGCGAACAGGCGCATCGATTCCGCAATGATGGTCTCGAAACGCTGCTGGCTGCGCTCCTGCTTGGGCACCCGCTTGAGGTGTTCCCGGGATATTTCCTGATCAACGGCGCTTGACAAAGCGAGTCCCTCCGATGAGTATTCGCAAAAACATGAACAACGCTCACATCATAACAGATGCAGGATGACCTGTCCTCCCGGACCGGCGTCCCGACAACAAGAACACCGGAGGGAGACATGCAACAACCGAACCGCACCTGCATCCGCCTGGCGGCCGCGCTGGCCGTCGCCGCAGCCCTGAGCGGCTGCGACGAATGGGAAAACTGGGCCAAGACCGAGAAGGTCACGCCGCAGTACCGCACCCAGCCCGCCAGCGCCAAGGAGCTCACCAACTACATCAGCATGGCCAGCAGCAACGGCAAGCGCGTGCGCATGACCGGCTCGGGCCACTCGGCGTCGGACATCACCATCACCAACGAGGTGATGTTCAACCCGGAAAAGCTCAACCAGCCGCTGACGCTGGACCGGACCCGCCTGCGCAATCCGTCCGAGGCGGGACTGGTGCGCGTGATGAGCGGCATGCGCATCCGCGAGCTCAATACTTTCCTCGACCAGAACGGTCTCGCCTTCCGTAACCTCGGCGGCTTTGACGGCCAGACCATCTCCGGGGTGATGATGACCGCCACCCACGGTTCCGGCCTGGACTACGGTCCCATCGCCGACCAGGTCGCCAGCCTGCAGATGGTGGTCGAGGGCGGGCGCATGGTCCAGATCGAGCCGGCCAACGGTATCACGAATCCCGCCAAATTCAGCGGCCGTCTGGAGGAAGACAGCACGATTCCGGTCGAGCTGATCCAGAACGATGACGCCTTCAACGCGGCCCGGGTGTCGATCGGGTCGATGGGCGTGGTCTACGCGGTGACCCTGCGCGCGGTACCGAAATTCTGGATGCGCGAGGTGCGCACGCTGACCAAGTGGTCCGAGGTGAAGAAGCCGGGCGGGCCGCTGGATCGCCTGCTGCAGGGCCTGCCGGTGTACGCCGACCGGCCGTCGCCGGAACACTGGGAGTTGCAGTACACGCCCTATGCGGACAGCAACGGTGACCATACCGTGCTGATCACTAACCGCTACCGTTCGGCGACGCCGTTGCCGGAGCAGGACGCCGGCCAGCGCGGCCAGCCGGGCACCGATTTCGCGTCGGGCCTGATCACGGTGCTGGGCCAGCCGCTGGCCTGGATTCTCGATACCTTCCCCAGCCTGGCCAAGCCGGTGCTGGAGCAGGCGCTGTCGGCGGAGGTGGACGACAATTACACCAATGTCAGCTACAAGGTGTTCAATATCGGTGTGGTGAACAACGCGCCGGCGATTGCGGTGGAGGAGGCCTTCGACCTGCGGCAGACCGTGGCGGCGGTGGAACGTTCTTTTGCGATTGCGGATGCGCAGTTCAAGCTGGGCCGGGTGCATTCCTCGCCGATCGCGATCCGCTTCGTGAAGGCGACGGATGCGCTGATCGGCATGCAGCAGGGACGGAATTCGGTGTTCATGGAGCTGATCGGGCTGCGCGACAGCCAGGGCATCAAGCCGTTGCTGGGCGAGTACCAGCGGACGCTGTTCGGGGAGTTCCAGGCGCGGCCGCACTGGGGGCTGGACCTGAATTCGCTGACCAGCGAGGCGCAGGTGCGGTCGTTGTATCCGAAGTGGGATGTGTGGAAGGCGCAGTACCGGCGGTTCAACGGGGGGACGTTTGACGGGAAGGTGACGGATCGGTTGGGGATTTCGGTGAGGCCGCGCTGAGGGGTTTTCCGAGAGCAAGGGGGCCGGGGAACCGGCCCTTGGTTTGTGGGGGGGGGGCGTGT
>JAYRMT010000262.1:0-3511 GCA_041912575.1 Fluviicoccus sp. | reverse complement strand
GGCGGCTTTGCGGTCGAGGTCATGCGTTATCGAGCCTGTATCGGCCTTCCCCTAGCCGGGTTTGGAAAATGAGATACTATTCACAATCTACCTTGGGGCGATCACAGGGTCAATTCCGGAGGGCTGCAGTCGCGGACAGGCGGCCGGGAATGCGCGCCCGAAGAGAGCGGCAAGGGGCGCGAAACGCCCGGTTGGCGCATTTTGGCGTCGCCTGTCCGCGCGGCCCATTCCAACCGGACATGAAATCCCTTAAAAACACAGCATTGCCAACGGGCTGAAAACACAACAAGGAGTCTGTCCATGTCGTCCACCATTGATACCGTCCTGCACGAGAACCGCCACTTCCCTCCGCCCGCTGAATTCGCCGTCAAGGCCCGCGTGTCCGGCATGGAGGCTTACCATGCGCTGTGCCGTCAGGCCGCTGAGGACTACGAGGGCTTCTGGGCGGGGCTGGCCCGCGAGCGCTTGAGCTGGAAGCGGCCATTCACGCAGGTGCTGGATGAAAGCACTCCTCCTTTCTTCAAATGGTTTGCCGACGGGGAACTGAACGTTTCGTACAACTGCCTGGATCGTCACCTGCCGGAGCTGGCGAACAAGCTGGCGATCATTTTCGAATCCGATAACGGCACCGTGACTCGCGTCACCTATGCCGAACTGCACCGCAAGGTCTGCCAGCTGGCCAACGGCCTGAAGAGCCTGGGCATCACCAAGGGCGACCGCGTGCTGGTGTACATGCCGATGAGCATCGAGGCCGTGGTAGCGATGCAGGCCTGCGCGCGCATCGGCGCCATCCATTCGGTGGTGTTCGGCGGCTTCTCGGCCAAGAGCGTCAACGAGCGCATCATCGACGCGAAGGCTCGGCTGGTAATCACCGCCAACAGCGGCGTGCGCGGCGGCAAGATCGTCGCCTTGAAGGACACGGTGGACGAGGCGCTGGCCATGGGCGGCTGCGAGTCGGTGGAACGCGTGGTGGTGTTCAAGCGCGTGCTGCACGAGGACGGCCCGTGGACGCTGGGCCGCGACATCTGGTGGCATGACCTGGTGGCCAAGCAGCCCGAAGTCTGCGAGCCGACCTGGGTGCTCGCCGACGATCCGCTGTTCATCCTCTACACTTCCGGATCGACCGGCAAGCCCAAGGGCGTGCAGCACAGCAGCGCCGGTTACCTGCTGGGCGCGGTCAACTCCATGCTCTGGACCTTCGACTACAAGCCCGACGACGTCTTCTGGTGCACCGCCGACGTGGGCTGGATCACCGGCCATACTTATGTCGCCTATGGTCCGCTGGCCGTGGGTGCGACGCAGGTGATTTTCGAGGGCGTGCCGACCTATCCCGATGCCGGACGCTTCTGGAAGATGATCGAGGAGCACCGCGTCACCACCTTCTACACCGCGCCGACGGCGATCCGTTCGCTGATCAAGCTGGGCGGCGAGTTGCCAAAGCAGTACAACCTGTCGTCGCTGCGCCTGTTGGGCTCGGTGGGCGAGCCGATCAACCCGGAAGCCTGGATCTGGTATCACAACGTGGTAGGCGGCGGCCGTTGCCCCATCGTCGATACCTGGTGGCAGACCGAGACCGGCGGCCACATGATTACGCCGCTGCCGGGCGCGGTGGCGACCAAACCGGGCTCCTGCACCTTCCCGCTGCCGGGTATCATGGCCGATGTGGTCGATGAGGCCGGCGATCCGGTGGAGCTGGGCAAGGGCGGCATCCTGGTGATCAAGCGACCGTTCCCTTCGCAGGTGCGCACGCTGTGGGGTGACCCCGACCGCTTCAAGAAGTCCTATTTCCCGGAAGAGTTCAACGGCAAGTATTACCTGGCCGGGGATTCCGCCAACCGTGACGCCGAAGGCTATTTCTGGATCATGGGCCGCATTGACGATGTGCTGAACGTCTCCGGCCACCGTCTGGGCACCATGGAGATCGAGTCGGCGCTGGTGGCCAATCCCAAGGTGGCGGAAGCCGCCGTGGTGGGGCGCCCGGACGCGATCAAGGGCGAATCCGTGGTGGCCTTCGTGGTGCTGAAGGGCGCCCGTCCGGCCGGGGCGGAAGCCAAGGCGCTGGTGGCGGAACTGCGCGACTGGGTGGCCAAGGAAATCGGCGCCATCGCCAAGCCGGACGACATCCGCTTCGGCGACAACCTGCCGAAGACCCGCTCCGGCAAGATCATGCGCCGCCTGCTGCGCGCCATCGCCAAGGGCGAGGCGATCACGCAGGACACCTCGACGCTGGAAAACCCGGCCATCCTGCAGCAATTGCAGGAACAGAACTGAGACGGCAACCGGCCGCGTCCCGGATCATCCGGGGCGCGGCTTTTTTATTTCCGCACAACTGTCCTTTTTGGGGTTGTCCGGGCCGGAAGCGCGGGCGGATAATCAGGATATCCGTACCGATGTCGACCGCGCGAGTCCCCCATGTCCGCCAATCCGTCTTATTCCGCTCTTTCCCGTGCCCTGGATAACGCCGGCAGTTACGACGAATGGCTGGCCGCCGCCGCCGCCCTTGACGAGGCGGAAGGCCTGCTGGACTGGCGCGCCGCCGATGGCTCCGGCTTTTTCCACGAGTCGCTGATCCGCGACCACATCCGCCGCATGCGCGCCTTGCGCGCGGAAAACGCCCTGGCGACGCTTGCCGAAGTCCTGCAGGAAAGCGTGTACCGCCATCTGGGCGAGCTGAACAACCCCGAGCTGTATCTCTATGCCCGCACGGGCACGAAGTATCTGGTCACGGAGTATCTGGACGAGGTCGAGGCGGTCATGCGGACTCTGGCCGAGCACCCCGTGCCGGGCATGAGCACCGCGCGCAAGCTGGCCTTGTTCGAGCAGGCCGAGCGGGTTTACGGCCGTCCGGCGTTGATGCTGAGCGGCGGCGCGGCGTTCGGCATTTATCACCTGGGCGTGGTGAAGGCCTTGTGGGAACAGGATCTGCTGCCGAAAACCCTGGCCGGTTCCAGCATGGGAGCGATTGTCGCCGCCGCCGTCTGCAATCGCACGGATGAGGAGCTGGATACCCTCTTTTCCGAGCCGCTGGACCGCATCCATCGCATCGCGTTGCGCTGGCGGACGCCGCCGGAGATGTGGCGCAAGGGCAGCGCCATGGATGAAAGCCAGGTCTTCGAGCATATTGTCGCCAACGCGGGCAGCGCCACGTTCCAGGAGGCTTACCGGCGCAGCGGCCGCATCCTGAACATTTCGGTATCGCCCACGCGTACCCGGCAGAAGCCGCGCGTGCTGAATTACCTGACCTCGCCCGATGTCCTGGTGGAATACGCGGCGCAGGCTTCCTGCGCCGTGCCGGGGCTGTTTCCGGCGGTGCAATTGCGGGCGCGCAAGGCGGACGGGCGCGAGACGCCCTATCTGGAAACCGAGACCTGGATCGACGGCACGGTGCACGGCGACTTGCCGAAAGAGCGTCTGGCGCGCCTGCACAACGTCAACCAGACCATCGTCAGCCAGGCCAACCCGCACGTGATTCCGTTCATCACCCACCGCAAGCAGCGCGGGATCAGGGCCG
>JAYRMT010000261.1:0-3529 GCA_041912575.1 Fluviicoccus sp. | reverse complement strand
CTGGAGGCCCTGCAGCACGAAACCACCGCGTTGCATCTGGCCATTCCGAACCTGCCGCACGAGAGCGTGCCCGCGGGCAAGGGCGAGGAAGACAACGTGGAAGTGCGTCGCTGGGGCACGCCGCGCACGCTCGACTTCGAGCCGAAGGATCATGCGGATTTGGGCGAAGCGATGGGCTATCTGGATTTCGCCGCCGCCACCAAGATTGCCGGGTCGCGATTCTCGCTGATGAAAGGCCCGCTGGCGCGCCTTCATCGCGCGCTGACCCAGTTCATGCTGGACCTGCACACGACCGAACACGGCTATACGGAGGTCTACGCGCCGTATCTGGTCAACGCCGACAGCCTGCAAGGCACCGGCCAGTTGCCCAAGTTCGAGGAAGACCTGTTCAAGCTGCGCGGCGAGAAGGAGCTGTACCTCATCCCGACCGCCGAAGTGCCGGTGACCAACATCGCCCGCGACGAGATCCTGCCCGGCGACGCGTTGCCGGTGAAATACACCGCGCATACCCCGTGTTTCCGCAGCGAAGCCGGTTCCTACGGCAAGGACACGCGCGGCCTGATCCGCCAGCACCAGTTCGAGAAGGTGGAGCTGGTGCAGCTGGTGAAGCCGGAAGATTCCTACGCCGCGCTGGAGGAACTGACCGGTCACGCCGAGAAAGTCCTGCAGTTGCTGGGCCTGCCGTATCGCGTCATGCTGCTTTGCGGCGGCGACATGGGCTTCTCCGCGACCAAGACCTACGATCTGGAAGTCTGGCTGCCGGGGCAGGGCAAATTCCGCGAGATTTCCTCCTGCTCCAACTTCGAGGCCTTCCAGGCCCGGCGCATGCAGGCCCGTTTCCGCAATGCCGAGGGCAAGCCGGAACTGCTGCACACGCTGAACGGCTCCGGCCTCGCGGTCGGCCGTACGCTGGTCGCTATCCTGGAAAACTACCAGCAGGCCGACGGTTCGGTGCTGATCCCGGACGCCCTCAAGCTTTACCTGCCCGGACTGGACCGCATCGCAGCCGCCTGAATGGCCTGGTACTGCCGCAGAGCTTCCCCCTGAGAAGGGGGGATCGAGGGGGTTGAACGACAGACGGTCAAACACGCTGTTTTGATCGAGGCCAACGCCCGTCCAATCGTTTTTATCCCCTCCCGGCCTCCCCTTATCAGGGGAGGAGTCATTTCACCGCAGAACCGTGACATCCCCCCGAAAACACGGTACAAGCCTGTCATCCCCCGATTGACCGGATGGCCACGCCATGACCACGCCCTTGCTGAACGAACGCGATATCCGCTTCCTGCTTTACGAATTCCTCGACACCGAAAGTCTGCTGCAACGCGAGCGCTACCGCGACCATTCGCGCGAAGTCTTCGATGCCACGCTGGGTACGGCGCGCACCATCGCCGAGAAGTATTTCGCCAATCACAACGCCAAGGGTGACGCCAACGAACCGACTTTTGACGGCGAATCCGTCCACCTGATTCCCGAGACCAAGGCGGCTTGGGACGCCTTCGCCGACGCGGGCTTTCTCGCCGCCGGATACGACTACGAGGAAGACGGCCTGCAACTGCCGGAAGTCATCCTGCGCACGGCGATGGCCTACATCAACGCGGCGAACATTTCGACGACCGGCTACCTGTTCCTGAGCATCGGCGCGGCCAACCTGATTCATGCCTTCGGCTCGCCGGAGCAGAAGGCGCGCTTCCTGCCGCCGATGCGCAGCGGCCGCTTCGCCGGGACCATGGCGATGACCGAGCCTTCGCAGGGGTCGGCGCTGGCGGATATCCGCACCTACGCCGTGGAACAGCCCGACGGCACCTACCGCCTGTACGGGCAGAAGATGTTCATTTCCGGCGGCGACCAGTCGCTGACCGAGAACATCGTGCACATGGTGCTGGCGCGCATCAAGGACGCGCCGCCGGGGGTGAAGGGCATTTCGCTGTTTATCTGCCCGAAATTCCTGGTCAACGACGACGGCTCGCTGGGCGCGCGCAACGACGTGGCGCTGGCGGGGCTGCTGCACAAGATGGGCTGGCGCAACACCACCTCCACCGTGCTCAATTTCGGTGAGAAGGGCGGCGCGGTGGCCTACCGGGTGGGCGAGACGCACAAGGGCCTGTTCTACATGTTCCAGATGATGAACGAGGCGCGCATCGCGGTCGGGTTGGGCGCGGCGGCGCTGGCCTATCAGGGCTACAACTACTCGCTGGATTACGCGCGCAACCGGCCGCAGGGGCGACTGCCTTCGAACAAGGACCCGCTGTCGAAGCAGGTGCCGATCATCCGTCATGCCGATGTGCGGCGGATGCTGCTGGCGCAGAAGGCCTATGCGGAGGGTTCGCTGGCCTTGTGCCTGTTCGCGTCCAGCCTGTTCGAGGACCAGCAGACCGCGCCGACGCCGGAAGCTCGCCAGCGCGCGACCTTGCTGCTGGATCTGCTGACGCCGGTGGTGAAGTCCTGGCCGTCCAAGTACGGGACGCGCGCCAATGAGCTGGCGATGCAGGTGCTGGGCGGGTCCGGTTATATCCGGGAGTATCCGGTCGAGCAGTATTACCGGGACAATCGCCTGAACCCGATCCATGAGGGCACCGAGGCGATTCATGGCATTGACCTGTTGGGGCGCAAGGTCGGTCAGCAGGACATGGCGTGTTACCGGGTGTTCCATGAGTCGGTGTCGGAGACGCTGCGCGCGGCGGAGGTTTTGCCGGCGTTGCAGGAGCTGGCGGCGACGCTGGCGGAGTCGATGGCCTTGCTGGACCGGTTGACGCAGCGTTTGTTGATGGCCTTGCCGGAGGATCCGGATCTGGCGTTGGCGAATGCGACGCTGTATCTGGATGTGTTCGGGAAGCTGGTGATGGCGTGGTTGTGGTTGCGCATGGCGGTGATTGCGGAGCAGCGGTTGGGCGAGGGCGGGTTGAGTGAGGGGGATGGGCATTTCTATCGGGGGAAGTTGCAGGCGGCGCGGTACTTTTTCCATTGGGAGTTGCCGGAGATCCGGGCGCAGGCGAGGTTGCTGACGCGGTTGGATAGGTCGTGTTTTGATATGCGGGAGGAGTGGTTTTGAGGGGGGATTTTACAGGGTGGAGTTGAATCAGAAATGTGACGCAATATGGATTGCGTCCTGCGATTTCTAATGTTTATGTTATTGGAGGAAGGTGTGTGTAAAATTGGGATCTTAATGTGTTGTGGTTTTTCGGCAATAATTGCGGTGATTTTAATGCCACGCTCAAGTATTGCGAGTGGGTTCGAAATTAAAAGCTTTAGGCAAGGGCTAGTCAAATTTGATGAAAATAAGAAGGCGCATATCTATCAAGAAGGAGATAAATTTGATTATAAAGAGAGCGGTGTTTGTATTGTTGCTGGGTTAAAGAAGCCTTGCTTATGGTATGCAATTGAATTTGATTATAAGTCTCCAGAAGAAATAACTGCTTTTGAGTGCTTAACTACTTCAGATAGGCCGCAATCGCATGTCAATGAGGCGGTAGTCCTTGAAAATAGGGTTCAAGCTTTTAATTGGAACTTCGTTCTTCATGGTAGGAATGGG
>JAYRMT010000260.1:0-3540 GCA_041912575.1 Fluviicoccus sp. | reverse complement strand
TGCGCGTGGACGCCAGCGTGACCACCGCGGACAAATTCTCTTTGCACAACCCCGCCACTGGCCAAGGCAACATCACCCAGGAATGGATTGCTGACCGAGCCGCCTTCACCAGCGCCGCGTACGAGCAAGCCAAGGGCCTGGGTGGCATCGTGCAGGGCAGCCAGAACCTGCGCTACTTCGACGCGGCCAGCGGCACCGATGTGCTGGTGGGCGCGGGCAGCTCCCAGCGTATCCAGGTGCTGTTCGGCAAGGACGGCGCGGACACGCTTGACGGCCGGGAAATGGGGGACCGCCTGTACGGTGGCGGCGGCAACGACGTGCTGCGCGGGATGGCCGGCAATGACCGGCTGGAAGGCAACGCCGGCAACGACCGGCTTGAGGGCGGTCCGGGGAACGACGTTCTTCTGGGCGGTCAGGGCCACGACACCTACGTGGTCAGCGCCGATCTGACCAGCCGCGCCACCATCACGGACGCGGATGGCCAGGGCGCGGTGCTGTTGGGCAGTGTCACGCTGACCGGGGGAACGTGCTTGCCAGGCGGCAAGGACTGGGTCGGCGCAGGCGGCACGGCCTACCACTTCGAAGGGGATCTGAAGACCGGCGGCACGCTGGTGGTGGACGGCCGTGTGACCATCACGAACTTCAAGAACGGGAACCTGGGGATCACGCTGGAGCAGGACGCAGAGCCGCCCGATGCGGCGGAATCGTTCAGAGTGCCTGTGCGTCACGAGTACTTCCACAGCATTTCCGACGGCGACAATCTGGACGGGCGGTGGAGTCACAGCTCGATGGAAGTCACCGTCAACCTGTCATGGGAACCCGCTGCGGCGGCGCGTACGATTTTCCAAGGAGACGGAGACAACGCGCAAGCGATTCTGAGTTACGGCGCGGGTGATCACTCGGCCAACGAAATCGACACGGCGTCATCGCCGGCCCGACGCGTGGCATTGTTGGGTGGCGACGATCGCGTCATGTTGCGAGCGCTACCGGATGGTTCGGCCATGGAGTACGCAGACGGCGGTTCGGGCGCGGATTTCATGGAACTGGCTGCCGGCGCGCGGGTCAACGCCATGGCAGGCGGTGGCGGCGGTGATGTGTTGACGGCCGCGGGCAATCAGGCGGCCCAGGTCATCTATGGAGATTTCGGGCCGGTAGTGAGCGATCCGGTCTACCACTATCTAGGACACCCGACGGCTCGATTTAGCCTCGGTGCAGCGACGTGGATGCACGCCAGTCCGATGCCTTTTCGGACTTCTTTCAACAATATTTTGGCGGGTCATCTTGATCCGTTGGTCCAGAGTCTGACGTTCACAAGCACGGACGACTTCGATTTCAACGCGCACGGAAACATGGGGTTTCACACGGCCCAGCTCAATGCCACCCGCATCACCGGTGAGGCGTTTTCAGACAGCGAGGAACTGGTCTCAAAACCATGGGAAGGGCCGCGCTACGAGCTGATCGGTGCGCCGGTATCGCCTTCGCGCGGCGCCCTGGTGTACGGCTACGCAGGCGGCGGGTATGCCGAGACGGCAGTCACTCGCATTCTCGACGAGAGAGTCGTTGACCGGCATGCGTTGCTGGACTTCGAACGGGTCACTACGGAGAGTCCCATCGTTCCCTTGCAGGTGAACATGAACGATCCCGCCGTCGCATTGCGCACCCTGGTAGGCGCAGATTCCGGTGCTGCGACTTTCAACGACTACGATGACTACATCCTGGGCGGCGATGGCGCGGACAAGCTGTATGGTCAACAAGGCTCTGACATTGTCCTGGGTAGCGGCGGCAATGACACCATCTGCACGGACGAGTTGCCACGGTTGACCCAGACGGGCCTGGGCGCCCGCCTGGCGGAACTGGAGGCGTTGCTCGGCAAGCCCGGCGATGACTACGCTGATGGCGGCGCGGGCGATGATCAGATAACCGATGACTTGGCCGGTTCGGACATGCTGGTCGGTGGGGTCGGAAACGACACGCTGCTGAATGACGAGACGGTGTTTCTGGACAAGGTCTATTCCAATCTCCTTGAAGGCGGCGATGGGAATGACACGCTCATTTCAAACAATGCCAGCGGGGGCTACGACGTGCTGCGCGGCGGAAGCGGCAACGATACGCTGGTCCAGCGTCGTGGCCAGGCGCTGATGGAGGGTGGGGGCGGCAACGACTACCTGTTTTCGGCAGATGCTTCCAACACGAGCGCTCAGACGCTGGACGGTGGCACCGGCGCCGACTACATGAACGGGGGCCTAGGTGATGACACGTACATAGTGGACAACGTGGGCGACCAGGTGGTGGATGCTGCGGGAGGTGTGGACGCCGTCCAGGCGTCGGTCAGCTTTGCGCTGTCCGAAGGGATCGAAAACCTGACGCTGACGGGCGCCGCCGCGATCAGTGGCCAGGGGAATGCGCTCGACAACGTGCTGATCGGCAATGGTGCCGCCAACACGCTGGACGGCGCAGCGGGCCGCAACGTGCTCGCCGGCGGTGGCGGAGCGGATTGGTACCGCTACGGGGGAGCCGGTGCCCATGACGTGATTCATGAAACCGGCACGGATGTGGATACCTTGATCGTAGGCACGCAGGCATTCGGCAGCAGCGGGGTCAAACTGGCGTACGACGGCGTGGATGCGGTGATCACCCTGCAGGGGCAGGGCTCGATCCGTATCAAGGGCCAGGCCGGGGCTGTGGCTGTGGAGCGCTTCGTTTTCGGCACGGAAGTTTTCAGCTGGGCGCAGTTGGTGCAGAGGGCGCAACCGGCGCCGGAACCTGATCAGAACGACATCCTGCGTGGTGGCGCCGGAAAAGACGTCCTTGACGGCGGCGCTGGCGACGACTTGTTGGCGGGTGGCGGTGGTGACGACATCCTGCGCGGCGGTGCTGGCGCGGACATCCTGCGCGGTGGTGCCGGCTCGGACATCTTGCGCGGCGGCGCGGGCAATGACACCCTGATCGGCGGGGGCGGCGCGGATACGCTGCTGGGCGGCGGGGGCGCCGACCGCATCGTCCTCAATGCCGGCAATCTGGCGGTTCTGAGCCAACTCGACGTGGACGGTGGTGCCGGTCGCGACACGCTGGCTCTTGGCACTGACGTGGCTGACGCAACGGTGGATCTGGTCGCGCTGGGCAATGGGCGACTGACAGGGATCGAGGTGGTCGACCTGACAGGTGGCGGTAACAATACCCTTCGCTTGAACGTCCGTGACCTGATTGCGATTCCCGATGAAGGCGGGCGGTTGGTCATCCGCGGCAATGCCGGCGACAAAGTGGCCTTGGTTAAGGCAGGCGGTGATTTCGGTGGCGCGTGGAGCAAGGCCGGCACGCAAGTGTTGGATGGCGAGGCGTACAACGCCTTTCTCAACAGCAGCGCCCCGATGGAGGTTTTGCTGGTGGGGCAACTGCTGAGCGTTGCGATTGCCTAAAGACTTCAGCCGGCCTGCCGCGCGGCAGGCTGCACGTACTGCCAGGCCAGATGTTCCATGCGCATGCGGTCCAGGATGCGGATGCGCCGCCCGCCGCGTTCCAGCAGGCCGTCGCGTTCCATGT